>NZ_JARGZF010000001.1:1200000-1500000 GCF_029222705.1 Knoellia sp. p5-6-4
GGCCGGGTGTCGCCCTGAAGTCGGAGACCATCGGCCTCGCCGTCTCGCTCGAGCTCCCGCTCATCATCGTCGACGTCCAGCGCGGCGGGCCATCGACCGGGCTGCCCACCAAGACCGAGCAGTCCGACCTGCTCCAGGCGATGTTCGGCCGCAACGGCGAGTCCCCGGTGCCGATCGTCGCGCCGAGCTCTCCGGCGGACTGCTTCGACGCCGCCCTCGAGGCGGTGCGGATCGCCACGACCTACCGCACGCCGGTCTTCCTCCTCTCCGACGGCTACCTCGCGAACGGCTCCGAGCCGTGGCGCCTGCCCTCGGTGAAGGACCTGCCCGACCTGTCGGTCGAGTTCGCCACCGAGCCCAACGCCGTCGACGGCACGGGCCAGCCGGTCTTCCATCCGTTCCTGCGCGACGAGACCACCCTGGCCCGACCGTGGGCAGTCCCGGGCACCCCCGGCCTCGAGCACCGCATCGGCGGCATCGAGAAGGCCAACGTCACGGGCAACATCTCCTACGACCCCGACAACCACGACCTCATGACGAGGCTGCGCGCCGGCAAGGTCGAGGGCATCGCGTCGACCATCGGCGACCTCGAGGTCGACGACCCCAGCGGTGAGGCCGAGGTGCTCGTGCTGGGCTGGGGCTCGACCTACGGGCCGATCGCCGCCGCGGTGCGCAGCGTCCGCAACACCGGGGCCAAGGTCGCCCGCGCGCACCTGCGCCACCTCAACCCCTTCCCCGCCAACACCGGCGAGGTCCTGCGGCGCTACCGCACCGTCCTCGTCCCCGAGATGAACATGGGCCAGCTCGCGCTGCTCCTGCGCGGCAAGTACCTCGTGGACGTCCAGTCGTTCACGCAGGTGCGCGGCCTGCCCTTCACCACCGTCGAGCTCGCCGACGCGATCGTGGCCGCCCAGACGGTGCCCCACAACGGAGGAACCGCATGACCACCACCGACCTCGGTATGCCGGGCAGCTCGCCTCGCGCGGGCACCGACGCCGTTCCGCGCCTCCCCGAGGACGCCCCGAAGCAGACCAAGCGTGAGTTCACCTCCGACCAGGAGGTGCGCTGGTGCCCCGGTTGCGGCGACTACGCGATCCTCGCGGCGGTGCAGGGCTTCCTGCCGGAGCTGGGCCTGAGGCGGGAGAACATCGTCTTCGTCTCCGGCATCGGCTGCTCGAGCCGGTTCCCGTACTACCTCGACACCTACGGGATGCACTCCATCCACGGCCGCGCCCCGGCCATCGCGACCGGCCTGGCCACCAGCCGCGAAGACCTGGCGGTGTGGGTGGTCACCGGTGACGGCGACGCGCTCTCCATCGGCGGCAACCACCTCATCCACGCGCTGCGCCGCAACGTCAACCTCACGATCCTGCTGTTCAACAACCAGATCTACGGGCTGACCAAGGGCCAGTACTCCCCCACCTCGCACATCGGCGCCGTCACCAAGTCGACACCGCTCGGGTCGGTGGACCAGCCGTTCAACCCGGTCTCCCTCGCCCTCGGCGCCGAGGCAACCTTCGTCGCGCGCACCATGGACTCCGACCGCAAGCACCTGACCGAGGTGCTGCGCCAGGCCGCCGAGCACCGCGGCACCGCCCTGGTGGAGATCTACCAGAACTGCCCGATCTTCAACGACGGCGCCTTCGACCTCATCAAGGACCGCGAGCAGCAGGAGGCCCGCATCGTCCACCTGGTCGACGGGGAGCCGGTCCGGCTCGGCGCCGAGGGCGAGCGCCAGGTGCTCGTCCGCACCGGCGACGGCCTGGAGTTCGTGCCCGAGGCCGACGCCGACCAGGACGACGTCGTCGTCCACCGGGCCGGCGCCGACGACCCTGCCCAGGCGTTCGCGATCTCCCGGCTCGACACCCCGGAGATGACGCACGTGCCCATGGGCGTCTTTCGCAGCGTGGCCCGGCCGACCTACGACGACCTCGTGCGGGCCCAGGTCGGCTCCGCCGTCGAGAAGGCCGGCGGTCCCCCCACGGACGCCGACCTCGAGCGCCTCATCCACGGCAAAGACACCTGGACCGTCGCCTGATGGCCGCCGGCCGGTGAGCCGGGGTCGCCGGTGAGCCCGGACGCCCAGGGCGAGCTCCGGCGCGGCACGACCTACGGCTTCCTCGCGTATGCCATCTGGGGCGTCTTCCCGCTGTACTTCCATGCCCTCAAGCCGGCCGGCGCGTGGGAGATCCTCGCCCACCGCATCGTCTGGACCCTGGTCTTCTGCGCCCTCATCCTGCTCGTGCGCCGTGACCTCGCCTGGTCACGGCAGCTGGTGGCGCGACCCCGCCTGGCCGTAGGGGTCACCCTCGCAGCCCTGCTCATCGCCACGAACTGGGTCATCTACGTCTTCGCTGTGCTCACGGGTCGCACCACCGAGGCCGCCCTGGGCTACTTCCTCAACCCCATCGTGACGGTCGCCCTCGGCGTGCTCGTGCTGCGCGAGCGGCTGCGCCCGCTGCAGTGGGCCGCGGTCGCCATCGGGGCCGTCGCCGGGGTCTACCTGAGCGTCGTGGGCGGGCAGTTCCCGCTCATCGCGCTGAGCCTTGCCTTCTCCTTCGCCGCCTACGGCCTGGTCAAGAAGAAGGTCGGCGCCAGCCTCGACGCGATGCACTCGCTCGCCGCCGAGACGGCGGTGCTCTTCCCAGTGGCCGTCGTCGTGCTCGTGGTGCTGGGCGCGAGTGGTGGCACCACGTTCACCCAGGACGCACCCCTGCACCCCGCGCTGTTGCTCCTCGCCGGAGTCGTGACGGCCGTGCCGCTGCTCCTCTTCGCCGCTGCGGCACGCCGGATCCCCCTCACGACGGTCGGCCTGCTGCAGTTCATCACCCCGGTGCTGCAGCTCCTCTGCGGCGTGCTGCTCCTCGACGAGCACATGTCGACGGCCCGCTGGATCGGCTTCGGCATCGTCTGGGTGGCGCTCCTGGTCCTCAGCGTCGACATGCTGGCGAACCGGCCCGGTCGCCGCCGCTACCCGTCCATGGTGGTCGACGAGCCGGCGCCGTAGGTCCAGTCACCGAAGGACCGGGGGTCGCCGCTGGACATGCCGGCGACCCCGCCGGTGTCGGCGGGGTGGGGGGCGGGGTCACGCTGGTTCCTGGGCGGCGCGCCTCGCGAGGAGCTCGTCGTAGGAGCCACGGGTGAGGTCCCACTCGACCCGCTCCCCGTGCTCGTCCTTGACGACGCGGCCGGCGTAGCGGCGGGCGTGCACGACCGTGTGGTGCCGCTCGCAAAGGAGTGCCCCGTTGTCGAGGTTCGAGGGGCCGAGGTCTGCCCAGTGGACAAGGTGGTGGGCGTCGGTCCACTGCGGCGGCGCATCGCAACCGGGGTAGGTGCAGCCGCCGTCGCGGAGCCAGAGCCTCTTCGTCTGGGCGTCGCTGAAGTACCGCTTCTCCAGGCCCCAGTCCACGACCTCACCCTTGCGGCCGAGCACGATCGGGATGACCGACCCGTCGCAGCACAACCGGCGCACGGTCTCGGGGCCCAGGTGGGTGCCGGCGTCGAGCCCGCCCAGGGTGGTCGCCGCCCCGAGCCCGTCGCGCAGGGACTCCCAGTCCATGGTCAGCAGCAGGGTGGGCTTGTTGGTCCTGCCCACCTCGTCGCCGGCCGCGACCGCCCGCCGCACCAACGTCACCAGGGCGTCGCCCCGTCTGCGGTCGCTGGAGCGCAGGTCGCGTTCCCCGTCGACCGGCTTCGGCGCCGACAACGGCCCCAATGCCGCCTCCAGGACCGCCTTGCCCTCGACGTCGAGGGTCAGCCGGTACTCGAAGGTGTCGGCCCCGGTGTCCCGCGGCTGGGACAGCGCGACGAACGCCTTGCCCAGGTTCTGCTGGTCCTGCAGGACATCGTCCAGCCCGTAGCGGCCAGCATCGCCGGGCGCAGCTGCCGGCAGGCCCGCGGGCCCTGTTCGGCGGCCAGGCCGACCAGCCCCTCCAGCACATGCGGCTCTGCGCCCTCGGCCAGCAGCGGCCGCAGCTCCTCGAACTCGGACTGACCTGCTTCTGGAACGCCTGCGCCACCGCGACCACGCTCCCGGCCCCACCCGCCCTCGTCGAGGGGGCGTGAGTCCGCACCCACTGGGTCACCGACATCGCCGCCGGCCCACCGGAGGTCTCCCCACGCTCCATCGCCTCTCGCACCACGGCCACCCGCCCCGCGTCGCACGCCATGCCCAGCGCGTCCACCTCGCCCAACAACCCGGCCAGCCCCTCCGGCCCACCACCAGAGGGCGCCTGCCACAGCACCTCCCCCATGGCACGGACCACCTCGGCGGCAGCCGCGAGCAACTCGCGACACTGCGCGAGACACAGGCCGGCGTTCCCCTCCATGACGACAACACTAGAGGCGACCACCGACAGCGCAACGAACTCAGTGAGGACGAAAGCCGTTGTAGCGCAATGCGATCCGACGGCATACCCATCTCCTGCGTGCAACCCAACGACCACGTTCTGTGGATGGCGCGACCGACCGGAACCGCCTGTGTACAGGCTGGCCCGGAATTGGGCTCGCCCGCGCCGGCCTCGCTTGGGGTACGGTCGCGAGGTTGTTCGGGGAGCGCTGCGGTTCCGGGTGACCTCCCAGACCTTCCAACCCGGAAGTAGGTCTCATCGATGGCTTGTCGGATCAGTGAGCTCGTGCTCGGTTGCCGCGACCCCGAAGCGCTGGCGCGGTTCTGGTGCGAGGTCCTGGACTTCGTCGTGCTCGATCGCGAGGAGGGTTGCATCGAGATCGGGCCGCGCGAGGGGTTCGGCGGTCCGCAGCCGACGATCATCCTCAGCCGCAGGGATGAGCCCGAGAAGGGGAAGTCCCGGCTGCACATCGATGTCAACGCCACCGACCGCGACCAGGACGCCGAGCTCGAACGCCTCCTGGAGCTCGGTGCCCGTCCGGCGGACATCGGCCAGACAGGGCAGGAGCAGTGGCACGTGCTGGCCGACCCCGAAGGCAACGAGTTCTGCCTGCTCAAGGCGCGCCTCGCCCCGCTGTGACGCCCTGCACCAGCCGGCGTCCAGGTGCCCGGCGTGCCGCCGACGGTCACCGCGTGCCGAGCACCTGGTCGAGGTAGCTGTTGCGGAACAGCCCACCGGGGTCCAGCTCCTCCCGCACGCGCAGGAAGTCGTCGAACCGCGGGTAGAGCGGCCGCAGGCGCGCCGCGTCCAGCGTGTGCAGCTTGCCCCAGTGCGGTCGGCCCGAGTGCTCGGCGACGATCGCCTCGAACGCCGCGAAGTACCGGCGGTGGTCCATCCGCCGGTACTGGTGCACGGCGACATACGCGGTGTCCCGCTCGTATGCCGTGGACAGCCACACGTCGTCGGCTGCCAGGAAGCGGACCTCCACGGGAAAGGGCAGCGCCTCGTCATGGCGGTCCACCCAGTCCCGCAGCTCGAGCAGCACGTCGGCGACGACCGCCCGCGGCACCGCGTACTCGCTCTCGACGAACCGCACGGCACGGTTGGAGCAGAAGACCCGCCAGGAGTCGTCGGTGAACTCGCGGGCCGCCAGGGCGCGGGCCGTCAGCTGGTTGAGGCGCGGCACCACCGAGGGCCAGCGGGCACTCGCCCGGTTGGCGAGCTCGAAGACACCGTTGGCGAGCAGCTCGTCGTCGACCCACGCACGCCACGGCGCCAGCGGCCCCGGGTCGGGCTCGCTCCCCACGCGGTTGTTGCGCTTCGTGAGGGTCCGGCCGGTGTGCGGGAACCAGTAGAGCTCGAAGTGGTCGTTGCCCTCTGCCTCCTCCTGCACCCGCTCGAGCAGCGGCAGCAACGGCTCCGGCCGCTCCACCGCATGCAGGCGGAAGGAGGGCACGCACTGCAGCTCGACCTCGGTGACCACCCCGAGTGCGCCGAGTCCCACCCGGGCGGCCTCGAAGACGTCGGGGTGCTGGTGCGCGGAGCACTCCAGCACCGAGCCGTCGGCCAGCACCATCGTCAGCCCCCTGACGGCAGAGGCGATGCCGTGCAGCCGCGCACCGGTGCCGTGGGTCCCCGTCGCGATCGCACCGGACAGGCTCTGCCGGTCGATGTCGCCGAGGTTGGGCAGGGCCAGCCCGGCAGCCTCGAGCGCAGGGTTGAGGTGGCGCAGGCGGGTGCCGGCGAGCACGCGCACCCGCCCGGTGGCACGCTCGACCCCGGTGACCCCCGCGAGGTGGTCGAGGCGCAGCATCACGCCGTCGGTGACCGCAGCGGGCGTGAACGAGTGACCCGCACCCACCGGCCGCACCCTGAGCCCGCGGGCTGCGGCGGAGGCGACGACCGTCGCGACGTCGCCGACATCCTTGGCCTGGGCGACCTCGGCGGGCCAGGCCGACTGGTTGCCCGCCCAGTTGCGCCACTGGGTGCCCGAGCGGCTCGAGCCGGTGCCCGGCCTCATCCGGCAGGCCCTCTCATCCGAAGTTCGCCGCCTCTCCGCGGTAGGTCGGCACCCGGTCGACGAGCTCGTCCCCCCGCACCAGGTGCAGCTCGTCGAACCGTTCGCACAGCTCACCGGCCTTGGCGTGGCGGAACCACACGCGGTCGCCGATGCCGAGCCCGTCGGCCGCAGGCCCGCGCAGCGGTGTCTGCACCTCGCCAGCCCCCTCGGAACGCAGCAGCCGCAGGCCGCGCGGCGCCAGCACCGAGGGGCTGCGGGACCAGCCGGGCGGGCCCGACGCGGTGTAGCCGCCGCCGAACACCGTGACGACCCCCGGCGCGGGACGGCGCACCACGGGCAGCGCGAAGGCCGCAGCGGGGCGGGGCCGGAACGACCGGTAGCCGTCGAACAGCGTGGGGCCGAAGAGCCCTGAGCCGGCGGCCAGCTCGGTCAGGGACGGGTCCCGCGACGCGACGTGGAGGCTGCCCGTGCCACCGCCGTTGACGAACTCCAGCGTCGCCACGTCCCGCACGGCGGCGACCACCTCGGCGCGGCGGCCCAGCAGGTCCCGCGTGGAGCGGGCCTTCACCAGGCGAACGGCTGGCGAGGAGTCGGGCAGCCCCGCCACCTGGGCGTCGTAGAACATCAGGCCCACCACGTCCAGCCCGGCTGCCTGCGCCGCCCGGGCGACCGCCACCACCTGTCCCGCCGACCGCAGGGGCGAGCGCCGCACTCCCAGGTGGAGCGAACCGACCCGCAGGGAGGCGTCGACATCGACGGCGACCCGCAGCGGGTGCGGCCGCTGCAGCGCCGCGAGGAAGGCCACGTGCTCGACGCTGTCGACGGTCACGGTGACCTGCGCAGCCGCGTGGCCGTTGGCGGCGAGGGACTCGAGCGCCTCGCGGTCCGCGCTCGGGTAGGCCACGAACAGGTCGGTGAACCCGTCGGCCGCCAACCAGAGCGCCTCTCTCACGGAGTAGGCCATGACGCCACGGAACCCGGGCCGGTCGAGGGCCCTGCGCAGCAGCGCGCGGCAGCGCACCGACTTCGAGGCCACCCGCACCGGCTTTCCCGCCGCCCGGCGCACCAGGTCGGCAGCGTTGGCGTCGAAGGCCTCGAGGTCGACCAGGGCCAGCGGCGCAGCCCTGCCGGCCGTCGCGCGCTCCCAGCTGCCGGTCACGGGGCCGACTCTACTGAGCGGCATACCGGCGCCGGGGCGTGTCTTGAACCTCTGATCACCGGTTGTTCACCTGCGAGCCGCCCGGCGGCACGAGCCGGTCCCTAGGTTGACGCGCGGACACCACCGTCCTTTGACCGATGGAGGAACCATGACCGCACCGGCGCCGCAGCGCACCGTGCTCCCCCTGATCCCGACCGGCCGGGCCGCCCACCCCGGCGGCCGCTCGGCGATGACCTGCCACTTCCGCTGTGACGACGCCTGCAGCAAGCCGGTGCCGAACCCCAGTGACAACACCTACTTCGGCGACGTCGTCGCCGCGGGCGGGTCCCGCCGCAGTGTCCTCAAGGGCGGCGGCCTGGTCGCCGCCGTCGTCGGTCTCACCGCGGCGACCGGCACCCGGGCAGCCGCGGCCGCCCCTGCCGCGGCCCCCACCGTGAGCGGCTCGACCACCAGGTCCCCGTTCGGCTTCACGCCCATCGCGCCGCAGCCGGAGGGGCTGGACGAGGTCGTCGTCCCGGACGGCTTCACGTGGTCGACGATCATCTCGTGGGGCGACCCGATCCTCGCCGACGCGCCGGACTTCGACTTCGACCGGCAGAGCGCGGCCGCCCAGGAAGGCCAGTTCGGCTACAACAACGACTACATCGGCCTGATCCGCACCAAGGACCAGAACACCGCGGTGCTCGTCGCCAACAACGAGTACACCAACGACGAGCTCATGTTCCGCGGCTACACCGGCAGCGGGTCCCTCACCCCCGAGCAGATCCGGATCACCATGGCCGCGCACGGCATGTCGGTCGTGGAGCTGCGTCGCAAGGGGGCGTCGCGCCCGTGGGAGCACGTCAAGGGCGCCCCGCTCAACCGCCGCGTCACCGCCACCACCGCCTTCGACGTCGACGGTCCGGCTGCCGGGCACCCGCTGCTGCGGACCAGCGCGGACCCCAGCGGCCGCCGGGTGCTCGGCACCATCGGCAACTGCGCGGGCGGCACGACCCCGTGGGGCACGGTGCTCTCCGGCGAGGAGAACTTCCAGGGGTACTTCAAGGCCTCCTCGACCCCCGCGGACCAGGACGCCGCCTACCGCCGCTACGGCATCACGGGGTCGGGCCGCGGCTGGGAGCGGGTCGACGACCGCTTCGACACCGGGGCCGAGCCCAACGAGGTCAACCGCTTCGGCTACGTCGTCGAGCTCGACCCGTCCGACCCGACCAGCACCCCGGTCAAGCACACGGCGCTCGGCCGCCTCAAGCACGAGGGCGCCAACGTGACCATCGCCCCCGACGGGCGGGTGGTCGCCTACACCGGTGACGACGAGCGCTTCGACTACCTCTACAAGTTCGTCTCGCACGGCCGCTACCGGCCCGGCGACTCGGCGCAGGCCCGGGCGAACAACCTCACGCTGCTCTCCTCCGGTGACCTCTACGTCGCGAAGTTCACCGGGGACGGCTTCGAGGACGGCGTGGCCGACGGCACCGGCACGTGGTTGCCGCTCGTCGTCGACAACGAGAGCCAGGTGCCCGGCATGACCGTCGCCGAGGTGCTCATCTGGACCCGCCTCGCCGCCGACAAGGTCGGCCCCACGAAGATGGACCGCCCCGAGGACGTCGAGACCAACCCGGTCAACGGCCGCACCTACGTGGCGTGCACCAACAACACGCGGCGTGTGCCCTCGCAGATCGACGAGGCCAACCCGCGCGCCAACAACAAGCACGGCCACGTCATCGAGATCACCCCCGACCGCGGCGACGACACGACCACCGGCTTCACGTGGAAGATCGTGCTCATCGCCGGCGACCCGGCCGACCCGGCGACCTACTTCAACGGCTACGACCGTTTCGAGGTCTCGCCGATCTCGTGCCCCGACAACGTCGCCTTCGACCGTGAGGGGAACCTCTGGATCGCCACCGACGGCAACGCCCTCGGCCACTGCGACGGCATGTACCTCATGCCGCTCACGGGCACGCACAAGGGCCACCTGCAGCAGTTCCTCTCGGTCCCTGCCTGGGCCGAGTGCTGCGGCCCGCTCATCACGTGGGACGACAGGACGGTGCTCGCCGCCGTGCAGCACCCCGGCGAGGTCGACGGCGCCTCCCCGGACAACCCGCGCAGCCAGTTCCCCTACAAGGGCGACGGCCAGCCGCGGCCGAGCGTCATCCAGGTGCACCCGGCCTGAGGACAGACGCACGAAGGGGCGGCCACCGCGCGGTGGCCGCCCCTTCTTCGTGCGCTCAGACGGTATGCCGCGTGGTCACCCCACGCGGTCGACGACACCGGTCGCCAGCGCCAGCAGCGCGTCCTTGGCCTCACCCTCGGGAAGCGGCGCCAGCGCGTCCTGCGCCTGCCGCGCCACGGCATACGTGCGCGTGCGCGCCTCCTCCATGGCCGGGTGGGCGCGCAGCAGGCCCAGCGCCTCGGCCAGGAGGGCGTCGTCTCGCAGGTCGGAGCCGAGCAGCTCCTTGAGGCGGGCGTCGGCGGGGTCGCTCGAGGCACGGGCGAGAAGCACCGGCAGCGTGGCCTTGCCCTCGCGCAGGTCGGTGCCCGGCGTCTTGCCGGTCTCCTCACTCTCCGAGGCGATGTCGATGAGGTCGTCGGCGAGCTGGAAGGCCATGCCGAGCCGCTCGCCGTACTCGCGCAGGGTCTCCACGACGACGGGGTCGCAGCCGCCGAACATCGCGCCGTAGCGGGCCGCGGTGGCGATCAGCACCCCCGTCTTGTCGGCCAGCACACCGAGGTAGTAGTCGACCGGGTCGGTGCCGGGCGGGCACGGCCGGTCATCGCGGATCTGCCCGGAGCACAGGCGCACGAAGGTCTCCGCCTGGATCTTGACGGCGACCGGCCCGAGGTCGGCGATGATCGAGGAGGCAGTGCCGAACAGCAGGTCGCCGACGAGGATGGCCGTGGAGTTGTCGTACTTCGCGTTGGCGCTCGGGGCGCCGCGCCGCACGTCCGCCTCGTCCATGACGTCGTCGTGGTAGAGCGAGGCCAGGTGCGTCAGCTCGACGCCCGTGGCGGCAGCCACCACCTGCTCGTTGACACCCTCGCCCAGCTCCGAGGCGAGCAGCGTGAGCAGCGGGCGGAACCGCTTGCCGCCGGCCTCTGCCAGGTGGACGTTCGCCTCGGCGATGAAGGGGTCGTCGTGGTCGACCTCGCGGCGCAGCAGCGCGTCGACCTCGGACAGGCCCCGCTGGAGCCGCTCGGTCAACCCGGAGGAGACCGAGGGCAGTGCCAGCACCGGGGGCGTCGCGCTCATCAGGACACCGTCATCGCAGGAACTGGGACGAGCTCTCGGCCAGCGCCAGCACCTGCGAGGGGAAGACACCGAGGACGAGGGTGACGAGCGTCCCCACGGTCAGCGCCACGGTCGTCATCGGCGACGGCATCTCTGCCACGACCTCGCCGCCCGCGGGCTCGGTGAAGTACATGAGCACGATCAGCCGGACGTAGACGAACGCCGTGATGACGCTGCAGAGGACGCCGATGGCCACCAGTGCCACTCCTGCACGACCGCCGGTGGCGACCGCCGGAGCGAACGCCGCGTACTTGGCGGTGAAGCCGGACGTCAGCGGGATCCCGGCAAAGGCCAGCAGCAGGAAGGCGAAGACGGCGGCCACGACCGGGTGGTTGCGGCCGAGCCCCGCCCACTGCGACAGGTGCGAGGCCTCGGAGCCGCCCTGGCGGACCATCGAGACGACGGCGAAGGCGGCGATCGTCATGAAGCCGTAGGCCACGAGGTAGAACATCGTGCCCGCGACGCCGAGCCGGTCGAAGGCCAGCACGGCCACGAGGATGAAGCCCGCGTGGGCGATCGAGGAGTAGGCCAGCAGCCGCTTGACGTCGGTCTGGGTGACCGAGAGCACCGCGCCGACGATCATCGTCAGGGCGGCGACGGCGATGACGCCGGCCCGCCAGTCCCAGCGGTTGGCCTCGAGGCCCACGTAGACCAGGCGCAGGATGGCGCCGAAGGCGGCCACCTTGGTGCACGCGGCCATGAAGCCGGTGACCGGGGTGGGGGCACCCTGGTAGACGTCGGGGGTCCACGAGTGGAAGGGCACCGCGCCGACCTTGAAGAGCAGGCCGACGAGCAGGAAGACCACACCCGGGATGAGCAGGCCGTCGAGCGGGCCGGACGCGGCCGTGATGGCCGCGGCGATGTCGGCGAGGTAGACCGAGCCGCTGTAGCCGTAGAGCAGGGCCGCGCCGAAGAGGAAGAACGCCGAGGAGAAGGCGCCGAGCAGGAAGTACTTCAGCGACGCCTCCTGCGACAGCAGCCGGCGCCGGCGCGCCAGGCCCGAGAGCAGGTAGAGGGGCAACGACAGCACCTCGAGGGCGACGAACATCGTCAGCAGGTCGCCGGCCGCCGGGAAGAGCATCATGCCGCCGACCGCGAAGAGGGTGAGCGGGAAGACCTCGCTGCTCATCAGGCCCGCTCGCATGGCGGAAGCCTCGTGGGGCGAGCCCGGGACCGCCGCGCCCATCGGCGTGAACGCGTCGGGGCCCTCCCCACCGAAGCGCTCGGCCATGGTGAGCACGCCGAGCACCGACATCAGCAGGATGGCGCCCTGGAGGAAGAGGGCGGGGCCGTCGATGACCACGGCACGCTCGAGGGTGATGCCCTGGGCGTCGACCGAGATCATGACGAGCACGACGAGGGCCGCCACCAGGGCCACGAGCGCGACCCCAACCTGCATGGCGTAGCGCAGCCGCCGCGGGGCGAACGCCTCGACGAGCACGCCGACCAGGGCGCCGCCGAAGACGACGAGCATCGGGGCGATGGCCGCGTAGTCGACCTGGGCGACCTCGAACTGGGTCGACAGGCTGGTGGTCAGGGCGGTCATCACTTCGAACTCCCGTCAGCGGCGTTGGTCGGCGCAGGGTCCGAGACGCCCACGTAGGACAGCGTCTTCTCCACGGCCGGGTTGAGCAGGTCGAGGGCTGGCTTGGGGTAGAAGCCCAGGACGAGGAAGGCGGCGATGAGCGGCGCGATCACGAGCTTCTCGCGCAGGTTCCAGTCGTGCACGGGCTCGACCAGCTCGGGCTTGGGCCCGGTCATCATCCGCTTGTACATCAGCAGGATGTACAGCGCGGCGAGGATGATGCCCGCCGTGGCGATGACGGCGGCGGCCTGGTAGCGCTGGTAGGTGCCCACGAGGACGAGGAACTCGGAGACGAACGCGGCGAGGCCGGGCAGCGCCAGGCCGGACAGGCCCGCCACGAGGAACGCGCCCGCCAGGCCGGGGGTGACCCGCTGCCAGCCGCCGTAGTCGGGGATTCGCTTGCTGCCGCGGCGGGAGATGAGCATGGCGGCGATGAGGAACAGCGCTGCAGTGCCGAAGCCGTGGTTAAGCATGTACAGCGTGGAGCCGGCGCCGCCGACCGTGGTGAGGGCGAAGATGCCCAGCACGATGAAGCCGAAGTGGCTCACCGAGGTGTAGGCGATCAGGCGCATGACGTCGGTCTGGCCGATCGCCAGCAGTGCGCCGTACAGCACCGAGATGACCGCCAGGACGATGACCACCGGGGTCGCCCACTTGCTGGCCTCGGGGAACAGCTGGAGGCAGAAGCGGATCATGCCGAAGGTGCCGACCTTGTCGAGCACGCCGACGAGGAGCACGGCGGTGGCCGGGCGGGCCTCGGTGGCAGCGTCCGGCAGCCAGGTGTGCACCGGCCACATCGGCGCCTTCACCGCGAAGGCGAAGAAGAACGCGACGAACATCAGGCGCTCGGCCGTGACCGGGATGTCGAGGCCGGTCAGCTTCGAGACGAGGAAGCCGTCGGCGCCGCCGGGGCCGTACTGGTACAGCGCGATGACGCCGACCAGCATCACGAGGCCGCCGGCGAGCGAGTAGAGCAGGAACTTCACCGCGGCGTACTGGCGACGGGCGCCGCCGTAGGAGCCGATCAGGAAGTAGACCGGGATGAGCATCGCCTCGAAGAAGACGTAGAAGAGGAAGACGTCGGTGGCCGCGAAGACGCCGATCATGAACGTCTCGAGCACCAGCATCAGCGCGAAGTAGTTCTTCTCGCGCTTGCCCCCCTCGGGCACGTCGTCCCAGGCGGCGAGGATGCAGACCGGGGCGAGGATCGCAGCCATGAGGATCATGACCAGCGCGATGCCGTCGACTCCCATCGCGTAGGAGACGCCGAACTGCGGTATCCACTCGTGCTGCTCGGTGAGCTGGAACTGCTCGCCCGAGCCGGTGTCGAACTGCAGCGCCGCCGCCACGGTGAGCACGAGCGTCAGCCCGGACACCCCGAGGGCGATGTGCCTGGCCCGGTCGGCCACCCCGGCCGGCAGGGCGAAGACGATGGCGGCGCCGACGAGCGGCAGCAGCGCGATCGTCGTCAGCCAGGGGAAGTTGGTCATCACTGGATCACCCACACAGCAGCGAAGAGGGCGACGACACCGGCGAGCATCGTCAGGGCGTAGGACCGGGCAAAACCGTTCTGGATCCGCCGCAGGCGGCTCGAGGTGCCGCCCACGAGCGCGGCCAGGCCGCCGACCGCCCCGTCGACACCGCGGTTGTCCGCGAACACGAGCGAGCGGGTCAGGTGGATGCCGGGGCGCATGAACACGCCCTCGTTGACGTCGTCCTGGTAGAGGTCGCGGCGCGCGGCCTGCGTGGCCAGCGAGCCGGCCGGGGCGACCACCGGGACCTCGTCACGCCAGTAGCGCATCCAGGCCAGGAGGATGCCGCCCGCGACGAGCAACAGCGTCAGGCCCATGATGACCGGCACCGCGAGCACCGGGTGCTCCTCGCCGTGCTCCCCCACCACCGGCTCGAGCCAGTGGGTGAAGACGTTGGTGGGGCCGAGGACGAGGCCGAGCAGGCCGGAGCCGACGGCCAGCACCATCATCGGCACGGTCATGAGCAGGGGCGACTCGTGCGGGTGGACGTCGTCGGTCCAGCGCTTCTTGCCGTGGAAGGTCATGAAGAACAGGCGTGACATGTAGAAGGCCGTGATGCCGGCGCCGAGGAGCGCGGCACCGCCGAAGACCCAGGGGCGCCAGCCCTCGCCGATGAAGGCGGCCTCGATGACCTTGTCCTTGGACCAGAAGCCGGAGAACGGCGGGACACCGAGGATGGCCAGCCAGCCGAGCGCGAACGTGGCCCACGTGATCTTCATGGCCCCGGACAGGCCGCCGAAGCGGCGCATGTCGACCTGGTCGTTCATGCCGTGCATGACCGAGCCGGCCCCGAGGAACATGCCGGCCTTGAAGAAGCCGTGCGTGATCAGGTGGAAGATCGCGAACGCCGCGCCCACCGGGCCCAGCCCCGCGGCCAGCATCATGTAGCCGATCTGCGACATGGTCGAGGCGGCCAGCGCCTTCTTGATGTCGTCCTTGGCGCAGCCGACGATCGCACCGAAGAGCAGCGTGATCGCACCCACGATGACGACGACCAGCTGGGCGTCGGGGGCGTTGTTGAAGATGAAGCCGCTGCGCACGACGAGGTAGACGCCGGCGGTCACCATGGTTGCCGCGTGGATGAGCGCGGAGACCGGCGTCGGGCCCGCCATCGCGTCGCCCAGCCAGCTCTGCAGCGGGAACTGCGCCGACTTGCCGGTCGCGCCGAGCAGGAGCATCAGGCCGATCGCGGTAAGCGTCGCCTCACTCGCGTTCCCCGCCGCCTCGGAGACCCCGGCGAAGGTGACCGTGCCGAAGGTGACGAACATGATCATGATCGCGACCGACAGGCCGAAGTCACCGACGCGGTTGACCACGAACGCCTTGTTGGCGGCTGTGGCGTAGGCCGGGTTGTGGTTCCAGAACCCGATGAGCAGGTAGGACGCCAGGCCGACACCCTCCCAGCCCACGTAGAGCAGCAGGTAGGAGTCCGCGAGCACCAGCAGCAGCATCGCCGCGACGAAGAGGTTGAGGTAGGCGAAGAACCGGCGCTTGTCCGGGTCGTGCTCCATGTAGCCGAGCGAGTACACGTGGATCAGCGAGCCCACGAAGGTCACCAGCAGGACGAACGAGACGGACAGCTGGTCCACCAGCATCCCGGCGTCGAGCTGGAACGAGCCCGCCGGCACCCACTCGAAGAGCGTCATCTGCATGGCGCGCTCCGCCTCGGGCCGCCCGATCATGGCGATCCAGACCAGGAAGCCCACGACGAAGCTGGCCCACGACATGGCGGTCGCGAAGACCGGGCCCCACTTGTCGGTGGCCCGGCCGCCGATCAGCAGGACCGCGGCACCGAGCAGCGGCAGCGCGACCAGCAGCCACGCGGATGCCGTGATGCCGGAGGCCGCGGTGGCGGTCCCTTCGGCAGCGGCGAGGGTTGACAAATGTGTCACCTGGTGGCCCCTTCTACAGCTTCAGCAGGTTGGCGTCGTCGACCGAGGCCGACCGGCGGGCACGGAAGATCGCGATGATGATCGCGAGGCCGACGACCACCTCGGCGGCAGCCACGACCATCACGAACAGGGCGATCACCTGGCCGTCGAGGTTGCCCTGCATGCGGGCGAACGTGACGAACATCAGGTTGACGGCGTTGAGCATCAGCTCCACGCCCATGAAGACCACGATGGCGTTGCGGCGCATGAGCACGGCGGCACCGCCGATGGCGAAGAGCAGCGACGCCAGGTAGATGTAGTTGACCAGGTTCATCGGTCCCGGCCCTCCTCGATCTCGTGCTCGATGTCGTGCTCGGACTCCACGTGGCGGGTGGGCGTGACCACCTGCTCGCGGGCGTTGAGCACCCGGGAGACCGACAGCTGGCTCGGGGTCCCGTCGGGTAGCAGCGCGGGGGTGTCGACCGCGTTGTGGCGGGCGTAGACCCCAGGGGCGGGCAGGCCGGCGACGTTGCGGTTGTCGCGGATCCGGCGCTGTGACCAGGCGCGCTGGCTCGGCCGGTCGCCGATCCTCTCGCGGTGGGCGAGCACCATGGCGCCGAGGGCAGCCGTGATCAGCAGCGCGCTGGTGACCTCGAAGACCCACACGTACCGGCCGAAGATCAGGTTGGCGACGCCCGAGACGTTGCCCGTCTGGTCGTTGACCGAGGACAGCCCCTTCATGGGACCGAAGGTGACCTTGCCGATCGCGAGGAAGACCAGCGCGCCGAGACCGAAGGCCAGCAGCAGGGACGCCCACTTCTGGCCCTTGAGGGTCTCGACCAGGGAGTCGGAGGAGTCGACGCCGACCAGCATGAGCACGAACAGGAACAGCATCATGACCGCGCCGGTGTAGACGAAGATCTGGATGATGCCGAGGAAGTCGGCCTCGTTGGCGATGTAGAAGACGCCGAGGTTGATCATCACCAGGGCCATGCCGATCGCGGCGTGCACGGCCTTCTTGGCGAAGAGCAGCCCGAGTGCCGCCAGCACAGAAATGGGTCCGAGGACCCAGAAGAGAACCTGCTCGCCCGTGCCCGTCATCGGCGGACCCCCTCAGTGGTGTCGCGGGTTGCCTGACGGCCGTGCTCGAGCGTGTCGACGCCCTCGACCGGGTCGCCGGTGGGCGCCAGGCCCTCCTCCGGCGTCGCCTCGTGCTGCTCGACCCAGCGCTGCTGCTCGGGCGTGGCCTTGGCGACCTTGCCCTGGTAGTAGTCGCGCTCCTCCATGCCGTCGACCATCGGGTGCGGCGGCGGGAGCATGCCCTCCTGCAGCGGGGCGAGCAGCTGCTCCTTGGTGAAGATGAGGTCACCGCGGTTGTTGTCTGCCAGCTCGTAGAAGTTGGTCATCGTCAGGGCCCGCGTCGGGCAGGCCTCGATGCACAGGCCGCAGAAGATGCAGCGCAGGTAGTTGATCTGGTAGACGCGGCCGTAGCGCTCCCCCGGGGAGAAACGGGCGTCCTCGGTGTTGTCCGCACCCTCGACGAAGATGGCGTCGGCCGGGCAGGCCCACGCGCACAGCTCGCAGCCCACGCACTTCTCGAGGCCGTCGGGGTGGCGGTTGAGCTGGTGGCGGCCGTGGAAGCGCGGCTGGGTCGGCCGCTTCTCCTCCGGGTACTCCTCGGTCTCGACCTTGCGGAACATCGTGGCGAACGTGACGCCGAATCCGCCGACCGGTGCGAAGAGGTCGGAGAAGAAGCCGCCCTTCTTCTGCTCAGGCACGGTTGCTCTCCTTCTCGATGGCCAGGGACGGCTCGCGCAGCCGCTGGCCGGGCATGGGCGGCACCGGGTAGCCACCCGCGAACGGGTCGATCTCCTCGGGGGCCTCAGCCTCTGCGGCCGCCTGCTTCTCGGCCTGCTTGCCCTCCCACACCCAGGTGACGCCCAGCGCCAGCGCGGCGATGAACCCGACGATGACCAGCGTCGCGACGGGGAACTCGCGTCCGGCCAGGGCGACCGTGCTGTCGCCGAAGTAGCCGAGCTGCGCGCCGCGGATGAAGGCGACGGCGACCACCCAGGCGAGGGTGACGGGGATGAGGAACTTCCAGCCGAACTTCATGAACTGGTCGTAGCGGACGCGGGGCAGGGAGCCGCGCAGCCAGACGAAGAAGAACATGAACGCCCACAGCTTGATGACGAACCAGAGCAGGCCCCACCAGCCCTCGTTGAACATGCCGTCGTTGATCGCGGCGATGCCGGGAGGCGCCTGCCAGCCGCCCAGGAACATCGTGGTGGCGAGGGCCGAGACGGTGAACATGTTGACGTACTCGCCGAGGAAGAACATGGCGAACTTCAGCGAGGAGTACTCGGTGTGGAACCCGCCGGTCAGCTCGCCCTCACCTTCGGCGAGGTCGAAGGGCAGGCGGTTGGTCTCGCCGACCATGGTGACCACGTAGACGAGGAACGAGAAGAACGCCGGGAGGATGTACCAGAGGTCCTTCTGCGCGAAGACGATCTGCGAGGTCGACATCGAGCCGCTGTAGAGGAAGATCGCGACCAGCGCCAGGCCCATGGCGATCTCGTAGGAGATGACCTGGGCGGTCGAGCGCAGGCCACCGAGCAGCGGGTAGGTCGAGCCGGAGGACCAGCCGGCCAGAACGATGCCGTAGACGCCGACACCCGCAACGGCGAGCACCAGCAGCACCGCGACGGGGGTGTCGGTCAGCTGCAGGGGCGTGCGGTGGCCGAACATGCTGACCATCGGCCCCATGGGGATGATCGCGAACGACACGAACGCCATGGCGCCGGCGATCATGGGGGCCAGTGCGAAGACCACCTTGTCGGCGTTCTTCGGCGTCAGGTCCTCCTTGAGGGCCAGCTTCACGCCGTCGGCGAGGGTCTGCAGCAGGCCGAAGGGGCCGGTGCGGTTCGGGCCGGGACGCTGCTGCATCCGGCCGATGACGCGGCGCTCGAACCAGATCACGACCAGCGTGTTGACCAGCAGGAACACGAAGACGAGCAGCGCCTTGACCAGCGACAGCCACCAGGGCGTGTCGCTGAAGTCGGCGTGCGGATTGTCGGCTGCCGGTAGAGAGGCGAGGGCCTCGGCGGCGAAGGCCAGGCTGCTCATGCTGCGCCCTTCCTGACGGTGACGACGGCGCCGGCGCCCACTCCCAGCGTGGAGCGGACGTGGCTGTCGGCGGAGTTCGTGGGGAGCCAGACGACGTGGTCGACCATGCCCGGCACGACCTCGAGTGGCACGGTGACCGCACCCGAGGGCGTCGAGACCGTCACCAGGTCGCCGTCGGCGAGGCCGAACGCCTCCGCCGTGGCGGTGGACACGCGGGCCCGGGTCTTCGCCGCGGTGCCGGCCAGGAACGGCTCGCCGTCCTGCAGGCTGCCCTGGTCGAGCAGGTGGTGCCAGGTGGCGAGCACCAGCTCGCCGTCGCCGGCGCTCGGCACCTCACCAGCCGCGACGGACGGCGCGCTCGGGCGCTCGCCCGTCCACGGGCCGAGGGCGGACATCTCGGCGCGGACCTCGGCCAGCGTGCGGGTGCCGAGGAACTCGCCGAGCTCGCTGGCGAGCATGTCGAGCACGCGGTAGTCGGACATCGCGTTGGATTCCAGCGCAGCCGCGAACGGCCGGACCCGGCCCTCCCAGTTGACGAAGGTGCCGCCCTTCTCGGCGTGGGCCGCGACGGGGAGCACGACGTCGGCGACCGCGGTCACCGAGGACGGGCGCAGCTCGAGGGAGACGACGAAGGTCTTGGCCAGGGCCTCCTCGGTGCGCGGGTCCGCGAGGTCGGCAGCGTCGACGCCACCGACCACGAGGGCCCCGACCTCACCGGCGCACGCGGCCTCGAGGATGCCTGCGGTGTCGCGGCCGGGGGCGTCCGGCAGGCCGACGACGTCCCAGGCCTCGGCGACCTGCTGGCGGGCGGCCGCGTCGGCGACCGGCCGGCCACCGGGCAGCAGCGTGGGCAGCGCACCGGCCTCGAGGGCCCCGCGCTCGCCGGCGCGGCGCGGCACCCAGGCCAGGCGGGCGCCCGTGGAGGCGGCGAGCGAAGCGGCAGCGGAGAGCGCACCCGGCACCGTCGCCAGCCGCTCGCCGACGAGCAGCACGGCACCCTCGCCCTTGAGGGCCTCGGCGGCCTTGGCCGCACCGTCGTGGCCCGCGCCACCGTCGGCCAGGGCTGCCAGCACCTCGGCCTCGGTACCGGGAGCGGCGGCGATGAGGTGACCGGCCAGCTTCTCGAGCCCACGCGTCGCGAAGGGCGCCACGGCATACACGGTGGTCTTGTTCCTCCGGGTCGCCTTGCGCAGCCGCAGGAAGACGATCGGCGACTCCTCCTCGGGCTCGAAGCCCACGAGGACGACGGCCCTGGCCTTCTCGAGGTCGGCGTAGGTGACTGCCCCTCCGTCCGGGCCCGTGGCCACGACGGACGAGGCGAGGAACTCGGCCTCCTCGACGGAGTGGGGCCGGGCGCGGAAGTCGACGTCGTTGGTCGACAGCACGGTGCGCGCGAACTTCCCGTAGGCGTAGGCGTCCTCGGCGGACACGCGACCGCCGACCAGCACACCCGCGCCGCGAGCGGCCTTCAGCCCCGCAGCGGCCGCGGCGAGGGCCTCGGGCCAGGAGACCACCTGCAGGTCGCCCTGCTCGTCGCGGACCATCGGCATCGTGAGGCGGTCACCGGTGGTGGCGTACTGGAACGCCCAGCGGCCCTTGTCGCAGTTCCACTCCTCGTTGACGGCCGGGTCGTTCCAGGCCATCCGGCGCAGCACGACGCCGCGGCGGTGGTCGGTGCGCATGTCGCAGCCGGACGCGCAGTGCTCGCAGACGCTCGGGGTCGACACCAGGTCGAACGGGCGCGACCGGAAGCGGTAGGCCGCGCCGGTGAGCGCGCCGACCGGGCAGATCTGCACGGTGTTGCCGGAGAAGTAGGACTCGAACGGCTTCTCCTCGTAGATGCCGACCTGCTGGAGGGCGCCGCGCTCGACGAGGGCGATGAACGGGTCACCGGCGATCTGGTCGGAGAAGCGGGTGCAGCGGGCGCACAGCACGCAGCGCTCGCGGTCGAGCAGCACCTGCGAGGAGATGTTGATCGGCTTGGGGTAGGTGCGCTTGATGTCCTCGAAGCGCGAGACCGGGCGGCCGTTGCTCATCGCCTGGTTCTGCAGGGGGCACTCGCCGCCCTTGTCGCAGACCGGGCAGTCGAGCGGGTGGTTGATGAGCAGCAGCTCCATGACGCCCTGCTGGGCCTTGTCGGCGACCTTCGAGGTCAGCTGGGTCTTGACCTCCATGCCGTTGGCCACGGTCATGGTGCACGAGGCCTGCGGCTTCGGCATGGGGCGCAGCGACCCGTCCGGGCCGGGCATCGCCACGTCGACCAAGCACTGGCGGCAGGCGCCGACCGGCTCGAGCAGCGGGTGGTCGCAGAACCGCGGGATCTGGACGCCGATCTCCTCGGCGGCCCGGATCACCAGGGTGTTCTTGGGGACCGACACCTCGACCCCGTCGATGGTGAGGGTGACCAGCTCGACGGCCGGCGGGATCGTCGCGTCCCCGCCCGTGCTCACGGCGTTGCCGCCCGCGCTGGGGCTGGTGGTGGGGTTCGTGGTCGTCATGCGGGCACGTTGTCCTTCGCGAACAGCGACGAGGCGTCCCGGTCGAACGGGCACCCACCGCCTGTGAGGTGAGCGATGTACTCCTCGCGGAAGTACTGGATGCTGCTGGTGATCGGCGAGGTGGCGCCGTCGCCGAGGGCGCAGAACGAGCGGCCCAGGATGTTGTCGCAGATGTCGAGCAGCTTCTCGAGGTCCTCCTCGCTGCCCTGGCCGTTCTCGAGCCGGCCGGTGATCTGCTTCAGCCACCACGTGCCCTCGCGGCAGGGGGTGCACTTGCCACAGGACTCGTGCTTGTAGAACTCGGTCCAGCGGTCGACCGCACGCACCACGCAGGTGGTCTCGTCGAAGATCTGCAGGGCGCGGGTACCGAGCATCGACCCCGCGGCGCCGACGGACTCGAAGTCCAGCGGCACGTCGAGGTGGGCGTCGGTGAACAGCGGTGTCGAGGAGCCACCGGGCGTCCAGAACTTCAGCTTCTTCTGCGGGTCGCGCATGCCGCCGGCCATCTCGAGCAGCTCGCGCAGGGTGATGCCGAGCGGCGCCTCGTACTGGCCGGGGTTCTTGACGTGACCCGAGAGCGAGAAGATGCCGAAGCCCTGCGACTTCTCGGTGCCCATGTCGGAGAACCACGTCGAGCCGTGCAGCAGGATCGGCGGCACCGACGCGATGGACTCGACGTTGTTGACCACGGTCGGGCGCGCGTAGAGGCCGGCGACGGCCGGGAACGGCGGCTTCAGGCGCGGCTGGCCGCGGCGGCCCTCGAGGCTGTCGAGGAGCGCGGTCTCCTCACCGCAGATGTAGGCGCCCGCACCCGCGTGCACCGTGACGTCGAGGTCGAAGCCGCTGCCCATGATGTTCTTGCCGAGCAGCCCCGCCGCGTAGGCCTCCTCGACCGCGCGCAGCAGGCGCCGGTAGACGTGCACGACCTCGCCGCGCAGGTAGATGAAGGCGTGGTTGCAGCCGATCGCGTAGGACGTGATGGCCACGCCCTCGATGAGGAACTGCGGCGCCGCCATCATCAGCGGGATGTCCTTGCAGGTGCCCGGCTCGGACTCGTCGGCGTTGACCACGAGGTAGCGGGGGCCGCCGTCCGGCGGGGGCAGGAAGCCCCACTTCATGCCGGTCGGGAAGCCCGCACCGCCACGACCGCGCAGGCCCGAGTCCTTGGTCATCTGCACCAGCTCGGACGGCTCCATCTTCAGCGCCTTCTCGAGCGCCTTGTAGCCGTCGTTGGCGCGGTAGGTCTCCAGGGTCCACGACTGCGGGTGGTCCCAGAACTTCGTCAGGATCGGGGTGAGGGTCGTGCTCATGCCTTCTCTCCGTCCGCGTCCTTGCCGCCCGGCAGCTCGTCGGGCTCGTTGGCCGGGGTGTCCTCGGAGGTGTGTCGTCCGGCCGCCAAGCCGTCAGTGGTCGCCTCCCGGTGCCCACCGGAGGCCCGGCCGGTGTCGCCGGGGGCCCGCCAGTCGTGCTCACGGGCGACGTTCAGGCCCTGCACGGATGCCGGACCGGCGCCGACGCCCTCGTCGGCCAGGCCGTCGTGGAAGCCGGCGAGGACCCGGGAGACCTCCTTGAAGGAGCACACGCGGCTCGGGCCGCGGGTGGGGGCCACCGGCTTGCCCTCGCGCAGGTCGTCGACGAGCTGCTTGGTCGACTCCGGGGTCTGGTTGTCGAAGAACTCCCAGTTGGTCATGACCACCGGCGCGTAGTCGCACGCCGCGTTGCACTCGATGCGCTCGAGGGTGATCTTGCCGTCCGGGGTCGTCTCGTCGTGCCCGATGCCGAGGTGCTCGGAGACGGCCTCCCAGATCTGGTCGCCGCCCATGACGGCGCACAGGGTGTTGGTGCAGACACCCACGGTGTACTCGCCGTTGGGGTGGCGCTTGTACTGGGTGTAGAAGGTCGCCACGCCCGAGACCTCGGCGCGGGTCAGGTCGAGGACCTCCGCGCAGAAGTCGATGCCGCGACCGGTGATGTAGCCGTCGACGCTCTGCACGAGGTGCAGCAGCGGCAGCAGCGCCGAGCGCTTCTGCGGGTAGCGCGCCACGACCTGCTCGGCGTCAGCGTGCAGCTGCGCGAGCACGTCCGCGGCATACGGCTCCTTGCTCTCGGCCGGCACCGTGAGGTGACCGGACGCGGTCTGGTGACCGAACTCTGTGGCCATCAGCGGTCCACACCTCCCATGACGGGGTCGATCGAGGCGACGGCGACGATGACGTCAGCGACCTGGCCGCCCTCGCACATCGCGGCCGTGGCCTGCAGGTTGTTGAACGACGGGTCGCGGAAGTGGACCCGGAAGGGCCTCGTGCCGCCATCGGACACGGCGTGGCAGCCGAGCTCGCCCTTGGGGCTCTCCACCGCGGCATACGCCTGGCCCGGCGGGACCCGGAAGCCCTCGGTGACCAGCTTGAAGTGGTGGATGAGGGACTCCATCGAGGTGCCCATGATCTCGCGGATGTGGTCGAGGCTGTTGCCCATGCCGTCGCCGCCGATGGCGAGCTGGGCCGGCCAGGCGATCTTCTTGTCGGCGACCACGACCGGGCCAGGGTTGGACTGGAGCCGGTCGACGCACTGCTCGACGATCTTCAGCGACTCGTACATCTCGTCGAGGCGGATCCGCAGGCGGCCGTAGGCGTCGCAGCTGTCGCGCGTGACGACCTCGAAGTCGTAGGTCTCGTAGCCGCAGTACGGCTCGGACTTGCGCAGGTCGTGGGGCAGGCCCGTCGAGCGCAGGATCGGGCCGGTGATGCCGAGGGCCATGCAGCCGGTGAGGTCGAGGAAGCCGACGTCGACGGTGCGGCCCTTGAGGATGGGGTTCTCGTTGAGCAGCAGCTCGAGCTCGCGCAGGCCCCTGCGGATCGCCGGGACCGCGTCGCGCACCTTGTCGATCGCGCCGGGGGGCAGGTCCTGGGCGACCCCGCCGGGGCGGATGTACGCGTGGTTCATGCGCAGGCCGCTGATCATCTCGAAGATCGAGAGGACCCGCTCGCGCTCGCGGAAGCCGACCGTCATGACCGTGGTGGCACCCATCTCCATACCACCGGTCGCGAGGGCGACGAGGTGGCTGGAGACGCGGTTGAGCTCCATCATCAGGACGCGAATGACGTTGGCCCGCTCGGGGATCTGGTCGGTGATGCCCAGCAGCTTCTCGACCGCGAGGCAGAAGACCGCCTCGTTGAAGAGGGGCGCCACGTAGTCCATCCGGGTGCAGAACGTCACGCCCTGCGTCCAGGTGCGGAACTCCATGTTCTTCTCGATGCCGGTGTGGAGGTAGCCGATGCCCGCGCGGGCCTCGGTCACCGTCTCGCCGTCGAGCTCGAGGATGAGGCGGAGCACGCCGTGCGTCGACGGGTGCTGCGGGCCCATGTTGACGACGATGCGCTCCTCGTGGAGGGCGGCGGCCTCGTCGGTCAGCTGGTCCCAGTCGCCGCCGGCGGCGTTGAAGACGCGGGCGCCCTCGGTGTCGGCGGTGTCGGCGGCCGAGGTGGCGTAGACGTCGGGCGTCGAGCTGGTCTCGTGGGTGGTGGACATCAGTTGTAAGACCTCCGCTGGTCCGGCGGCGGGACGGTGGCGCCCTTGTACTCGACGGGGATGCCGCCGAGCGGGTAGTCCTTGCGCTGCGGGTGGCCCGGCCAGTCGTCGGGCATGAGGATCCGGGTCAGCGACGGGTGGCCGTCGAACTCGATCCCGAACATGTCCCAGGTCTCCCGCTCGTGCCAGTCGGCCGCCGGGTAGATCGAGACGATCGAGGGGATGTGGGCGTCGCCGTCGGGGCAGGAGACCTCGAGGCGCAGCCGGCGGCTGCCGTGGGTGATCGACAGGAGGTGGTAGACCGCGTGCAGCTCGCGGCCCTGCTCCCCCGGGTAGTGCACGCCGCTGACGCCCGTGCAGATCTCGAAGCGCAGCGCGGGGTCGTCACGCAGCACGCGAGCCACCGTGGGGAGGTGCTCTCGGCGCACGTGCAGCGTCAGCTCGCCGCGGTCGACCACCACACGCTCGACGGCCTCGCCGAAGGACGCCTCGCCACCGACGAGGCCGCGCTCGAGGGCGTCGGCCGCCTCGTCGAACCACGAGCCGTAGGGGCGCTGGGCCGCTGCCGGGAAGAGGATCGGGGAACGCAGGCCGCCGTAGCCGGAGGTGTCACCGGCGTCGATCGCACCGAACATGCCGCGGCGCTCACCGACGACGACCGGCTCCGGGGTGGTGCCGGGGGCGGCCGGAAGGTTGTCGCCCGTGGTGGCGCCGTGGTCGGCGGCCGCTGCGGTGGGGTCCTTCTCGACCTCGGCGTTCGGGCCGGGCAGGGCGGCCTCGGTCTTCTTCTCGTCGCTCACGCGACACCTCCTGCGCCGTGGCGGTGGGCCACGGAGTGCTCGTGCGGCGCCTGCAGACCGGAGGCCACGCGCAGGCTGCCGGCGCCCTCGGCGAGCAGGCCCTTCATCTGGTGGGTCGGCGTCGCACGAAGGGCAGCCTCCTCGGCGGCGCGTGCCGCGGCGACACGGTTGACGCCGAGCTTGCTGCCCTGGATCTGCTCGTGCAGCGTCAGGATCGCGTTGAGCAGCATCTCCGGCCGCGGCGGGCAGCCCGGCAGGTAGACGTCGACCGGGATGATGTGGTCGACGCCCTGGACGATCGCGTAGTTGTTGAACATGCCGCCGGAGCTGGCGCACACGCCCATCGAGATGACCCACTTGGGCTCCGGCATCTGGTCGTAGACCTGGCGCACGACCGGGGCCATCTTCTGGCTCACGCGCCCGGCCACGATCATCAGGTCGGCCTGGCGTGGCGTCGCCGAGAACCGCTCCATGCCGAAGCGGGCGATGTCGTAGTCGGGGGTGCCGACGGCCATCATCTCGATGGCGCAGCAGGCGAGGCCGAACGTCGCGGGCCAGACCGAGCTCTTGCGCATGTAGCCGGCGACCTGCTCGACCGTGGTCAGCAGGAAGCCCGCGGGGAGCTTCTCTTCGATTCCCATGAGGTGTTCCTAGCTCTCAGAACTCGCGCGTCAGTCCCACTCGAGCCCGCCGCGACGCCAGACGTAGGCGTAGGCGACGAACACGGTGATGATGAACAGCACCATCTCGACCAGCGCGAACAGGCCGAGCTGGTTGAAGGCCACTGCGAAGGGGTAGAGGAAGACCGACTCGATGTCGAAGATGATGAAGAGCATCGCGGTCAGGTAGTACTTGATCGGCACGCGCAGGCCGCCACCAGCCGCCTGGGGGGTGGGCTCGATGCCGCACTCGTAGGCGTCGAGCTTGGCGCGGTTGTAGCGCTTGGGTCCTGCGATGGACGCGGCGAACACCGAGAAGACCGCGAAGCCTCCACCGATGGCCAGCAGGAACAGCAGCGGGACGTAGGGGTTGGTCACCGCGCAACTCCCCTTTCTTGTGTCTGACCAGAATTTCTTTCGCCGACGAGGGTGCGGAAATGCCTGCAATCCGGCCCAATCCTAGGGGCACGGGTCTTGGGCGCATCCCCGCTCATGCGTCGGGAGCCATCTTCGACAGGGCGGTGATCAGGCGGTCGCTCGCGTCGCCGCCGCGCGGCTCGGCGAGGTTGGCCATGACCTTCAGCAGGAACTTCATCAACGTCGTGCGCGGCAGGCCGTACTTGGTGGCCAGGCGCATGACCTCCGGGTTGCCGATCATCTTCGCGAAGTAGCGGCCGAGGGTGTAGTAGCCGCCGAGGGCGTCCTTCATGACACCCGGGTAGGAGCGCAGCACGCGCTCACGCTGCGCGTCGTCGCCCCGGGCGAAGGCCTGGGCGATGACCTCGGCGGCGAGCCGGCCGGACTCCATGGCGTAGGCGATGCCCTCGCCGTTGAAGGGGTTGACCATGCCGCCGGCGTCACCGACCAGGAGCAGGCCCCGGTCGTAGTGCGGCTGGCGGTTGAAGCCCATGGGCAGTGCGGCCCCGCGGATCGGGCCCACCATGGTCTCGTCGTTGTAGGTCCACTCCCGCGGCATCGTCGCCACCCAGCGGCGCATGACGTCCTTGTAGTCGGTCTTGCCGAAGGCCGAGGAGGTGTTGAGGATGCCGAGGCCGACGTTGGAGGTGCCGTCACCGACGCCGAAGATCCAGCCGTAGCCCGGGAGCAGGACCCGCTTGCCGTTCTCGTCCGTGCTCCACAGCTCGAGCCAGGACTCGAGGTAGTCATCGTCGTGCCGGGGGCTCGTGTAGTAGGTGCGCACCGCGACGCCCATCGGGCGGTCGTCGCGCTTGGGCCGGTCCATGGCCAGCGAGAGGCGCGAGGAGTTGCCGTCGGCGGCGACCACGAGCGGGGCGCGGTAGACGAGCTCGGGCCCGGTGGACCGGCCCTTCTCGTCGACGGCCTTGGCGGTGACGCCCACGATGGCGCCGGTGTCGTCGACCACCGGCCCGGTGACGTTGGTCGACTCGCGCAGGCGGGCGCCGTGCTTCACGGCATGCTTGGCGAGGATGTCGTCGAAGTCCTGCCGGGTGCGCACGAGGCCGTAGGGCGGGAAGCTCGCGAGGTCGGGCCACGGGAGCGACAGGCGCATGCCGCCGCCGATGATGCGCAGGCCGTGGTTCCTGATCCAGCCGTCCTCCTCGGGGGTGGGGATCCCGAGGGTGATGAGCTCCTTGACCGCACGGGGGGTCAGGCCGTCACCGCAGACCTTCTCGCGAGGGAAGGCGGTCTTCTCCAGGACGAGGACGTCCAGGCCGGTCATCGCGAGGTACGCGGCGGTGGCCGATCCTGCCGGGCCGGCCCCCACGACGATGACGTCAGCGCTCTCCGTCGCCGACGCCACGGACCCGCTGCTGATGATGCTCTGACTCACGCCTGCCTCGAAACGCTTGTGAACCTGTTCACGAATTGAGGAGTCTATTCCCGCATCGCGTCGTTGTCGTACTTAGGCCGACCTAACCGCCCCGGCGTCCCCGACGAGCACCGGCCCACCCGGCTTGACCGCCCGGTGCAGGGCCACGATGCCGCCGCTGAGGTTGCGCCACGCGACGTCGGACCAGCCGGCCCCGAGGATGGCCTGGGCCAGCTCGCGCTGGGCCGGCCAGGCCTTGATCGACTCCGCGAGGTAGACGTAGGACTCGGGGTTGGAGCTGACCCGCCGGGCGATCGGCGGCAGCGAGCGCATGAGGTACTCGTTGTAGACCGTGCGGAAGGCCTTGTTGACCGGCTGGCTGAACTCGCACACGACGAGGCGCCCACCCGGCTTGGCCACGCGGAGGAACTCCGCGAGCGCGCGACCGGTGTCGGCCACGTTGCGCAGCCCGAACGACATCGTCACCACGTCGAAGGACTCGTCGGCGAAGGGGAGGCGCATGGCGTCCGCGGCCGTGAAGCCGAGGTCGGGCCGGCGGCGGTTGCCGACCGCGAGCATGCCGAGCGAGAAGTCGGCCGGGACGACGTCGACGCCGGCGTCGGCGAAGGGCTCGCTCGAGGTGCCGGTGCCGGCCGCGATGTCGAGCACCCGCTCGCCCGGCCTGGCGTCGACCGCCTTGACGACCGCCCGGCGCCACAGCCGGTCCTGCCCCAGCGAGAGCACGTCATTGGTGACGTCGTACTTCGAGGCGACGTCGTCGAACATGGCCGCCACGTCGCGGGGGTCCTTCTCGAGGCTGGCGCGGGTCATGGGCCCCATCCTCCCCGATGCCCGCCCCACGGCATACAGCAGGCCGCCCGCGCGTAGGCTGGCCCGCGACATGACGACGCAGCCCGACCCCGGTCTCGCGGCCCGCCCCGACGGCACGCCGCTGGTCGCACGCACCGTCGCCTTCGACTCCCCCGGCGACCTGCTGTCGCTGCTGCCCGCGGTCGACGACCCCCGCCAGGTCTCGAGCTGGGTGCGCCGCGGCGAGGGCCTGGTGGGGTGGGGCCGTGCGCTGGAGCTCACCGCCCACGGGGAGCGCCGGTTCGAGGTGGCCCAGGACTGGTGGCGGCGCGTGGTCTCCACCGCCGTGGTGCGTGACGAGGTGGGAGTGCCCGGCACGGGCCCGGTCGCCTTCGGCTCCGTGTCGTATGCCGCCGGCTCGGCTGCGGGGGCCACGCTCGTCGTGCCCAAGGTCGTCGTGGGGTGCCGGGACGGCCGTTGGTGGCTCACCACCATCGGCAGGCAGGCCAGCGTGCCGCCCCCTGCCGCACCGGGCCCGCAGCCGCCGGCCGCGGAGCCGGTGGGCGTGACCTTCGCCGACGGCGCCCTGTCGTCGGCGAAGTGGGCGGTGCGGGTCCGCGAGGCCGTCGAGCGGATCACGGCCGGTGAGATCGACAAGGTGGTGCTCGCCCGCGACCTGCGGGTGCAGGCCGCCGACCCGGTCGACCCCCGCTGGCTGCTCCAGCGGCTCGCCGAGCGCTACGACACCACCTGGGTGTTCGCGGTCGACGGGCTGGTGGGCGCGACCCCCGAGATGCTCGTGCGCCTCGAGAAGGGCCTGGTCACCTCCCGCGTCCTGGCCGGCACCATCCGCCGCACCGGCGACGACGAGCACGACCTGGCGCTGGCCGCCTCGCTGGCCCGGTCGTCGAAGGACCTCGAGGAGCACGAGTACGCCGTGCGCTCGGTCGCCGACGCGCTGCGGCCGCACTGCTCGTCGATGAACGTGCCGGAGTCCCCGTTCGTGCTGCACCTGAGCAACGTCATGCACCTCGCCACCGACGTGGCAGGGGTGCTCGACGACCACACCGGCTCGCTGGCGCTGGCGGCCTCGCTCCACCCCTCGGCCGCCGTGTGCGGGACCCCCACCACCGACGCCGACCGGGTCATCGCCGAGCTCGAGGAGATGGACCGCGGCCGCTACGCCGGGCCGGTGGGCTGGATGGACGCGGCCGGCGACGGCGAGTGGGGCATCGCGCTGCGCTGCGGGGCCTACGAGCCCGGCGACCCCACCGCCCTGCGCCTGTTCGCCGGCTGCGGCATCGTGGCGGGATCAGACCCCGAGTCGGAGGTCGCCGAGTCCGACGCCAAGCTCGTGCCGATGCGCGACGCGCTCTCCGGCGGGTAAACCCACTGGCACCGAGGGACTCCGGGCGCGAGGATCGGCGCCATGGCAGGCGAGCCCACGGCACACCGGATCGTCCCCGTCACCCCCGAGGTCGCCGAGGACTTCCTCGCGGTCGACCAGGCGGCGTTCTTCTTCGAGCACTCCCGGCCGTGGGAGGAGGCCATGGCCGCGCTCGACCTGAGCCGCTGCTTCGCCGCCACCCGCACGGGTGAGCCGCCGTTCTCAGGCGTCTACGGGTCGTTCGACCTGACGGTGACCGTCCCAGCGCCGGCGGGCGGGCTGCACGCGGTGCCGATGGCCGGGCTGACCTGGGTCAGCGTCCACCCGGACGAGCGGCGCCGCGGCGTGCTGAGGCAGATGGTCGAGCACCACTTCGCCGACCTGCACGAGCAGGGCGTCGCCCTCTCCGGCCTCCATGCCGCCGAGCCGGCGATCTACGGCCGGTTCGGGTATGCCGTCGCCTCACTCGACGCCTTCGTCACCCTCTCGCGGGGCCAGGACCTGCGCGCGACCTCCCTGGACGAGTCCGCTGCGGCGGTCACGACCCGGCTGGTCCCCCTGTCGCGGGACGGCGTCGCCGACCAGGTGCACGACCTGCACGCCCGGTTCACGGCGGCCCAGCTCGGGGGCGTCGTCCGCACCCACCAGATGACGGGCGCCGAGGCTCGCGACTTCCCTCCCGCTCGGCGCGGCCGGGAGGCACGCCAGGTGCTCTTCGCCGAGCGTGACGGCCAGCAGGTCGGCTATGCGGTGCTTCACCGGAAGGAGAGGTGGGAGCAGGGCCGCCCGCAGGGGTCGGTGACCTGTCACGAGATGGCTGCGGCCGACCCTGCGGCGCTGCTCGCGCTCGGACGGCGGCTCGTCAGCTTCGACCTCACCAGCGAGGTGAAGGTGGAGGGTCGCAGCCTCGACGACCCCCTGCTCTGGTGGGCGGGCGGCCCGCGAGCCGCGTCGGTCACGGTCTACGACGGGGTCTGGCTGCGGCTCGTCGAGGTCGGCGCCGCGCTCGAGCAGCGCGGTCTCGGGGCGCCCGTCGACGTCGTGCTCGAGGTGGCCGACCCCGTCTGCCCCTGGAACCACGGTCGCTGGCGGCTGGCGTCTGCGGGCGCAGGATCACCCGTCACGTGCGAGCGCACCGACGCCGCCGCGCACGTGCGGCTCCCCGTGCAGGCACTGGGGTCCGCGTACGCCGGGCTGCGCACGATCGCGTCGCAGGCGCACCAGGGGGTGGTCGAGGAGGTCGCGGCGGGGTCGGTCTCGGCGCTCTCCGCCGCCTTCGCGACCGATCGGCAGCCGGTGGCCGCGATCCCCTTCTAGCGCTGCCGGCCGGGCTCCCCTGCGCCGCCAGTCGCGGCGAGCGCCTCGGCCGCCACGCGGCGCAGGCGCTCGTGGGCCGCCCGGTGGCCGGTGCGGTCGACCTCGACCTCGAGCACCCGCAGCCCGTGCGGTCGCTGGGCCACTGCGGCGACCAGCGCGTCGCGACTCTCCACCTTCTGGTGGGCCACCCCGTGGGCGGCGCACAGAGCGGCCAGGTGGGTGCCGGTCGGTGTGCCGAAGACCCGCTCGAAGTCGTCGGCGCGCTCTGGCTGTCCTGGCTCGAGCAGGGTGAAGATGCCCCCACCGTCGTCGTTGGCCACCACGAGGGTCAGGTCGGGCTGCGGCTCGTGGGGGCCGACGAGCAGGCCGTTCGCGTCGTGGAGGAAGGTGAGGTCGCCGAGCAGCGCGTAGGTGGGCGCGCCGGCGGCGAGCGCCACGCCGACCGCCGTGGACACGCAGCCGTCGATGCCCGCCAGACCGCGGTTGGCGACGACGGCGGCGCGACTGGTGCGGTCGCCCGAGAGGTCGAGGTCGCGGACCGCGTTGGAGGAGCCGACGAACAGCAGCGACCCGTGCGGCACCGCGCCGAGCACGGCCTGCGCCACGGCGAGCCCGGTCGGCCACGGCAGCCCGGCCCTCGCCACCGCGGCGGCCAGGGCGTCGCCCGCCTCACGCCACGCCTTCGTCCACCGCGGGTCCTCGCAGGGCACCGGGTGGTGGAGCACCCCGAGCCCGTGAACGGCGCTGACGACGTGTCCGGGGTCAGCCCACTCGGGGGACGCAGCGACCGCCTCGACGCGCACGCCCTGCCGCCGCAGCAGCCGGGCGACCGGTCGTGCCAACGTGATCCGGCCGACGGTGACGACCCGCTCCGGCAGGTTGTCCGCCAGCCACGATTCCACGCCGAGCAGGAGCGGTCCGTGTGGCACCACGCCTTCGGCGCCGGCCCCGAACGGCTCCGCGACCACCGGCCAGCCGCTCTCGCGCGCCCAGGTGATGGCGGTCTCGGCGAGCCCGGGCTCGGGCAGGTCGCCGACGACGACCACGGTGCGAGGAAGGGGGTCGAGCGGTCTGGAGTGGCCGGGGGCGCTCGTCAGCACCTCCACCCAGGGGGCGCCGTCGGGACGGCCCTCGAGCTCGTCGGGCCACACGCCGTCGGCCGTGGGGACCAGCGGCTCCCGCAGCGGCACGTTGAGGTGCACGGGTCCGGGCACACCGCCGGGGCGCCCCCGGCTGGCCGCCACCGCCCGGCACACCGACGAGCGCCACGATGACACCTGACCGAGGCGGCGTTCCGGCGCTCCCAGCTCCTGAGCCCACCGTGTCGCCGAGCCGAACATCCCGACCTGGGTGGTCGTCTGGTTCGCACCGGTGCCCCGCAGCTCGGGGGGCCGGTCGGCGCTGAGCACCAGCAGGGGGACCTGTCCGTGGTGGGCCTCGAGCACCGCCGGGTGCAGGTTGGCGACGGCGGTGCCCGACGTCGTGACGACGGCTGCCGGGGTGCGCGTCACCTTCGCCAACCCGAGGGCGAGGAACCCGGCCGACCGCTCGTCGACCCGCACGTGCAGCCGCAGCCGGCCGCCCCGGTCGGCCTCCTGCAGCGCGTAGGCCAGGGGCGCAGAGCGCGAGCCGGGGCACAGCACCGCCTCGCGGACGCCGCACCGCACCAGCTCGTCGACGAGCACGGTCGCGAGCGCGGTGGACGGGTTCACGGCGCCGATCTTGCCACTACGGCGACGGCCCGACCCGCTGCACCCGGTAGTCCCGCACCGTCGGCGTCCCGTGCGTGCTGCCGCTGAGGAAGGCCTCGCTGCCCTCTCTCCAGACGGCGACCGACCCCGACCGCGAGGCGTCGACCATCGCAGCCGTCTCTCGGTAGCGCGTGGCCGCGTGGGAGGCACCCGCGGTGCGCACCTCGCCGCAGCGCAGGTCACGGGTCACCGTGACGTGGTGACCGCGGTCGGCATTGCGCTCACCCTCCAGGCGCGGCACGGCGTCCTGCCGGTGCTCGATGGCCAGCACCGAGACGTCGGCCGGCACCGGGACACGGCCGATCGGGGCGCCGCTGGCGACGACATGGGTGACCCGTTGTCGCTGCCGGAAGCCGGGGTCGGCTGCGAGGGCAGCGGCCACGATCCCTCCCTGGCTGTGGCCGGCGACGAGGACCGGGTCGGCCAGCCCCGCGCGTCCCGCGTCGCGTTGGGCGAGGACGAGGGCGCGCTCCACCCCTGCTGCGAGCAGCGTCTGCTGCTGGGCCATGAGGAGCACGTCGCTCGTGAGGTCGGAGGGGTTCGGCCCAGCCCGGGGCGACCACACCTGCGTCCCGGGGACGACGACGACCCACGCGCAGGAGCCGTCGGCCTGCGGCACCTGCACCACCCGCACCCGGTCGGGTTCCCCGTCCGGGCCTGCGAGGTCGTCCTGCGTGATGAGCAGGTCCGCGACACTCTCCGGCGCAGCTGCGCTGGCGCCGTCGGTCCGGACAGCGGTGACCCTGACCTGATGTCCCGCTTCGGTGAGCCAACCCCTGGTCGCCCCCGCGGCGGCCAACAGGCTGAGGCCGTCCTCGTAGTCCCCGGGTGCCGCCGGACCGGCCACCACGCCCTCGACCCCGCCCGCGAGGTCGGCCAACTCGGGGACGGCGAAGAGCAGCCGGTCCGCGGCCGCCCCGACGTCGACGCCGGATCGTTCAGCGACCGCCACACCCACCGCGAAAAGGGGCGCCTGGCGGGACAGGGCATGCACGACGGCGTCCTGTGCCGACTCGACCAGCATCGCGACCGCCTCCTCCCCGGCCTCGTAGGCCGCGACCGCCGACCTCACCGTGACGGCAAGGGCGGCCAACGCGGCGGCGTCGGCAGGCAACCCGGTCGGACCAGCCAGCTCGGCCAGCGCCGCTGCGACCCGAGCGGCATCAACCGGGCTGACGAGCGCCACTGTCACCAGGTCTGCCGCCACCCCCGCTCGCAGCAGCGCACCCACCAGATCGGTCAGGTCGCCGGCGATCTCAGCCAGCCTCGCGGCAGCAGCGGTGAGGTCCTCGAGCGCGGCGCCCACTCCTCCTGCGCCGCCGGTGACGTCGAGGCCCATCAGCCCGTTCCACGCCGCTCGACCATGGTGGCCAGGTCCTCGAAGGTGCGGGCGAGCTCATGCGTCGCCTCGGCTTCGAGCTCGAGTCGACGTGCCCGCGACTCGACCTGCGCCCGGTAGAGGTCGGCAGCCTCGGAGCGCCAGCGGACCGCACCGACCGCCCGAACCCGCAGGGCCAGCAGCCGCATCCGGTCAGCCTGGACATGCGTGGATGTCGCCATCCGCCTCAGCTTCTCGACATGCCCTCGCATGCGGCGAAGGTAGGCGGCGGGAGCGGCACCGAGCGGTCGCCCGCCGCCGCCCTGTGGACCGCGCGACGACGCCGGACCGCTTGGGGACAACGACGGTTTGCAGAGGCGCCGCCCACGAGGTCACACCATCCACAGGAGGGGGCGAACCAGCGGCGACCGGGAGGGATGTGTGCCGCGAAACCCATTGTCCTCCAATTGTTTCCGTCGCGCGCAAGCGGACCTGGGTTGTCGGTGCTCACCTCTGCTGTTGTCGTCATGGAGGGACGCCCGGACCAGGAGCTGAGCGTGGCCGAGCACCGCGAACGGGTCGCGGCTGCGCGCTCTTCCCTGTCCGCCTTGGGCTCGGTGTTGTGGCAGGCGCCCAGTGGTGGCGGGCCGAACGGGCTGGCTGGCGGGGCGACAGGCATGCCCAACGGCATGTCGGCGACGGGGCCGGCGCGCACGGCATACGGCTCCTAGGCACCGCCGGTCGTCAGCACCCCCGTCACGGCCCCCGGCGCGGGTCCCGATCGGTGACGCAGTACCGGTGTCCCGCCGGGCCCTGCATGACCGTCCAGCCGCGCCCCTCGCCCTCGACCCGGGCCCCGAGCGCGCGGTGGCGCTCGACCTCGGTCGCGCGGTCGACGGCGGCGAGGTCGACGTGCCCCCGCACGATCCCCTCGGACTCGACGAGCCGCTGGAACAGGAACCGCACGGGCATGCCGCTCGGCCAGGCCAGCCGCACGAACTCGTCGTCAGGGTCGGGGTCGTCGACGCCCCACCCGGTGAGCTGTGACCAGAAGGCGAGCTCGGCGGCATACCCACTCGACGGCACGTCGAGGCAGACCTGGTCGACCAGGCTCTCGGCGCCGGCGCCGGCGCCCGCGCGGGCCTGGCCGCGCGCGGACTCCTGCGCCGACCAGCGGGTGAGGCAGAAGACGAAGCCGCCCGGCGACCGGCAGACGATGACGTCGCCGAAGTCCCCGACGACAGCGGCGCCGAGGCCGACTGCCCGCTCGGCGGCCTCCGGCAGCGGTTCCTCGACGTCGAGGTCGAGGTGGACGCCGCCGCCACCGCCGACGCGCTGGACCTTCAGCCACGGGTCACCGTCGGCCGGGAGCAGCGTGGCGAACTCCCGGTGCTCCCCGCGCCAGGGGGACAGCCCGCTGCGGGCCACCTGTTGCCAGAAGGCGAGCGCCGTCTCGAAGCCCTGCTCGGGCAGGTCGAGGAAGAGCCAGACCCAGCGCACGCTCATGCGTTCTCCTCCAGGCCGTCGAGGACCGCGAGGTCGTGCCGGTCCTGCTCACGGTGCGTGTACCCGGCGTGCAGCTCGCGCTGCTTGGCCGCCGTCAGGCAGATGACCTCCCGGCCGGCGATGCACCCCGTGGTCCAGACGTCGGCGGGGTACTCGAAGCGCGTGTCGTCCAGGCCCGCCTGCCACCCCCTGCCGTCCGCTGCCAGGTGCAGGGGGTGCAGGTCGACATGGCGGGCACCGTGGGAGACCTCCACCCGCACCGGGAGCCAGTCGGTGGTGACCGCGTAGCCACACCCCCGGAGCGCCTCCAGAGCTGCCTCGACGCGTTGCGCCGGCACCATGACGTCGAGGTCGCGGTGCTCGCGGGTCTGCCGGCCGGCCAGTGCGTCGACGCCCCAGCCCCCGGACAGCCGCGCCGTGGCCCCGGCGGCGCCGAGAACCTCCAGGACCTCGTGGACGTCAGCCTCGGTCACCATGGCTCACTCCCGCTCCAGCAGCCCGCCGAGGTCGGCGAGGAACAGCGCCTGCGCGAGGGCGGTGCGCCGCAGCTCGTCGGGGTGGACGCTCTCGTTGGGGCCGTGGATGTGGCAGCCCGGTTCCTCCACCCCGACCAGCAGGATCTCGGTGTCGGGCACCAGCTCGGCGAGGGCCGTGGCCAGCGGGATGGACCCGCCCTGGCCCGTGGTCACCGTGTCGCGGCCGAACGCAGCCTTCATCGAGCGGGCCAGGGCGCGGTATGCCGGTCCGTCGGTGCGGGCCTCGAACGGCTGGCCGAGCGAGACCGGGCGGACGTCGACGTGCGCCCCGAACGGCGTGTGCCGCACCAGGTGGTCCATGAGGAGCTGTTGCGCGTGCGCCGCGTCGGTGCCCGGCGGCACCCGCAGGTTCACCACGGCCCGGGCCTCGCCCTGCACGGCGGCGGTCACCTGCGACACCGGCGGGCAGTCGATGGCCAGCACCGTGGCGGCGGGCCGCGCCCACAGCAGGTCGGCAGCCGTGGCGTACTGACCGGTGAGGGGGTCGACCCCGTCGAGCAGTGCGGCGTCGGCGCGCAGGCGCTCGGGGTCGAGGGGCGTCCCCTGCCACCTGCCGTCGTGGGCGAGGCCGTCGACCGTCGTCTCACCGGTCTCGTCGCGCAGGCTCGCGAGCGCCATGAGCAGCGCCTGGAGCGCGTCGGGCACGGCTCCCCCGTACATGCCCGAGTGGGCCGGCCTGGTCATGGTGCGCACCGTGACCAGGACGCTGCCGGTGCCCCGCAGCGACGTGGTCACGGTGGGCACCCCGAGCTCGACGTTGCCGGTGTCGGCCAGCAGCAGGGCGTCGCACTGCACCAGCTCGGGGCGCTCGCGCGCCAGCGCCTCCATGCCACCGCTCGACTGCTCCTCCGAGCCCTCGCACAGCACGGCCGCCCCCACCGGCCACTCGCCGCAGACCGACGCCACCGCCCGCAGCGCGAGCAGGCTCGCGACGAGGTTGCCCTTGCAGTCGGCGGCTCCCCGGGCGTACCACCGCCCGTCGCGCTCGGTGAGCTCCCACGGCGGGGTGTGCCAGGCGGCCAGATCCCCCGCGGGCACGACGTCGTAGTGCGAGTACATCAGCACGGTGGGAGCACCCTCGGGACCCCGGCTGCGGGCCACCACCGCTGTCGAGCCGTCCGGCGCGGGCCGCTGGTCGACCTCGTCGAACCCCTCCTCCACCAGCAGCGAGGCCACGAGGGCTGCCGCGTGGTGGCACTCGTCGGCGGGCTCGATGTCGGGGTTGGCGACCGAGCGGAACGCGACGAGGTCCTCGAGGTCGGCGCGCGCCCGCGGCATACCGTGGTCCACCGCGTGGGCGAGCCGCTCGCGCAGGTCGGTGGCCGGGTCATCCGTCACGGCACCAGCTCGTGGAGGTAGACCGGCAGCATCTGCCACCAGGTGTGCCAGTCGTGCGGGTACTGCGGCCCCCAGTCGTCGACGCGGTTGGGCACCTGCTTGGAGCCGAGCACGTGCGCCACCGCCCACGACTCCCCGATGTCCTCCCACTCGCCGGTGCCGGTGGCGAGCACGATGAAGCGGCGCTGCAGCTCCTCGAGCAGAGGCCCCTCCAGACCGGGCAGGAAGTGCAGCGGTGAGGCGTAGTAGAGGTCCTCGGTGACGGGACCCCCGATGAGGGCGTCGAGCCGGTAGGTGCCGCTCATGCAGACGGCGGCGCCGAACAGGTGCGGGTAGCGGCAGATCATGGCGAGCGAGTTGAAGGCGCCGATGGAGGAGCCGGCCGCGACGATCGGGTGAGGGCCGCGGGCGTCGGCGTGGATCGCCGGCACCACCTCGTGGGCCACGGCGTCGTGGAACTGGTTGAACAGCCACATCCGGTGCTCGGGCGAGCCCTCCCGGTGGACCAGCGCCATGCCGGCGACGCTGTCACACGAGTAGACCTTCACGCGGCCGGCCTCGACCAGCGGCCACACGTGGGCGACCAGCTGGTTGCGCTCGACCTCCTCGGCGTCGCCCCCGGCGGTCGGGAACAGCAGCACCGGCACGCCGTAGTGGCCCCACCGCGTCAGGGTGATGTCGCGGTGCATGCGGTGCGAGTACCAGCGCTCGGTGACCTTCACGTGCGTTCCCTCCTGCAGGGGCCATGACTACTCGTACACGTACTTCTGCGGTCCTGGGAACACCCACGACAGGCCGTCCCGCAGCCGGTCTCGCCAGTTCTCCCAGTTGTGGCCGTCGCGGGCCTCGGCGTAGTTCACGGTGACCCCCGCCGAGCGGAACACCGACACCATCGAGCGGTTCGGCGTGATGAGCGGCTCGTAGGTGCCGCAGCTCATGAACATCCGCTCCACGGGCCGGGTCGGGCGGGCCCGGTAGCGGTTGACGAACTTGACCACCGGGTCGAAGTAGGGGCCGCCGCCGTGCTCGAAGCCGATGTCGGTGAAGACGAGCGACGCCGACTGCAGCAGCAGGGAGCCGAACAGCCCCGGGTAGCGCACCGCCGTCGACAGCGACGCGATCCCGCCGAAGCTGCTGCCCATGAGGCACCGCCCCTCGGGGGCGTCGAGCAGCGGGAGCTGCTCGGTGAGCCGTGGCACGAGCTCACGGGCGATGAAGCGCGCGTGCGGCGCGTGGTTGGGGTACTCCTTGAGCCGGTCGCGCGGCGGCACGAACGCGACCACCATCGGCGCGATGTCGAGCCGGTGGATGAGGTTGTCGAGCACCGTCCTCATCGCCGCGAAGTCCAGGTAGTCGGTGCCGTCGTGCACCACCAGCAGCGGGTAGCGCATGGCCCGGTTGAACCGCGCCGGCAGGTAGAGGTGCACGGACTGGTCGCGGCGCAGCGCCTTGCTGCGCAACACCTCCTCGTGCAGGTCGCCCGGCCGGGCCTCGGGGTCGTGGTGCACCCACTCGGGCACCTCGTAGCCGACGGCGGCGCACACCGAGCTCGACCCCATGGGGCTGTGAGCCACCCGAGGGTTGAGCGGGTCGTTGAAGCGCTCGTGGTGCTCGCCGCGGCGGGTCTCGAGCTGGTACTCCACGCGCGACCCCTCCGGCAGCACCGTGCTGGCGGCCCACAGGTCGGTGCCCTCGAGCCGGCGCATCTCCAGGGGGTCCGGCAGCCCCACGACGCGGTGCCGCACGGAGACGCCGTCGACCTCGCCGCGGAAGAGGAACGTCGCCCGCTCCCCCTCGACGATGGGCGAGCCGTGCCGGCTGACGAAGCGGTCGACCGCCGCGCCGTCGACCGGCAGCCGCTCGCGCAGGCGGTTGATCGCCATCCGCCGCTCGCTCACGGCGCCAGCACCTCCTGCACCACACCGTCGGAGGTCAGCACCCGCACGCCGTGCGGGAGGGCGCCGTATGCCGCGTGCCCGCCTTCCGCCCCCGGCCTCGGCCCACCGCCGTCGAAGACCACCGAGGTGCCGTCGTCGAGCAGCACCAGCCGGTGGTGCGGGAAGCGCCTGGCCAGCACCGCACAGCGGGAACGGTCGTCGAGCCGCAGGCGACGGCGGGCGTGCGGCAGCGCGATGACCGCGGGCACCCGTCCCAGGCCCCGGTCGTAGACCTCGGCCTCGTGGGAACCCTGCGGTGCGTGGTCGTGGAAGAGCACCACCTTGTCTGTGAGGGCCATCGCGCCGGCCGACCAGGCGATGACCGGCAGGTCCTCGCCGATCGGCAGGGCGAACAGCCGCAGCGCCCGCAGCAGGGTGCCGACGTGCCCGCCGGTGATCACCAGCGCGGCGCTGTCGGCGAGCATCCCGGCCAGCTCGCCCCGGTGCCAGGAGATGACCTCGCTCTCGGCGGCGGACGTCTGGGCATCGAGCTCCCGGTAGAGGTCCTTCAGCCGTGCCGAGTACCACTCGTCGAGCCGGCGCACCGCCTCGACGGCGTCGGCGAGCGCCACCGCACCGGTGCCGTGCGCGGAGGTCCGGCGCTGCACGGCATACACGCCCTGCATCGCGATGTCGAGGCGCAGCCGGTAGAAGGACTGGAGCTCGTCGTGGCGGTCGCGGAACGCCAGCGCGGCCGCCGCGAACCCATCGTCCTTGTCGAGCACGTCGAACATGCGGTGGTAGAGGCGCAGGTTGCGGCCCCGGCCGTCGAGCACCTGGTTCAGCTCGTCGTCCTGGTCCTCGCGCTCCTCCCAGCCCGCCGTGATGGTGGCAACGGGGCCCTGCACCTCGAGTGCCCGCAGCGTCGAGCCCGCGGTCGTCATGAACCGCTGCGGGCCCAGCAGGACGGTGGTCGCCACAGGTCAGCCGGCGTAGACGTGGATCGTCCGGCCGGCGTCGTCGAGCATGCCCCTCAGCGTGTCGTAGTCGGGGTGGCGCATCCGCACCCAGGCGTTGGCCATGTAGCCGGCCTCGACGGGCTGCGTCGGGTGCCCCTCGGGCGGGAAGTGCCCGTCGATGATCCAGTCGCGGTAGCGGGCCTGGATCTCCTCGATGCCGCTGTAGCCGCGGATCTGTCCGTCGGCGTCCGGTCGCAGCGCGACGATGCCGGCCGAGTAGGGGCGCCGCATGGGCTGGTCGGTGGTGCCGTGGGTGATGACGTGCGCCCACTCGCGGTAGACGTCGACGTCGTTGCTCGCCGAGTACAGGTCCCAGCAGCCGACGCCGGGCGGGCGCGCGCCGATCTCGGAGAAGCGCAGCCCCTTGGGGCCGTGGAACCACTCCATGTGCGTGGCGGAGGTGCCGATGCCGAGCGCCTCGATGACGCGCTGGCCCAGGGCCCGCACCTCGGCGTAGAAGGGCGAGTCGTCGATGCGGTTGGTGGTGACGAACTGCGGCGAGATCCAGCGGTGGCGCATCGCCTCGAGGACGTTGGGGTAGTAGTGGGTGACCCAGTCGTGGGCGACGCGGCCGTCGATGGCAATGGTGTCGTAGAAGCCCTCGTGGCCCTCGACGAACTCCTCGATCGCGATGGAGGTGGCCCCCTCCCCGCCGAAGACGCCCAGGGCTTGGTCGAGCTCCTGCGGCGAGTCGACGCGGGTCGTGCCCTGGGCGCCGGCGCCGGCCCGGGGCTTGAGGATCAGCGGGTAGCCGACCCGCTCGGCGAAGTCGTGTGCCTGTGCGGCCGACTCGATGGCGGCCGACGCCGCGGTCGGCACGCCGGCCTGGCGCAGGGCATCCTTCATCGAGGGCTTGTCACGGCAGAGCCACGTCGTGCGCACGCTGGTGCCGGGGATGCCCGTGGCCTCGCGCACCTGTGCGGCGGGCATCGTGTGCGCCTCGACGGTGGCCTCGAGCCGGTCGACCCAGAGACGGGACTGGATGAAGCGCACGGCCTCGGTCATCTCATCGACGTTGGTGACCGAGCCGACCTTGTAGTAGCCGCCCATCGCACCGCGCAGCTCGTCGCCGAGCGCTCCCTCGTCGGACTCGCCGACGCCGATGACGTTGGCTCCCACCGAGGCGAGCGCGTGCACGAAGCGTCGCTGGTTCGCCGGGAAGCCGGGCTCGACGAAGACGATGTTCACGACCCCGACTGTATTGCCGGGAGGCGGACCCGTCCTGTCGTCACGCGCTTCCGCGGGAGCGCTGCAGCTCGGCCCAGCAGGCGCGCACCCGTTCACGCCACCAGGCCTGCCGGTCCTCCGGGACGGCCCAGCGCTCCAGCAGGTCGCGGTCGGCGTCGACGCGCCGCACCGCCAGCTCCCCGTTGCGCGGTGTCAGCGGGTCGGCGGTGACGTCGCCCTCGAGGAGCGCGACGGTGCCGAGCCCACAGGCGAACGGCAGCTCGGGAAGCGCGGCGGCGAGGGCGAGACCTGCTGCCATGCCGACCGAGGTGTCCAGCGCGGACGACACCACGGCGGGCAGGCCGCACTCCTGCACGACCTCTAGCGCCCGCCGCACGCCGCCGAGCGGCGCCACCTTCACCACGACGAGGTCGGCGGCCTCCTCGCGGGCCACCAGCAGCGGGTCCTCGGCCTTGCGGATCGACTCGTCCGCGGCGACGGGTACGTCGATCCCGCCCCGGGCCAGGGCGACCCGCAGGCGTTTGAGCTCGGGCACGGTGGCACAGGGCTGCTCTGCGTACTCGATGCCGTATGCCGCGAGCGCACCGAGCGCGTCGAGGGCCTGCTCGACGTCCCAGGCGCCGTTGGCGTCCACCCGGATGCGCGCCTCTGGCCCCATCGTGTCGCGCACGGCGGCCACGCGGCGCACGTCGTCGGCCAGGACCTGGCCGCGCTCTGCGACCTTGACCTTGGCGGTGCGGCATCCGTCGAAGCGGGCCAGCACCGTCGGCACCTGCTCGGCCGGCACCGCGGGCACCGTCGCGTTGACCGGGACGGTGTCGCGCCGCGGCGCGGGCCAGCCGTGCCAGGCGGACTCGACCGCGGAGGCGAGCCAGCGCGAGGCCTCCGGCGGCTCGTACTCGAGGAAGGGCGAGAACTCGCCCCAACCGGCCGGGCCCCGGACCAGCGCGGCCTCGCGGACCGTGACGCCGCGGAAGTGCACCCGCATCGGGATGGCGACAGCCCGCAGCCCGGCCAGGACGGCGTCGAGGTCGACGGTGTCCGGGCCGGGCTGCGGGTCAGTGCTCATGGCCGCCAGCCAACCACGTCAGGCGCCGCGCACGGCCTTCTGCAGCTCGTTGACGGCGAGGGCGATGAAGGCTGCGGCGATGACCACCATGACGGCGTTCGACGCGACCTTGTTGCGCCACTGCGCCGGCACGTGCTTCTTGTTGAGCAGCCACAGCAGCGTGATGGACAGGAACGGCATGAAGAAGGCGCCGAGCACGCCGTAGGCCAGGATCAGGTAGACCGGCTTGCCGAGGAACATCATGACCATCGGCGGGAAGGTCAGCCACAGGATGTAGGCCTTGTAGTACTTGCCGCCGAGCCGGCTGTCCGGGTGGTCGGCGCCGTGGCCGCGGATGTGGCCGACGAAGTCGGCGAACATCATCGAGACGCCGTTCCAGACGCCGACGAGCGAGGACATCGCCGCGGCCCAGAAGCCGACGAGGAAGACCTTGCCGGCCCAGACCCCATAGCGGTCGCCGAGCACGTTGCCGAGGTCGAGCAGGCCCTTGTCGCCGGTCGCGACGGCGATCTTGGCGGAGTAGAGCAGCTCGGCACCGACGATCAGGGTGGCGAGCACGAAGATGCCGGTGACGACGTAGGCGACGGTGTTGTCGATGCGCATCACCCGCATGTGGCCGGGGGTGGTCCAGCCCTTCTCACGGATCCAGTAGCCGTAGGCCGCCAGCGTGATGGTGCCGCCGACGCCGCCGGCGAGCGACAGCACGTTGACCAGACCGCCGTCCGGGATGATGGGCACCAGCCCCTTGAGGAGCTCGGGGATGTTGGGCAGCGTCAGCAGGGCGGCGCCCACCATGGTCACGAACATGACGCCCACGAGGGCGGCACAGACCTTCTCGAAGAGCGAGTAGCGACCCCACCACACCAGCGCCAGGCCGACGAGGCCGGACAGGATGCCCCAGGCCTCGACCGGGAGGAAGGGCAGCAGGGCGTGCAGCGGCAGGCCGGTGCCCGCCATCGCTGCGGCGCCGTAGACGAAGCCCCAGATGACGATGTAGGGCCCGAAGTACCAGTGGGTCCACTTCCCGAGCCGGGTCCAGCCCTCGTAGATGGTGTCGCCCGTGGCGAGCGAGTACCGCCCGGCGCCCTCGACCAGCACGATCTTCATGACGACGCCGACGACGACCGTCCAGAGCAGCGCGTAGCCGAACTTGCTGCCGGCGATGAGGGTGGCCACGAGGTCGGCCGCGCCGACACCGGTGGCCGCGACCACCAGACCGGGGCCGACGAGCTTCCAGGTGGGTCTGGTCGCCTCGTCCTGAGGCGTCGAGGTCTGCGTGGCCATTGGGTCTCCTCCAGTCGGCGCTGACATTCCGGGTCACGCTACCGACTCGGGGCATACCCCTCCATCTCGGGCACAACCACAGAGACGGCTGTGGCCGGGTGTGGCGACTGTGTCGGGCGCGGCCGGGTCAGCGGTCGCGCGAGGAGAGCACGCAGAACTCGTTGCCCTCCGGGTCGGCCAGCACCGTCCATGTGACGTCCTCGCTCTGGCCCACGTCGACCTTCGTCGCCCCCATCTCGAGCAGCCGGGCGATCTCGGCGTCACGGTCCTGGCTGGTGTGCGGTGCGAGGTCGATGTGCAGCCGGTTCTTCACCGTCTTGCCCTCGGGCACCGGCACGAAGACCAGCCCCTGGGGCTGGCGCATCCACTCCTTGCCGTCGGTGATGGGGTCGACGCTCAGGTGCTTGGGGATGACGGCGACCTCGTGCTCGTCCTCGTAGACGATCACGAAGTCGAGCACCTCCGCCCACCAGCGAGCCTGGGCGGCGATGTCGTGGGAGTCGACGACGACGGAGTACCAGCGCAGAGCCATGACCGGACGCTATGACGCCGCGGCGAGACCCGCCACCGGTCAGCCGTCCGAGTCGGTCATCCCGCTCGCAGTCGTTCCTGCTCCGCGAGGGCGAGGTCCCGAAGCCCCACGAGCTGGCGGCGGAAACGGGAGACCAGCAGGTCGGCGGACCCGAGCTCGAGCACGTCCGGGTTGGCCCCGTAGCCGTGCCGCCCGAAGCGCACACCTCGCGGGCCTGCGACCGCGTGGGCGAACGCCCTGCCGCGCTCGGTGGGCGTCGACTTCAGCCCGCACAACGCAGTGATGGCCGAGACGGGCATCACCCGGCCCGGTCCAAGCAGGTCGTTGGCCTTGCCCACCGCCCAGAGCACTGCAGCAGGGACCACCTCGTCGCGGGACGGTTCACGCAGCAGGCCCGGCTCGGCCGCAACGGCGCGCACCAGCAGTCGCCGGCAAGCCGTGCGCACCTCGTCGTCGAACAACCGTGCCGCCACGTCGTCGACCTGCTCGCTGATGACCTGCACCCGTTCGCGACAGCGGTCGGGCACCGGCGACAGCTCGAGCGGTTCGTCGCCGGGCAGTGGGTCGACTGACAGCTCGTCCAACGCCTCGTGGCTTCCGACCAGGCGCGCCAGCCAGCCCAGCTCGCGCTCGTGGCGGGGCGGCTCCGGCGGCGGTGGAGCAACCTCGACCGGCTCCGGCCTCCCCCGCCCGAGCTCGAGGGCCGCACACTCGTAACCGCTGCCCTGCACCGAGCGCTGCATGACGTCGACGACCTGGTCGTCCATCATCACGAGCACCGTCATCCGTCCGAGGGTGCTCGTGCCGACGCGCCTCCCGTACTCGTCACAGCTGTCGTCGTACTCGGCGTCATACCTGTCGTCGTAGTCGCCGCCGTGGAGCCGGCCGTAGAACACCTCGTCGTCGTGGCCCATCTCCCGTGGCGGCCTGCCCCGCCAGTCCGCCAGATGCGACACCGGACGGCCCGTCACCCCAGCACCCTGCGACTCCCTGTACTCCATCAGCTCCACCCCAATCGCCTCGGCGACGCCCTCGTCGCTCGGTCCCACCACTGTCACAGGAGGGCCCGACCTCGCCGCCGAGATATCCACAGCCGGGGCTCATCACGGAGGGCGGCTGGGACGCAGCCACGCGGCATACCCGACTCAGCGCCCGGCTAGGCTCGCGCGGGTGAGTGAGCAGAGCAGCGTGAGCGAGACGTTCGACCCGGCGGCGTGGGAGCAGGTGCCGGGCTTCGACTTCACCGACATCACCTACCACCGTGCACGGGAGGTCGGCGCCGTCCGCATCGCGTTCAACCGGCCCGAGGTGCTCAACGCGTTCCGCCCGCACACCGTCGACGAGCTCTACCGCGCGCTCGACCACGCCCGCATGACGCCCGACGTCGGCTGCGTCCTCCTCACCGGCAACGGCCCCGGTCCGGCGGGCACGGGGTCGGAGCGCAAGTGGGCCTTCTGCTCCGGTGGCGACCAGCGGATCCGGGGCCGCTCCGGCTACCAGTACGCCTCCGGCGAGACCGCCGACACGGTGGACCAGGCGCGGGTCAAGGCGATGGGCGGACGCCTCCACATCCTCGAGGTGCAGCGGCTCATCCGCACGATGCCCAAGATCGTCGTCGCCGTCGTGAACGGCTGGGCGGCCGGTGGCGGGCACAGCCTGCACGTCGTCTGCGACCTGACCATCGCCTCCCGCGAGCACGCCCGGTTCAAGCAGACCGACGCCGACGTGGGCTCCTTCGACGGCGGCTACGGCTCGGCCTACCTCGCCAAGATGGTCGGCCAGAAGTTCGCCCGAGAGATCTTCTTCCTCGGCCGCACCTACTCGGCGGAGGACATGCACCGGATGGGCGCGGTCAACATCGTCGCCGACCACGCCTCGCTCGAGGAGGAGGCGCTGCAGGTGGCGCGCGAGATCATGGGCAAGAGCCCGCAGGCGCAGCGGATGCTGAAGTTCGCCTTCAACCTCACCGACGACGGGCTCATGGGCCAGCAGGTGTTCGCCGGCGAGGCCACCCGACTGGCCTACATGACCGACGAGGCCGTCGAGGGCCGCGACCAGTTCCTCGAGAAGCGCGACCCCGACTGGTCACCCTTCCCCTGGTACTTCTGAGATACCTCGGTGTGCCGCGCGGCCCGCTCCGCGCTCGCGTCCGCCGGCGCTGTGGACCACTCCTACTCCGGCACGGCGCCACCGGTGCTTGACACCTTCGCCCCGGCGCCGGGCGTCCCGGCCCCCAGCCTGCTGGAGGCGGGGTACCAGCACCTCCTCGGCCTGGCCGTCTGATTTTCCACGGCCGATCCCGGGTTAATATTCCCCCGTGAGCCCTCGAGCAGCCACGAGGCAGCGGGACGGCAGGACCGGCGCACCCGCCCGGCCGACCGGCAAGGCCAGGAAGCGGTCGCCGGGCTGGGTGCCGAACCAGCACGGCGCCTGGGCGATGCTCACCACGCCACTGCTGGCCGGGATCATCGCCAGCGAGCCGCGCTGGGTGCACCTGCCCCTGACAGCGTTCTGGTTCGCCGGGTACTTCGCCTTCTTCGCCACCGGCCTGTGGCTGAAGTCGCGGCGCAAGCCGCGCTACCTGCCGCCGGTGCGCGTCTACGGCGTCGCGAGCGCCCTGCTCGGCGCACTGGTGCTCGTGATGGACCCCGGCCTTGCGCTCTGGGCGCCGCTGTTCGTGCCGCCGCTGGGGATCGGGCTCACCGCCTCCGCCACCCGCCACGAGCGCGCCCTCGCCAGCGGCCTGGCGACCGCCACCGGCTCGTGCCTCATGACGCTCGTCGCCTACGACGCCGGCGGGGGCACCGACTGGGCCGCGGCCTGGCTCATGACCGCCGTCCTCGCGGGCTACTTCGCCGGGACCGTCTTCTACGTCAAGACACTGCTCCGCGAGCGCGGCAGCGAGCGGCACTACTGGCTGTCGGTGGGCTTCCACTCGCTGGCCACCCTCGCCCTCATCCCGGTGGGCGGGGCCATGGTCGCGGTCTTCGCCCTGCTCACGGTGCGCGCCGCCATCGCCCCCGCGTTCGGTCTGTCCCCCAAGCAGGCGGGCATCGGTGAGATCGTGGCGACCGCCGCCGTGGCGGTCACCGCGTTGCTCGCCGTGGCCTGAGCCCTCGGCCCCCCAGCTACTCGGACCCGCCGATGTCGACCTCGTAGGCCTCGAACACCACGTCGGCCCCCGCCTGCCGGTGCCGCACCAGCTGGCCCATCAGGGCCGTGACCTCCTCGCGGAAGGCGAGCAGGTCCCCTACCGGCCCGGCCCCGTCGAGCCGCGCGAGGAGGCTGTCGAGGTGCGCGGCATACCGCATGTGCTCGTCGGTGAGCCTTCGCACCTGGCCGGAGAGGCGTGGCGACGTGCGGCGCACGTCCGCATAGAGCCCGCCCTCCCCCTCGGTGAGGTCGATGTGGACGCGGAAGTCGTGCGCGAGCTCACCGAGCGCAGTCCGCACCCGGTCGAGCCACGCGTCCTGCCGAGCCACAGGGGCGGCGAGCGCCTCATCGACGGCCGCCACCGAGTCCCGCAGCTCCGCGCGGTGTGCCCGCACCCGCTTGAGGTAGTCGGAGAACTCCAGGTCCACGAACCCCATGGTGGCCCCGGCGCCGGGCGGCGTCCAGAGGGCCGGCCCCCGCGGCATACCCTGACCCCGTGAAGCGCCTGCACCTGCTCGAGGTGCCCTCCGGGACCGCGGCGCTGCAGGTGGTGCCGTCCCTGCGCGCGGCCCTGGCGGGTGGGCCTGCCGTGGTGCCGTATGCCGCGGGCACCCGCCCGCCTGCCGTGCCCGGCGAGGCCGTGGACCTGCCCGAGGGCCTCGCCGTCGTCGTCGGCACCTCGGGCTCGACCGGCAGCCCCAAGCTCGCGATGCTCACGTCCGACGCCCTGGCCGCGAGCGCCACCGCCACCCACGAGCGGCTGGGAGGACCCGGCCAGTGGCTGCTGCCCATGCCGGCCCACCACGTGGCCGGCATCCAGGTGCTGGTGCGGTCGCTGGTGGCGGGCACGACGCCGGTGGCGGTCGACCTCGCCGACGGCTTCACCACGCGGGCGTTCGCCGACGCCTCCAAGGCCCTTGACGGCGAGCGCTGCTACACCTCGCTCGTCCCGACCCAGCTGGTCCGTCTCCTGGCCGACGAGGACGGGTCCGAGGCCCTGCGGCGGTTCGACGCCGTGCTGCTCGGTGGCGCCGCCAGCCCGCCGACCCTCCTGGCCCGGGCGGCCGAGGCCGGGGTGCGCGTCACCACGACCTACGGGATGAGCGAGACCGCCGGCGGCTGCGTCTACGACGGCCTGCCGCTGGGCTGCACCCGGGTGCGCGTCGACGCCGAGGGCAGGCTCCACCTCGGTGGCGCGACCCTCGCCGTCGGCTACCTGGGCCGCCCCGACCTGACGGCCGCCGCCTTCACCTCCCACGCCGACGGCACCCGCTGGTTCGCCACCGACGACGTCGGCCACCAGGACGGCGACGGCCGCTGGCACGTCGACGGCCGGCTCGACGACCTTGTCAACACCGGCGGGCTCAAGGTGGCCCCCCGGCTCGTGGAGGAGGCGCTGGTCGAGCACCTGCCCGCGGTGGCCGAGTGCGCCGTCGTCGGGGTGCCCGACCCCGAGTGGGGTGAGGCCGTCGCGGCCGCCCTGGTGCTCGCCGACGGCGCCGCCCCCCCGACGCTGCAGGAGGTCCGCGACGCCGTGCGCGACGTCCTGCCGGGTCATGCCCTGCCCCGTCGTGTGGGCGTCGTCGACACCCTGCCGCTGCGTGGTCCCGGCAAGCCGGACAGGTCCACCCTGCGTGCCCTGCTCGCCAGCGGTTCGTGACACGATTGGCTCATGCTGCGCGTGCTTCCCTGGCTCCTCGGCATCGCCCTGACGGTCTACGCGGTGGTCGACTGCATCCAGACCGACGAGAGCCGCGTGCGCAACCTCCCCAAGCTCATCTGGGTCTTCCTCATCCTGCTGTTCGCGATTGCCGGGCCCCTCGCGTGGTTCCTCGCCGGCCGGCCTCGCCGGCAGCGGCCGACCCGCGGGCCAGGTCAGCGCCCCTCCGCCCCGCGTGGCCCCGACGACGATCCCGACTTCCTCCGTAACCTGTAACCAGCACCTGCCACCAGCAGGGCACCCTCGTCACAGCGTCGTGGCGTTGCCCACCCTTCGCACAACCCGAGTGAGACCAGCACACCCATGGCCACCATCGCCCAGTGGATCGAGGGCGCCCGCCCGCGCACCCTTCCCGCCGCCATCGCCCCCGTCGTCGTCGGCACCGGTGCCGCAGCCGCCGTCGACCAGGCCGATCTCGCCCTCGCCCTGCTGGCCCTCGTCGTCTCGGTGTGCCTCCAGGTCGGGGTCAACTACGCCAACGACTACTCCGACGGCATCCGCGGCACCGACGCCGACCGCGTCGGCCCGGTGCGGCTCGTCGGCCAGCACAAGGCCGACCCCGACAACGTCAAGCTCATGGCATTCTCGTTCTTCGGGTTCGCCGCGCTGGTCGGACTCGCCCTGGTCGCCCTGAGCGCCGCGTGGATCATGATTCCGCTCGGCGCGCTGGCCATCCTCGCCGCGTGGAAGTACACCGGCGGCGACAACCCCTACGGCTACCGCGGCCTCGGCGAGGTCTACGTCTTCGTGTTCTTCGGGCTGATGGCCACCCTCGGCACCCTCTACACCCAGGCCGGCGAGGTCACCGGCGTCGGCCTGCTCGGCGCCGTCGGGGTGGGCGCCATCGCCTCGGCCATCCTCGTGGCCAACAACCTGCGCGACATCCCCACCGACCGCGCGACCGGCAAGAACACCCTCGCGGTCCGGTTCGGCGACCGTGGCACCCGCCTCCTGTATGCCGCCCTGCTCCTCGTCGCGCTGCTCGCCGTGGTGGGCATCGCCTTCACCCACCCGCTGGCGCTCATCGCGCTGCCGGCGTTCGGCCTTGCGTGGCGCCCGTTGCAGGTCGTGCGCTCGGGCGCCACGGGCCGCGACCTCGTGGCCGTGCTCGCGGCCACCGGCCTGTTCGAGGTCGCGTATGCCGTGCTGCTGGCCGCGGGGCTGGCTCTCGCCTAGCGGTACTCGACGGGACCGTTGTCGCGGGTCTCGTCCTCGGCGTCCTCGGCCTGCTCGTCGGAGCCGACGGGGCGGGTGCTGCCCTGCTCCTGCTTGGCCTGCGCCCGGCGCTCGAGCCGCTCGGCGAGCTGCTGGCTGTAGTCCTCGCGGAAGCGCTTGAGGACCACGACCGAGATCGCCATGGAGATGAGCGCCGAGAGCACGAGCAGCAGCAGCTGCTCGTCGCGGTCGCGCAGGCCGAGCAGCCACAGGGCCGCCATGACGCCGAAGAAGATCAGGATGCGCAGGAGCGAGTAGCGGACCATCGGTTCAGAGTCCCGAGTAGGAGTGCTGGCTGACGAAGAACACGTTGACCACCGTGTAGTTGATGATGATGCAGGCCCAACCGGCCAGCGCGATGTAGTTGGCGGCCTGGCGGCTCCAGCCGCTGGTGGCGCGCGCGTGGAGGTAGGCCGCGTAGACCACCCAGATGACGAAGGTCCACACCTCCTTGGGGTCCCAGTTCCAGTAGGCGCCCCACGCCTGGCGCGCCCAGATGGCGCCGGCGATCAGCGTGAACGTCCACAGCGGGAAGGCCACGACGTGCAGGCCGTAGGACAGCCGCTCGATGCTCCTTGCCGGCGGGAAGCGGTCGAGCACCGAGCCCCTGCCCGCGCGCTGGAAGGCGTCCTTGGCGAGGTAGAGACCCGAAGCAGAGGCCCCGATGGCGAACACCGCCACGGACAGGGTCGCCACGGTGACGTGGATGACGAGCCAGTAGCTCTTCAGCGAGGGCAGCAGCTCGGCGGCCTCGGTGTACCAGACCGTGATGGCAAGGCCCAGCGTGAGCAGCACGGGGGCGGTGACGAACAGGCCGAGCCAGCGCAGGTCACGCCGGGTCGACCAGGCGAGGTAGGCGAGGAGCGTGCACATGGCGCCGAACACCGCGAACTCGAACATGTTGCCCAGCGGCCAGCGGTGCACCGACGCCCCTCGCAGCACGACCGACACGACCAGCAGGAGGCCGGACAGCCAGGTCATGGTGCCGGCGATGCCCGCGGCCTTGCGCGCCCGCAGGGGCACGTCGTCGGCGGCGACGTCGTCGGAGCCCGACGCTGTGGTTCCGGGGACCGGACCCTGGGCCGCCCCCGTCCCGCTGCCCGAGCCCACCAGCGCCTCCTCGCGCGCGCGGGTGGCCCGGTGGTCGCGGTGCGGCACGAGCCCGGCGAGGTAGAGCGCATAACCGACCATGGCGAGGGTCAGCACGGCCATGGCGGAGTACAGGCTCAGGTTGGAGTACTGGGCCAGGGTCTGGTTGGTCATCGAGAGGTGCCCATCCGTCGTTGCACGGCGTCGAGGATCTCCTCGACCGCCTCGGTGAGTGTGTCGTCGTCGTCCTTGGCCATGCCGCCGACGGAGACCACGGTACGTCCAGCCTCACCACCGGGGGAAACCCGCACGAAGACCCGGCGCCGGCGCACGACCAGGCTGGCGATGAGCCCGCCCAACGCGAGCAGCGAGGCGGTGAGGGTGAGCCACTTGCCCGGGTCGGAGCGGATCGACAGGCCGGCGAAGCGCTGCACCCCTTCGAAGGTGATGCTGCCCCGATCGCCGGGCAGCTCGAAGGTCTGGCCGGGCTCGAGCCAGATGCGCAGCGCATCGGTGCCCTTGTCGTTCGTGATCTGGGTGAGTTTCTGCGTGTCGAGGGTGTATACCGACTGCGGCCGCCCCTCGGGGAACAGCTCACCCTCGTAGAGACCGAGCGCGAGGGCCGGCTTCTTGGCGTCGGGGAAGATCGAGCTCGGGCCGCTCTCCTCGGTGATCACGGCAGTCGGCAGGAACAGGCCGAAGAAGCCGAGCTGCTTCGGCGTCGCGCCGGTGACCTTCACGGCACCCACCGACTTGTAGTTGTTGTCCTGGGCGAGGAACGGGGTCGCGTCGCGGTAGGTGACGTTGCCGTCCTTGTCGCGCACCGTGATGACCGGGGCGTAGCCGTTGCCGAGGAGGAAGACCGAGGCGCCGTCCATCTCGAGTGGGTGGTTGACCTTGATCGTCTCCTCCCGCGGGGTGGCGCCCGGCTCGTCGGTGACGGAGACGTGGGCCGTGAAGTCGCGCGGCTGGCCGAACTGGCCGCGGCCGGTCACGTTCTCCTCGAAGGTGGCGTCGAGCCGCTCGAGGGTGAGGGCGAAGGGCGAGAGGTCCTCGGGGTCCACCCACGGGCCCGGGCTGTAGGTGTCGTAGCGGGAGAGCGTGTTGGCGAAGCCCTGCCCCACGGGCACGATCACGTCGCCCTTCCACCCGAACAGGTGCCCGATGGCGACGCCGATGATGACCAGGATCAGCGCGAGGTGGAAGACGAGGTTGCCGGTCTCCTTGAGGTAGCCGCGCTCGGAGCTCACCGAGGCGCCGTCGTAGCGGTGCACCCGGAAGCGCCGCCGGCGCAGCTCGGCCTCGGCGGCCGCGAGCGCCTCCTCGGGTGTCGCCTCGACCTCGGCGCTCGCGTGCGCCGCGAGGCGCTCGAGGCGGCTGGGCGTGCGCGGCGGGCGCGAGCGCATCGCCTTCCAGTGGACCTTCGTGCGCGGCAGGACGCAGCCGACGAGGGAGATGAACAGCAGCAGGTAGATCGCCGCGAACCACGGGGAGGCGTAGACCTCGAAGAAGCCGAGCCGGTCGAGCACCGGCCCCAGCTTCGGGTTTTGGGCGATGTAGTCGGCCGTGCGGGCGGCGTCGATGCTGCGCTGCGGCCAGATCGAGCCCGGCACCGCGCCGACGGCGAGCAGGAGCAGGAGGAACAGCGCCGTGCGCATGCTCGTCAGCTGGCGCCAGGCGAAGCGCAGCCACCCGCGCAGGCCGAGCTGCGGCTGGTTCACCGGCTCGTCGGGCGGGGCGGGCTGGGTGCTGAGGGGGGTCTCGGTGGCCATCAGATCACCGTCACGAAGCCGTTGACGAACTGGGTCTGCAGGGCGCGGGTCCAGTCCTCCCAGACCCCCGTGACGAGCAGCACCCCGACCGCGAGGAGCATCGCGCCGCCGAGCAGCTGGATCAGCCGCTGCCGCTTCCGCAGCGCGGCCGAGACCCGGCCCCACCGCTGGAAGCCGGCGGCGATGAACAGGAACGGCAGGCCGAGACCCAGGCAGTATGCCGCCGCGAGCACCACGCCGCGGGTCACCGCCTGCTCGTCCCCGGTTGTCGTCGCGAGGAGCATCACGGCGCCGAGCGTCGGGCCCGTGCACGGCGCCCACCCGATGCCGAACACCGCACCGAGCAGCGGCGCCCCGGCCAGCCCGGCCGCGGGCTTGAACCTCAGCTTCAGCTCGCGCTGGCTGCCGGCGCCCAGGAACACCAGGGCCATGAGGATGACCAGCACGCCCCCGACCCGCATGAGCAGGGTGCGGTGCTCGACCAGCGCCGCACCCACAGAGGCGAGGAAGGCGGTGGTGGCGATGAACACCGCGCTGAAGCCGGCGACGAACAGCAGCGCGCCGAGCACCATCCGGCCCCTGGCCCGCTTCGCGAGCGCCACGTCGCCCAGGCCGGTGACGTAGCCGAGGAACCCCGGCACGAGCGGCAGGACGCAGGGCGAGGCGAAGGACACCAGGCCGGCGAGGAGCGCGACCGCGACGGCCACCGGCAGGGCGCCGGCGGTGACCGTGTCCACGACATCTGAGGGGAGGAGCAGCATGCTGGGTGGGACCGCCTAGCCCTCGGCCAGCACGTCGTCGACCAGCCCGGTCAGGGTCGAGGCCGTGACCTCGCCGTTGACCCGGGCCGCGATCCGCCCGGTCTTGTCGAGCACCAGGGTCGTCGGCACGGTGGGCGCCTTGCCCTGCAGGGCGAGGATCAGCACCCCGGACTCGTCGCTCAGCGACGGGTAGGTGATGTTGTTGGCCTTGGCGAAGGCCGCGCCGCGCTCGGGCGCCTCGCGGAAGTCGATGCCCATGAACTGCACGGGCTTGCCGGCCTTGGACAGACCGTCCCAGGCCTTCTGCAGGTCCGGGGCCTCAGCCACGCAGGGCCCGCACCAGGAACCCCAGACGTTGACGACGACGACGTCTCCCTTGGCGTCGGCCACCGCCCAGTCCTTGCCGTCGAGCGTCGTGCCCTTGAGCTCGACCGGCTCCTGGCGCTGGTCAGCGGCGATCTTCTCGACGCTGCCGTCGCCGGAGACATAGCCCTTGCGGTCACCGGCCTTCGCCTGGGAGGCGAGGCTGTTGGGGTCGTCGGAGCAGCCCGCCACCGACAGGGCGAGCGCACCGGCGAGCACCAGTGCGGCAGGCCTCACGCGCCGGCCCCCTGGTGGGCCTTGGGCAGCAGCGAGCCGGCCGGCTCGCTGTAGGTCACCGACTCGAGCTCGCCGCCGGTGTAGGTCAGGGTCGTCAGCGACGCCAGCGAGCACTGCCGGTTGCGCGGGTCGTGCCACAGGCGGCGGCCCATGAGCCGGTTCCGCGCCGTCCAGATCGGCAGCTGGTGCGACACGATGACGGCCTCGTGGCCGGCCGCGGCCTCGCGGGCGGCGTCGATCGCCTCGAGCATCCGGTCGGCGATGACGGTGTAGGCCTCGCCCCACGACGGCTTGAACGGGTTGAGCAGCTTGCCCCAGTGCTTCGGGTGCGTGAAGGCCGCCGGTCCGGCGTTGACCTGCTCGCCCTCGAAGCGGTTCCCCGCCTCGAGCACCCGGTCGTCGACGGTCACCTCGAGGCCGTGGGAGGCCGCGATGGGTGCAGCCGTCTCCTGGGCCCGCGTGAGCGACGACGCGACCACCAGGGTGACGTCGTGGTCGGCGAGGTGGCTGGCGACCATCTCGGCCATCTGCCGGCCGAGGTCGGAGAGGGGGTAGCCGTCGAGGCGGCCGTAGAGCACGCCGGCAGGGTTGTGGACCTCACCGTGGCGCAGGAGGTGGACGACGGTCCGTACGGGCTCGCTCATGCGTCGATTCTCGCAAACGCGGCGGCGGCCTCCGACGCCGCCGCCGGAAGGGCGGCGAGCACCCTGTCGACGGCCTGGTCGTCGTGGGCGGCGCTGAGGAACCACGACTCGAACGCGCTCGGCGGCAGGTGGACGCCCTGGCTGAGCATCGAGTGGAAGAACGCCGAGAAGGCCGGCACGTGCTGGTCCTTGGCGTCGTCGTAGTTCGCGACCGACTCCTCGCGGAAGAAGACGCTGAACATGCTGCCGGCCCGCTGGATGACGTGCGGGACCCCGGCCCTGGCGAGCTCCTCGCCCACGGCGGCGGTGAGGGTGTCGGCCACCGTGGTGAGCCGGACGTAGACGTCGGGGGTGCAGTTCTGCAGCGTCGCGAGCCCCGCAGCCGTGGCCACGGGGTTCCCGGACAGGGTGCCGGCCTGGTAGACCGGGCCGAGCGGCGCGAGCATCGCCATGACGTCGGCGCGTCCGCCGAACGCGGCGGCCGGGAACCCGCCACCCATGACCTTGCCGAAGGTGAACAGGTCGGGCGCCCCCGCGGCATACGGGCCCTCGAGGCCGAACCACCCCGCTGAGGAGCAGCGGAACCCCGTCATGACCTCGTCGGAGATGAGCAGCGCACCGTGCGCGGCGGTGATGCGGCGCAGCCCGTCGGTGAAGCCGGGGGTGGGCGGCACCACGCCCATGTTGCCCGGGGAGGCCTCGGTGATGACGGCGGCGATCTCGGTGCCCCGCCCGGCGAAGGCCGTCTCGACCGCGGCGAGGTCGTTGTAGGGCAGCACGATCGTCTCGGCGGCCATCTCCTTGGGAACGCCCGCGGAGTCGGGCAGCGCGAAGGTGGCCAGGCCCGAACCGGCCGAGGCGAGCAGCGAGTCGACGTGCCCGTGGTAGCAGCCGGCGAACTTCACGACGACCGAGCGGCCGGTGAACCCGCGGGCGAGGCGGATGGCGCTCATGGTGGCCTCGGTGCCGCTGGAGACGAGGCGCACCTGCTCGACCGGCTCGACCCGGGCGACGATCTCCTCGGCGAGGGCGACCTCGTTCTCGCTGGGGGTGCCGAACGAGAACCCGCGCATCGCGGCGCCCGTGACGGCCTCGAGCACTGCCGGGTGGGCGTGGCCGAGGATCATCGGGCCCCAGGAGCAGACCAGGTCGACGTACTCGCGGCCGTCGGCGTCGCGCAGGTAGGGGCCCTCGCCGCTGACCATGAAGCGGGGGGTGCCGCCGACCGCGCGGAAGGCGCGCACCGGGGAGTTCACGCCTCCGGGGGTCACCGCGAGCGCCCGCTCGAGCAGTGCCTGCGAGGCAGGGGCCTCCATGGGGTATGCCGTCATGCCCGGCATTGTCTCAGCCGCACCTGTGCGGTCGGCCCGCGCCCTCAGGCGCCTCTCAGCGCAGCGTCGAGTCCACGGTGCCGCCGTCCGCCTCCTGGGCTGCCCCGCTGCTGAGGATCGCCGAGGAGATGGCGTCCATCGCGGCGCCGAGGGCGGCGAACAGCTCGGGCGACATGGTGTCGACGAGGTGTCTGCGCACGCTGTCGACGTGCACGCGGGCCATGTCCTGGACCGCGGTCCAGCCCTCGTCGGTGAGGACGAGCTCGACGCCGCGCCGGTCCTCCAGACAGGACTCGCGGCGCACCCAGCCCCGGCGCTCGAGGCGGGCCGCGGTGTGGGTCAGCCGGCTGCGCGACTGCACGACGAGGTCGGCGAGGCCCGACATCCGCAGCCGGCGCCCCGGCGCCTCGGAGAGCATCGAGATGATCTCGTACTCGGACAGCTGCACCCCGTGGGACTGCAGGTCCTTGTCGAGGGCCGCCTCGAGGAGGCGGCTCCCGCGCAGGTAGGAGCGCCAGGCGTGCTGCTCCTCGGTGGTGAGCCAGCGGGGCTCGGCCAGCTCAGCCACGGTGGTGTCGACGGTGTTGGCCATGACGCCAGTATCCCATGTCGAAGGCATAGTTGAAATATTAACGATCCTTGCTACGTTGTACCCCGTGACAGCGAAGGAGCCCCTCCTTCACCACGACCTCTCAACACAGGAGATCCCTATGACCGCCACCGCCATCACCACGCAGCTCCCCACCGGCACCTGGACCGTCGACGCCTCGCACACCGAGGTCGGCTTCACCGCCCGCCACCTCATGGTCAGCAAGGTCCGCGGCTCGTTCAGCGACGTCGAGGGCACCGTCACCGTGGCCGAGCCCTTCTCCGCCTCCTCGGTGCGCGCCTCCGTCAAGCTCGCCTCCGTCGACACCGGCTCCGCCGACCGCGACGCCCACCTCAAGAGCGCCGACTTCTTCGACGTGGAGAACAACCCGGAGATGACCTTCGTCTCCACCGAGGTCACCGAGGACACCCTCAAGGGCGACCTGACCATCAAGGGCGTCACCCGCCCGGTGGAGTTCGACCTCGAGTTCGGCGGCGTCGCCACCGACCCGTGGGGCAACACGAAGGCCGGCTTCGAGGCCGAGACGGAGATCAACCGCAAGGACTTCGGCCTCGAGTGGAACGTCGCCCTCGAGGGTGGCGGCGTGCTCGTCTCCGAGAAGATCAAGATCAAGCTCGACGTCCAGCTGCTCAAGTCGGCCTGAGTCCGGCAGCACAGCGCCAGAGGGCGGTTCCCCGACCGGGGAACCGCCCTCTGCGTGTGAGACGTGGTGCGCCGCGAGGTCAGCGCAGCGGGACCCGCGAGGCGAGCGTGCCGCCCGAGCCGTCCTCCCAGCCGACGAGCACCTCGGCGCTGCCGGACAGGGCACGCCCGAGCGGCACCGAGACGGCGCCGGTGCCACTGCTGACCGCGACCTCCCGCGCCCCCGCGGTGCCGTCCTCGTCGACGACGAAGACGTGGGCCGTGCCGGCGGCGTTAGCGTGCAGCCGCACGCTCACCGCGCCGTCGCGGTCCTTCGCCTGGCGCACCCAGCCGCTGTCACCCCGCTCGCTCGCCGGTCCGCCGGCCAACGAGACGTTGATGTCCACGGCCTGCTCGAGGCTGGGCGGCGAGTGCAGCGAGCTGAGCCCCGAGAGCGGCACCACCGGCTCCGGCGCGGTGGTGGGTCGGCCGGCCGGAGGCGTGTAGCCCTCGACCTCGGCCTGTCCCCAGCGGTAGGGGTCGCCCTGGACTCCGCCCCAGGTCGACCAGCCGATCCGTGTCTGGCCGGTCTTGTCCTGGGTGTCGGAGTCGTAGACGAACAGGTTGACCCCGAGTCGCTGCGGGTCGACCGCGCCGGGCAGCAGCGCCATGGGGATCGCCGTCTCCACGGTGTAGCCCTCGCCCTCGGCGACCTTCGAGGCGATCCGCATCCCCGGCGCCGTCTCCCCGCCCGGGCCCTGGTGGTTGTCGGCGTCACGCAGGTGGCAGGGCCCGCCCTCAGCCGTCACGGGCAGGATCGCGGCCTTGAAGGTCGTCGAGGTGTTCTCCGACGCCCCGCGGGGGTCGAACGCGAGCTCCACGGAGTCGGTCCTCCAGTGGCGCTTGCAGTCGGCGGCGTCGAGCTTCGTGCCGAGGGTGTCGTCCCTGACGCTGACGAGCACGAAGAGGGTGTCGTCGCGCCACGTCAGCTTCGCCGTGGCGGAGCAGTCGGCCGCCGAGGTGCAGTCGCTGCCCTCCCAACGGCGCGAGATGTCGAGCGCCTCACCGGGGTACTCCCCCGCGCTGTCGAAGCCGTCGACCGTCGGGGCGGCAGCAGCCTGCTCGATGGTGGTGCGCGGCACGAGCTCGAGGGCCGCCCTGCTGGTCGACGTGCCCGACGCCGAGGTCGTCCTGATCGTGTAGGCGTAGTCCCCGGCCGCCGCCCCCGGCGTGCCGCCCTGGTTCGACGTCTTCAGCGACGCGTCGGTGTTCGTCACCGTGAACGTCACCGCGCCCTTCGCCCCCGGGGCCAGTGGCCCGTATGCCGCGGACGCCGGCTGCGCGGCGAAGCCCGCCGGGAGCTCCAGCGAGACGGCACCCGACTGGGGGGCGCTGCTGTTGTTGCGCAGGTCCACCCGGACCTCTCGGCTCTGGCCGGAGGCCAGCGTGAGCACCGGCGTGACCGACCCGCCGAGCTGGGGCTGACCCGCCGTCGCCGCCCAGGCCTCGAAGTCCGCGACCTGCGGCAGCAGCTGCTGGGTGGCCGTGACGGGAGCCACGACCTCGACGGCCCGGTCGGCGTAGCCGCTGCCCTGCTCCGTGGCGAGCGCGACGGCAACCCGGACGCGCTCGCCGACGGTGGCGCCGGCCGGCGGCGTGACGGTGAACGTGCGGCGCACCCTGTCACCCTTCCCGAGCGTGCCGACCGCGCCGCTGCCCGTGACGGTCCAGCCGCTGGGCACCGAGACCTCGAGCCCCACGCCGGTGAGGGACTCGCCCTGCGGTGCGGTGGCCTCCACCACCGCTGAGAACGGCTCGCCGCCCAGCACGCCGAACCGCGACGTGCTGACCCGCAGCCCCGTCCCGAGCGGGACGGCGCCCGCAGGACGGGTGGTCGCCCCCGCGAGCGAGGCCGACGCCTCGGCCGCCGCCTGCGAGCCGGGCGCCGCGAACGGCACCCGGGCGTCGATCTGCTGGAGGAAGTCGCAGCCGATCGCATTCGGGTCGGACGGGACGTCCGGGAACCCCGCCCAGCCCTGCGAGGCGTAGACGCGCTGGGCCTCCCGCTCGACCGCCGCCCAGGTCTGCCCGGACTCGGCACGGTCACCGGCCCACACGCCATACAGGTTGGCCGTGGGGTCGCGGCGGGTGAAGTCGCTGGAGCACGACGGGCCTGTCGGCGCCGACGCGGCCGAGCCCCGCATCAGCACCTTCGCCGGCGCCCAGGGGCGCAGCCCCTCCTGAGTGATCTGCTCCGGGAAGCGGTCCGGGTCGCCGGCCGCCGCGTAGGCCTCGACCGCGAGGCGGGCCGCCTCCTGGTGGTTGCCGTGGTTGCCCGGCGACGGCGCCGGGTTCATCGTCGTGAGCACCTCGGGCCTGGTCTGGCGGATGACCCGCACAACCCTGGCGAGGGTGTCCTCGTGGTCCCAGATCTGCTGGGTGAGCGGGTTGCTCACGGTGTAGTAGAAGTCGACCTTGTCGAGGTTGAAGACGTCGGTGATGCCGGCCTTGGCGACGGCAGCACGCTCCTCCTCCTCCCGGAGCAGGCCGAGTGCGGGCCCCTCCTCCGGCCCGACGGCGTTGCCGCCGCCCTCACCACGGGTGACCGTGACCACCCCGGTGCGCAGGCCGTTCTCCTCGCCCCACTCGCCGAAGGCCGACAGCAGGCCGGCCTCGTCGTCGGGGTGGGCGCCGACGAAGAGGGCGCCGAGGTCGACCGGCGTGCCCGCCGAGGTGGTGGCGTCCGGCGGAGCGGCCCCACCGCCTGAGCCCCCTGCTGCCGGGTGGGCAGCTGCCTGCCCTGGCCCGGCGAGGCCGAGCGCCGCTGCCGCGGCCACTGCCGCGACGGCGAGGCGTCGGCCCCTCTCAGTCGTACGTGCCAGCCGGATCATCGTTGACCTCCCGTGGTGGTGTGGTGGTGCGATTACTCCCGGACTGCCCCCTCGAGCATCCCGGCGATGAAGTGCCGCTGCAGGAACAGGTAGAGCAGCACGACCGGCGTGGCGACGATGCACGCGCCGGCGGCGAGCAGGGTGAACCCCTGGGTGTACTGACCCTGGAAGAAGGCGAGCCCGAGCGGCGCGGTGCGCAGCGACTCGGAGGTGACCATGACCAGCGGGATGAGGAACTCGTTCCACGTCCACATGAAGACCAGCACCGTCAGGGTCACGATGGCGGGTCGGGCCAGCGGCACCAGGACGCTCCAGAGGATGCGCCGGGTCGAGGCGCCGTCGAGCCGTGCCGCCTCGACGAGCGAGCGGCTGCTGGTGCGGAAGTAGGCGCGCATCCAGAACGTGCCGAAGGCCACCGACTGGGCCACCTGTGGCAGCACCACGGCCCACAGGGTGTCGGTCAGGCCCAGGGTGCGCAGGTCGAAGTACAGCGGCACGACGACCGCCTCGCTCGGCATCATGATCCCGAGCAGGAAGACGTAGAACAGCACGCTCGAGCCGGGGAAGCGCATGGTGCCGAACGCGAAGCCGCTCAGGATCGACAGCGTCACGCTGACCACCACGACCACCGAGGAGACGAGCAGGCTCGTGCGCAGGTAGGAGCCGAACCGGCCGTCCTCCCAGGCCTTGGTGAAGTTCTCCGGGTGCAGCCCGAGGACCCCCGGTCCCACCTGGCCGCCCGCCGCGTCGTCCGGGCCCAGGGCCGCGGCGACGATCGTGAGGATCGGGTAGAGCGCGAACACGGCGAAGGCGATGAGGATGGCGTAGTTGGCGAGCCGCTCTCCCCTGCTGACCCTCATCAGCGCTCCCGCTCCGCGATGCGGGTGATCCCGAAGGAGATCGCGAAGATCACCAGGGTCAGCACCACCGCGACGGCAGCAGCCGACCCGACCCGGCCCTGCTGGAAGGCCCGGTTGTAGACCTCGAAGGACGGCACCGACGTGGAGGTGCCCGGCCCGCCCCGGGTGGTGATGTAGACGAGGTCGAAGGTGCGCAGCGCGGCGATGACCGTCAGCGTCAGGGCGACCGCGATCTCGCCGCGCACCGACGGCAGGGTGACGGCGAGGAACTCCCGCACCGGACCGGCGCCGTCGAGCCGCGCCGCCTCGTAGAGCTCGCCGGGGATGCGCCCCATCCCGGCAAGCAGCAGAACGGTCACCAGGCCGATCTCGAACCACGTGCCGATGAACCCGACGGCGGGCAGGGCCGCGGCGTAGTCGCCGAGCCAGCCGCGCGCCAGGGAGTCGAGGCCGACCGCCCGCAGGAGGTCGTTGACGCTGCCGTCGGGGGCGTACAGCCGCCGCCAGGCCACGCCGACCACCACCATGGCGACGACCTGGGGCAGGAAGACGACCGTGCGGAAGAACGGCAGCCCGCGCACCCGGGCCCGGTTGAGGATGGAGGCCAGTCCGAGGCCGACGACCAGGGGCAGGACGGCGTAGAAGAACACGAGCACCAGCGCGTGGCCGAAGGCCGCCCGCAGCGCCGGGTCGGTGACGACCTCGGCGTAGTTGTCCAGCCCCGCCCAGGTGGCGAGCGTGTTGCCGTTCCAGTCGTAGAACGAGATCTGGACGGCGCGGCCGAGCGGGTAGAGCAGGAACGCCGCGTACACCAGGAACGCCGGCAGCAGGTAGAGGTAGGCGATCCTGCGCGGCTCACCCGGCGGCCCGGTGCTCTTCGCCCGCGCGCCACTCACAGGTCGGCTCACTGGTTCGACGACACGAACCCGCTGTAGTCCTTCTCGAGGGTGTCGAGGAACTGTTCGGGCGTGGCCTTCTTCGCGAGGAGGTCCTGCAACGCCGCCCCGATGGTGTCGGCCATCGTCGGCGTCGCGTAGTCGAGGTAGGGCACGAGGGCGTCCTTCTCCACGGCGGTCCCGAAGGCGCCGAAGACGTCCTTGGCGAGCGCGTTCGGCGCCTCCTGCTCCGCCGTGTCGGCGATCGGCAGGTTGTCGTTCTTCGCCAGCACGCCCATGGCATCAGGGCTGGTGATGAAGTTGATGTAGGCCGCCGCGGCGTCGGGGTGCTTGCTCTTGCTCGAGACCGCCCACGGGATGCCGGTGCCGCCGGTCGCGGCGGGGCTGCCGGAGGCCGACGGGGGCAGCACGAACGTCACGTCGTCACCCATGGCCTTGCCCAGGTCGGCCTGGAGCCAGGTGCCGGCGATGAGGTAGGCACCGGTGCCCTTCGAGAACGCCTGCCAGGCCGGGTCGTACCCCTGGCCGTTGACGTCCTTGGAGAAGTAGCCCTTGTCGACCCAGTCGACCAGGGTCTGCGCGGCCTTGGTGTTCTCGGGGCTCTTCCACGAGCCGCCCTTCTGGCCGAAGCCGAGGGTGCGGATGGCGTCCGGCTGCACGTTCTGCGCCTGCACCGTGCCGAAGACGTGGATGGCCGGCCACTTGTCGAGGTTGCCCAGCACCAGCGGCAGCTCGCCCTTGCCCTTGAGGGTCGCCAGGCTCTTCGTGAACTCGTCCCAGGTCTGCGGCATGCTCACGCCGGCCTTCTCGAGCTTGGCCTTGTTGACGAAGATGCCGACGACCTCCCCGACCTGGGGCAGGCCGTAGAGGCTTCCGGTGCCGAAGGTCTTGCCGTCCGGGGAGTACGACGAGTACTTGCGCACCGACTCGGGGTAGCGGTCCTTCCAGCCGTACGCGTCGGCATACCGGTCGAGTGGGAGCAGCTGACCGGCCTGGACGAAGGAGCCCATCTGCGGGCGGCCGTTGTTGGCCTGGAACACGTCGGGGGGCTCGTTGCCCGACAGGGCGAGCTTGAGGGTCGTGTTGAGGTCGTCGGTCGAACGCGAGACGCGCTTGAGCTTGATGTTCGGGTACTTCTGCTGGAACTGCTGGTTCAGCTCCTCGATCTGTGCCTTCTGGCCGCCGCGGATCTCCTGGTCCCAGACCGTGAGGGTCACATCTCCCAGCTTCGCGGGGTCGGTGGTGACCTGGCCGGTGGGCGCGGCGGACTGGCCGCTGTCGGAGTCGGAGCCCGGCGTGCAGGCGGCGAGCGCGACGGCGCCGATCAGGCCGGCTGCGGCCAGCAGGGTGGTGGGTCGGCTCCTCATGACAGCTCCTCGGGTCGGTCCAACAGGCAGGTGTCGTTCATCAGGTCTCCCCGACGTCAGCATGGCGGGCAATCGTCGCACTCGCCCGTCGTCCCACACCCAGGGGGACGGCTGGGACGAGGTCGTCGAGGAAGGCGTAGCGACGCAGCATCGACCGGTGGTACGAGCTCGAGTCGGCCTTGGCCCGCTGCTGGGTCCACCAGTCGGCGAGGTCGCCCCACCCCGGGGCGGCGAGCGAGCCGCCGAACTGCTGGACGGCCAGCGAGGAGCAGAGGGCGGCGAAGGACAGGCGCTGCTGCAGGGGCCAGCCGGCGATGGTCCCGAGCACGATGGAGGCGCCGAAGACGTCGCCTGCGCCGGTGGGGTCGAGCGCCGAGACCCGCAGGGCGGGCACCACGGCTTCCTCGCCCGTCGAGGAGTCGATCGCCATCGCGCCGTTCTCGCCGTTGGTCACGATGGCCAGCGGCACCAGGTCGGCCAGGGCGTAGAGCGCCTCGGTGGGGGTGCCCGAGCGGGTGTAGGCCATGGCCTCCCCGGCGTTCGGGAGGAAGGCGTGGCACACCTGCAGCTGGTCGAGCACCTCGCGCGGCCACCGGCCCGTGGGGTCCCAGCCGACGTCGGCGAACACCAGGGCTCCGTCCTCGCGCGCCATCTGCACCCAGGTCGGCTCGTCGTCGCCGACCAGCCCGTCGGGCTCCCCGAGGGAGGCCATGACGGCACGCGCACGAGGGGGCCGGCCGATCAGCTCGGTTGCCCCCATCGGCGCGGGGTGCCCGTGGCTGACCATGCCCCGGTCGCGGTGCACCGCCATCGAGACGGTCACCGGCGAGTGCCAGCCGTCGAAGCGGCGGGAGCGGCTGAGGTCGATGCGCTCGGAGTCGCGCAGGGTCTCCCAGCAGAAGTCGCCGTAGGCGTCGTCGCCGAAGGCGGCCGCGAGGGACGTGCGCAGCCCGAGCCGCCGGGCGGCCACGGCGAGGTTGGCGATCCCGCCGGGGCAGGAGCCCATCCCGTCGGCCCAGATCTCCTCGCCGCCCTCGGGCAGCCGCTCGAGACCGGTGAAGATGATGTCGAGGAAGACGGTGCCCCAGACGAAGACGTCGAAGTCAGGCTCACCCGGGGCGCGCAGGGACGCCAGAGGGTCGTACACCTGCTCGGCCACCCGTCTCCCCTGTCGTCGTGCGTCTGCGGGCCCAGAATGCACCGCTGGCGCGCGCCTGACAAGCAGAAGCGCACACAAATGCGCAGGATTGTGCGTGCAGTGCGCACGGTTGCGCGTTAGGTTGCCTCCCATGCGGGTACCCCGGCAGCGATCCATCCTGGGTCGGCTCACGTCGCAGGGGGTGGCCACCACCGAGGAGCTGGCCGGTCTCTGCGGGGTCAGCGCGGCGACGGTGCGCCGCGACCTCATCGAGCTCGAGCGCGCAGGCGCCCTGCGCCGCGTGCACGGGGGCGCCGTCGCCGTCGACGGTCCCGACGCCGACACCGCCCGGGGCTTCGCGGAGGTGGCGGCGAGCGACGCGGCCGACAAGCAGGCGGTCGCCGCGCGCGCCGCCGCGCTCGTCGAGGACGGCGACTGCGTGATCCTCGACATCGGCACGACGACGATGATGCTGGCCCGTGCCCTGCGGGGCCGCCCGGTCACGGTGGTCACCGCGAGCCTGGCCGTCCTCGACGTGCTGCGCGACGACCCCGCGGTCGAGCTGGTCCTCCTCGGCGGCATGGTGCGCCGGACCTACCACTCGCTCGTCGGCGCGCTGACCGAGGACGCGCTGCGCCAGGTGCGCGGCCGCCACGTCTTCCTCGGCGCCAGCGGCGTGCGGGGTGACGGCACCGTGCTCGACACCACCATGGTCGAGGTGCCGGTGAAGCGCGCCCTGCTGCGGGCGGCCGACCGCTCGGTCCTGCTCGTCGACCGGCACAAGTTCCCGGGCACCGGCTCCCTGCGCGTGTGCGGTGCCGGAGAGGTCGACACCATCATCACCAACCGGGGCGCCGACCCCGGCACGATCACCGTCTGCCAGGAGGCAGGCACGGAGGTGCTGTACGCATGAGGCTGGCCATGCTGGGCGGCGGCGGGTTCCGCACGCCCCTCGTCTTCGGCGCCCTCCTCACCGACCGGCACGACCGCCGGGTCCGCGAGGTCTGGCTCCACGACGTCGACGCCTCCCGGCTCGACGCGATCGCCCGGGTGCTCGCCGAGATGGCGGCCGGCGCGGACGACGCTCCAGCCGTCCACACGACGACCGACCTCGACGAGGCGCTCGCCGGCAGCGACTTCGTGTTCTCCGCCATCCGGGTGGGCGGGCTCGAGGGACGAACGGCCGACGAGCGGGTGGCACTGGACCTCGGGCTGCTCGGCCAGGAGACGACCGGCCCGGGCGGGATCTCCTACGGCCTGCGCACGGTGCCGGTCGCGCTGCACGTGGCCGAGCGGGTGCGCACGCTCGCCCCCGACGCCTGGGTCATCAACTTCACCAACCCGGCCGGGATGATCACCGAGGCGATGCAGTCGGTGCTCGGCGACCGGGTGGTCGGCATCTGCGACTCCCCCATCGGGGCCGCACGACGGGTGGCCACGACCATGGGCGTCGCCCCGGCGGCGACCACGGTCGACTACGTCGGCCTCAACCACCTCGGCTGGCTGCGGGGGGTTCACCACCAGGGTCGCAACCTGGTGCCGGCCCTGCTCGAGGACGACCGGCGCCTGGCCACCACCGAGGAGGGCCAGCTCTTCGGGGCCGAGTGGTTGCGCACGCTCGGCGTCCTCCCCAACGAGTACCTCTACTACTACTACTTCACCCGCGACGCGGTCGCCTCGATCGGCGGCAGCCCGCAGACCCGTGGCGAGTACCTCGTGGAGCAGCAGCACGCGTTCTACGACACCCTTGCCACGCGGCCCGCCGACGCCCTGCGCCAGTGGGACCAGGTGCGCATGGAGCGCAACGCGACCTACATGCGCGAGACCCGCGCGGAGGACGAAGAGCGCGACGAGCAGGACGTCCAGGGCGGTGGTTACGAGGGAGTGGCCCTGGCCATCATGGCGGCCATCTCGCGCGGGGAGCCGGCCACGCTGATCCTCAACGTGCGCAACGGTTCCACGCTCCCAGGCCTGCCGGACGACGCCGTGGTGGAGGTGCCGTGCACGGTCGGCGCCGACGGCCCCCGCCCGCTGCCGACCAGCCCGCTCACGGGTCATCCCCTCGGGCTGGTGCAGCAGGTCAAGGCCGTCGACCGGCTCGTCATCGAGGCGGCCACCACGGGCTCGGAGCGCCGCGCCGTGCAGGCGTTCGCCCTCCACCCGCTCGTCGACTCGGTCAACGTCGCCCGAGACCTGCTGCGCGGCTACCGCGCGCGGATTCCCTTGGTCGACGAGGTGTTCCGGCGCTGACGCGCAGACCCGGTATGCCGCCCGCTCACCGGAGCAGCGCGGCCGCCTCGAGCGCGTAGTAGGTGAGGATGATCTGCGCGCCCGCACGCCTGATGCCGAGCAGCGACTCCAGGATGGCCCGCTCGCGGTCGATCCAGCCGTTGGCCGCCGCCGCCTCGATCTGCGCGTACTCACCCGAGATCTGGTACGCCGCAACGGGCACCGGCGACATGTCCGCGGCCGTGCGGATGATGTCGAGGTGCGGGGTCGCCGGCTTCACCATGACGATGTCCGCGCCCTCGGCGATGTCGAGCTCGATCTCGCGGACGGCCTCGGTCGCGTTGGCCGGGTCTTGCTGGTAGGTCGTGCGGTCCCCCTCGAGGGAGGACTCCACGGCCTCGCGGAAGGGGCCGTACAGGCCCGAGGTGTACTTCGCGGCATACGCCAGGACGATGGTGTCGGTGAAGCCGGCGGCGTCGAGCGCCTCGCGGACGTGGCCGACCTGGCCGTCCATCATCCCGGAGAGGCCGAGCACGTGGGCGCCGGCGCGGGCCTGCGCGAGGGCCATCGCGGCATACCGCTCCAGCGTCGCGTCGTTGTCGACACGGCCCTCACTGTCGAGCACGCCGCAGTGGCCGTGGTCGGTGAACTCGTCGAGGCACAGGTCGGCCATGACGACGGTCTGGTCACCGACCGCCTCGACCACGGACTCGATGGAGAGGTTGAGGATGCCCGCGGGGTCGTCGGCACCGGAACCCGTGGCGTCCTTCTCCTCAGGCACGCCGAAGAGCATGATGCCGCCGATGCCGGCCTCGACCACCTCGCGCGCGACGTCGACCAGCGACTCGAGGGAGTGCTGGACGACCCCGGGCATGGCGCCGATGGCCACCGGGTCGCGGGCCCCCTCCTTGACGAAGACGGGCAGCACCAGCTCGGCCGGGTGCAGCCGCGTCTCGGCGACGAGGCGCCGCACCGCCGCCGACTGGCGGAGCCTGCGCGGACGGACGACCGGCCCGGGCACGCCGGGGCGCGGCGACACTACTTGGCCCGGCGCCGCGAGGCGGCCCGCTTCGCGCTCGGGCGCACGACCGGCTCGCCCGCCTCGGCGGCCGCGGCCGCCAGGCCGAGGCCGTAGTCGGCGAGCGCGTCGACCAGCGAATCGGCCGAGGCCTCCGGTGCAAGGACGTCGACCCGCAGGCCGTGCTCCTCGGCGGTCTTGGCCGTGGCCGGGCCGATGCAGGCGATGACCGTCGACGGGTGCGGCTTGCCGGCGATGCCCACGAGGTTGCGCACGGTGGACGACGAGGTGAAGACCACCGCGTCGAACTGGCCGCCCTTGATGGCCTCGCGCACGGGCGCGGGCGGCGGGGCGGCGCGCACGGTGCGGTAGGCCGTCACGTCGTCGACCTCCCAGCCCATGTCCTGCAGGCCCGCGACGAGGGTGTCGGTCGCGATGTCGGCCCTCGGCAGGAAGACGCGGTTGATCGGGTCGAGCACCTCGTCGAAGGGCGGCCACGCCTCGAGCAGGCCCTGCGCCGACTGCTCGCCGGTGGGCACCAGGTCGGGCTCGAGGCCCCACTCGCGCAGTGCACGCGCCGTCACGCCGCCCACAGCGGCGATCTTCAGGCCGGCGAAGGCCCGGGCGTCGAGGCCGAACTCGGCGAACTTCTCGCGCACGGCCTTGACGGCGTTGACGGACGTGAAGCCGACCCACTCGTAGCGGCCCGTCACCAGGCCCTTCACTGCCCGCTCCATCTGCTGCGGCGTGCGCGGAGGCTCGACGCTGATGGTCGGCACGACCTCGGCGGTGGCGCCGTAGGACGCCAGCCGCGTGATGGTCGAGCCCGACTGCTCCTTGGTGCGGGGCACGAGGATGTTCCAGCCGAAGAGCGGCTTGGTCTCGAACCACGACAGCTGCTCGCGCAGGGCCACGGTCGGCCCCACGACGGCGAGGGCCGGGAACTCGACGCTCTTCATGACCTTGGCGACGTCGCCGAGGGTGGTGGCGTGCGTGACCTGGCGGATCGTGGTGCCGCGCTCGGTGAGCGCCACCGGCGTCTCGGCCGCGCGGCCCGCGTGGAGCAGCTTGCCCAGAGCCTCGGCCAGGTCGTCGGGGGCGCCCAGCAGGACGACGGTGACGTGGTCGGACACCGATGCCGCCCAGTCGACCTTGCGGTCGTTGGCCGCGATGACGTGCACGGCCTGCGACGTGCTCGAGGTCAGCGGCACGCCCGCGTAGGCCGGAACCGCGGACACCGCGCTCACGCCCGGCACCACGTCGAAGCCGATGCCCGCCTTGTGCAGGGCCAGGGCCTCCTCGGCCAAGCCGTTGAACGTCGCGGGGTCCCCGTCCATCAGGCGGACGACGAGGCCACCCTTGGCAGCCTTGGCGGCCTTGACGACGAGCTTGGCCCGCATCGCGTGGGTGAGCGGCTGGCCGTGGTCGCCGTGGCCGGCGTCGACGACCTCGACACCCCCGCGGCAGTGTCGGGCCACGACGTCCTCGCGGCTGAGCTGGTCGATGACGACGACGTCGGCGGCGGCGAGGTAGTCGACCGCGCGCACGGTCATCAGCCCGGCGTCGCCGGGTCCCGCGCCGACGAAGGCGACCCGGCCCGGCTGGCGGCCGGTGGGCTTGGCGGTCTGGGTGGTGGTGGCGGACTTCGAGCGCGTGGGGCTCACGTTGCACGCTCCGTGGCGGTTGGTTCTGGACGGGAGTCTTCGGGGGCGGCGAGCGGAGGTGTGGCTCCGGTCGCCTCGGCTGGGTCTGGGTCCCAGTGGCTGTGCGTGGCCGCTGGGGGCCGCTCCTCGGGACCTGTCAGGTGTTCGGCGCCGTCCTCGAGGAGGACTGCCGCGAGCCTCGTCCCGAGGCGCTCGGGCTCCTCGACCGGCCCGACGAGGGAGCGGCGCAGCTCGGTGGCGCCGTCGATCGACCCGACGAACGCCCGGAGCGACAGCTCCAGCCCGTCCTCGCCCTCCACGACCTCGGCGAGCGCACCCACCGGGGCCGAGCAGCCTGCCTCGAGCGCGGCCAGCACGGTGCGCTCGGCGGTGACGCAGGCCCGGGTGTCGGCGTCGTCGATGCCGCGGAGCAGCGCCACCAGGGCGTCGTCGTCGGCTCGGCACTCGACGGCCAGGGCACCCTGCCCGGGGGCGGGCAGCATCTGCAGCGGGTCGAGGGTCTCGGTGACGACGTCGAGGCGACCGAGCCGGGCCAGGCCAGCGCGGGCGAGCACCACGGCGTCGCAGGCACCCGAGCGGGTCAGACCGATCCGGGTGTCGACGTTGCCACGGACGTCCTTGAACACCAGTCCCAGACCGAGGGCCGCGAGCTGGGCCACGCGGCGCGGCGACCCGGTGCCGACCACCGACCCCGCGGGCAGCTCGCCCAAGGTCAGGCCGTCACGGGCGACCAGCGCGTCGCGGGGGTCCTCCCGCGGCGGGATCGCGGCCACGACGAGGCCGGGCTCCGGGGTGGTGGGCAGGTCCTTGAGCGAGTGCACGGCGAGGTCGACCTCGCCGGCCAGCAGGGCCTTGCGGATCGCTGCGGCGAAGACACCGGTGCCGCCGAGGGTCGTCAGGGGGGCCGCGTTGACGTCGCCCTCGGTGACGATCTCGACGAGCTCGACCTGGTGGCCACGCGCGCGCAGGAGGTCGGCCACCCACCCGCTCTGGGTGGTGGCGAGAGCACTGCGACGGGTGCCGAGGCGCAGCGTGGGCGTCGTCGTGGGGGCGGTCACGGCAGACCACCACGCTCGGGCGGCGGCACCGACACGGCGGCCGTCTCGTGGGGGGCGAGGTCGAACAGCTCGCGCAGGGCCTGGGCGTAGTCGTCGCCGTGGCCGCGGGTCGCACGCTCCTTCATGCGCACAGTCGGCGTGTGCAGCAGCTTCTCGACGATGCGGTGCACCGCGCGCTGCACCTCGTGGCGCGTGGCGTCGTCCATCGCGGGCAGCCGCTGGTCGAGGCGGTCGAGCTCGCGCTCGACGACCTCGGCGGCCCGCGAGCGCAGGGCCGCGACGGTCGGCGCGACCGACTCGGCAGCCCGGGTGGTGAGGTAGGCGGCGACCTCGGCGATGACGAGGTCGGCCACCTCCTGCACCTGCGGCGAGGTCTCGCCGGCGCTGAGCTGCTCGCCGAGGACGGCCAGCCCGGCGACGCTGACGTTGCTGAGCGAGTCGACCTCGGGGGCCACGTCGTGCGGCAGCGCGAGGTCGATGTAGACCTGCGGACGACCGCCGCGGGCCACCTGCGCGTCACCGGCCAGGCCGAGGTCGACCACGACACCGGTGGAGCCGGTACAGGAGATCACGACGTCGGCGGCGGCGACCGCCTCGCGCAGCTGCGAGAGCGGACGTGCCGTGCCGCCGATGCGCTCGGCCAGCCGCTGCGCCTTGCTGGCGGTGCGGTTGGTGACCACCAGGGCGGCGCAGCCGTAGCGCGCCACGGTGGTGGCTGCCAGAGAGCTCATGCCGCCGGCGCCCACCACGAGGACCTGCTGCTCAGGCAGCGGCCCGAGCTCGCGCTCGACGCGGGCGATGCCGGCCTCGACCAGCGAGACGCTCACCGAGTCGATGCCCGTCTCGGCGTGGGCGCGCTTGCCGACCCGCAACGCCTGCTGGAACAGGCCGTTGAGCGAGGTGCCGGCGTGCCCGGCCCGCTGGGCGGCCCGCAGGGCCGAGCGCATCTGCCCGAGGATCTGCGCCTCGCCGACGGCCATGGAGTCAAGGCCGCAGGCGACCGTGAAGGCGTGGGCGATGGCGCGGTCCTCGTAGTGCACGTAGAGGTGCTCGCGAAGGTCCTCGCGGTCGACGCCGCAGGCGTCGACGAGGCTGTCGGTGATGTCGGTGACGGCGCCGTGGAAGGTGTGCGCCTCGGCATACACCTCGGTGCGGTTGCACGTGGAGACGACGATGGCCTCCGAGACGTTGTCGCGCTCCACGATCCGCGAGGCGAGGTCGGCTCGGGCGGAGTCGCCGAGCGAGACCGCCTCGAGGAGGGGCAGCGGCGCGGTGTGGTGCGAGAGGCCGAGGACGACGAGGCTCACGGGACCACCGCCTTGCGCAGGGCGGCGGGCTCGGCGAGCGCCTTGCGCTGCTCGTGGAAGGCGAGGATCTGCAGCTCGGTCGACAGGTCGACCTTGCGCACGTCGACCCCGTCGGGCACCACGAGCACGCAGGGCGCGAAGTTGAGGATCGAGCGCACCCCGGCCTCGACCAGGGCGTCGCACACCACCTGGGCGGAGGCGGCCGGCGTGGCGATGACGCCGATGGCCAGGCCCTGCTCCGCCACGAGGGCGCCGAGCTCCGTCATGGGCTGCACGACGAGGCCGGCGATCTCCTGGCCGACGATGCCGGGGTCCTGGTCGAGCAGCGCGACGACCCGGAAGCCCCGGGTGGCGAAGCCGCTGTAGGCCGCGAGCGCGTGGCCGAGGTTTCCCATGCCGATGATGGCCACGGGCCAGTCCTGGGTGAGGCCGAGCTCGCGGGAGATCTGGTAGGCGAGGTGGTCGACCTCGTAACCGACGCCGCGCACACCGTAGGAGCCGAGGTAGGAGAGGTCCTTGCGGAGCTTGGCCGAGCGGACCCCGGCGGCGGCGGCGAGCTCCTCGGAGGAGACGGAGGTGATGCCCCGCTCTGCGAGACCGGTCAGCGCACGGAGGTACTCGGGCAGCCGCGCAACCGTGGCGTCAGGGATGCCGCGACGGGCGCTGGGGTCGGCAGACAAGGGGGTTCTCCGGCTCCTCTCATGCGAAAGAGCCCGCGCCTGGCTGGAGCGGACGGGAGCACCGTCAGGTTACGCGGTTGTGAACCGATGCACAAAGTCACAAGCACCCGACCACGACCGGGGTGAGCCAGGTCACTGGCGGCGGGCCAGTGCTGCCCTCAGCCGGGTCTCGTCCACCCTCCAGTAGTCGTGCTGGCGGCCGTCGACGAGCGTGACCGGGATCTGCTCCCAGTACTCCTCGGCGAGCGCCGGGTCGTCGGCGATGGACCGCTCCTCCCAGCCGACTCCGAGATCCGCGGCCACCCGGGCGATGACCGAGCGGGCGTCGTCGCAGAGGTGGCAGCCGGGTTTGCCGATGAGGGTGATGCGCGCGCGGGGCCCGGGTCCGTCGTTGGCTGCCACACCCGCACTGTAGGCCGCGCAGCAGGGGCCTAGGGTTGTGCCCATGATCGAGTACGGCCCGGACGGGGAGGTGGTGGCCGAGGCGGCCACCGTGCCCTCCGAGCCGCCCGCCTCCCTGCCGGCTCGCACCAGCACGGCCGCCTTCTTCGACCTCGACAACACCGTCCTGCAGGGGGCGAGCATCTTCCACCTCGCCCGGGGGCTCTACCGGCGCGACTTCTTCACGACCCGCGACATCGCCGCGATGCTGTGGAAGCAGGCCAGCTTCACCCTCGTCGGCGAGAACCTCGCGCACGTGGCCCAGATCCGCGAACAGGCCCTCGGCTTCATCGCCGGGCACTCGGTCGAGGAGATCGGGCGCATCGGCCGCGAGGTCTACGACGAGGTCATGGCCGACAAGATCTGGCCGGGCACCCGGGCCCTGGCCCATCGCCACGTCGAGTCCGGCCACGACGTCTGGCTGGTGACGGCCACCCCCGTCGAGGTGGCGACCGTCATCGCCGACCAGCTCGGCCTCACCGGGGCCCTCGGCACGGTGGCCGAGAGCCTCGACGGCGTCTACACCGGGCGCCTCGTGGGTGAGCCGTTGCACGGTCCCGCCAAGGCCGTGGCCGTCCGGGCCCTGGCCGCCGAGCGCGGCTACGAGCTGTCCGAGTGCTCGGCCTACTCCGACTCGGCCAACGACATCCCGCTGCTGTCGCTGGTGGGCCACCCGTGCGCGGTCAACCCGGACGCGAGGCTGCGGCACCACGCCAAGGCCCACGGCTGGCAGGTGCGCGACTTCCGCAACGGTCGCAAGGCGGCGAAGGTCGGCATTCCCGCAGCGGGGGCGACCGCGCTGGCCGGCGCCCTCGCGGCCGCAGCCTCTCGCCGCCGCGCCGGCCACTGATGTGACCGGGGTCTCCTGACATTTCCGGAGATTTCGTGGAAACTGGCCGGCGGAGGTGGGCCGTATCCGCATGCCACAGAGCCGTCATGCCGCGAGTGCTGTCGCGGCATGCCGTGCTGCCCTGGGGACGCTGGCACCCCTGCCTGCTGGGTCAACGATCCCTTCGCCCCCCGGTTACGGCCCTGCCGCCGGCCCCCGTGGCAGCCGCCACGGCCTGCCCGAGGCCACTGCCCAGATGCTGGGCTCGCTGCGACAGCTCCTCAGCGTCGCCGAGGGTGCCGGCGCCGGCCGCGGTCCCGGCGACGGCGCCTCCCGTGCGGGCTTCGCGCCGGGCACCGCCCCGCAGGACTTCGAGCGGGTCTCGGCGCTGGTCGAGCTGGCCCAGGGCGGTGACGCCGAGGCCTTCGGACTGCTCTACGAGCGGTACGTCGACGTCGTCTACCGGTACATCTACGTGCGCGTGGGCAGCGCCCACCTCGCCGAGGACCTGACCTCCGAGACGTTCCTGCGCGCGCTGCGCCGGATGGACTCCTTCTCCTGGCAGGGACGTGACATCGCGGCGTGGTTCATCACCATCGCGCGCAACCTCATCACCGACAACGCCAAGTCCGCCCGGTTCCGCCTCGAGGTCACCACCGCCGACATGCTCGACGCCGACGAGCAGGTCGACGCCCCCGAGTCCGAGGTCCTCCAGCGTCTGCGCGACACCCGGCTCATCGAGGCGGTCAAGAACCTCAAGCCGGAGCAGGCCGAGTGCGTGGTCCTGCGCTTCCTCCAGGGCCTGACGCTGGCCGAGACGGCGAAGGTCCTCGGCAAGACCGAGGGCGCCGTCAAGCAGCTCCAGCTGCGCGCCGTGCGCGCCCTGCACCGGGAGCTCGCCGATGTGGACCTCTAGGCCGGTCGTGGGCGCCGGAACCGACGCCCGGTTCCGCTACGAGCCGGAGCGTAACCTCCGTGCGGGTGCGTCGTTCTCATGGCGTCACACGTCCACAGAGCCGGGGGAGGAGACATCGGCATGCTCGTGAACCGTCGCGCGGCGGACCGGCTCCAGCGCGCCCTCGAGGGCGGGGAGGCCACCGATGCCGAGACCGCCCGCCTGACCCGCACCGCGCAGGCCCTGGCTTCTGTCCCCGTGGGCGCGGGCGCCCCCCGGCCGGAGTTCGTCGAGCAGCTGCACGAGCGCCTGATGGCCGAGGCCGCCACGCTTCCTGTCGCTGCCCGCTCCGCCGGGGCGCGGCGCACCGAGTCCACCGTCCGCCGCGGCGGACCCGTCGTCGTGGTGGTCGGGCGCGGGCTCCCCCGCGCCCTGGCCGGCGCTGCCGCGTCGGCGCTCGTGGTCGGAGCGGTCGTGGGCGTGGCCTCCCGCAGCGCGATCCCCGGCTCGGCGCTCTACCCCGTCAAGGGCTGGCTCGACTCGGTGGCCGTGCAGATGGCCGGCTCCGAGCTCGACCGGGGCCGGACCCACCTGGCCCAGGCGGAGGAGCACATCGCCGACACCCGCGAACTCACCGACCGCCGCGTCGAGGACGCCGACCCCTACATCGAGGCGCTGCAGCAGGCCGTGCTGGCCGTCCGCGCCGCGCAGAGCGAGCTCGGCCGGGCATACGACGAGACCGGCAACCCCCAGGCGCTCATCGCGCTGCGCGACTTCACCTCCCGGGCCGAACCGCAGGTGGAGGCGCTGCGGCCCGAGGTGCCCGCCGAGGCGCTTCCCGTGCTCGGGGAGCTCGAGTCCCTGCTCAACGACACCGAGCAGGCCGCGCTGCGCCGACTGGCGTCCTGCGCTCCCACCTGCGTGACGCTCCAGGAGATCGGCGTGAGCCCCTCCGACCTGCCCTCGCTGGGCGCCCCGGCGGCCGGGTCGTCGACGCTCTCGCGGGCCGTTGGCGGCATCACCGTGCCGGGCACCGCGATCACCGCCGACCCCGGCGGCGGTCAGCCGGCCCCGGGCGTCACGGCAGGGTCGGATGGCGTCACCATCGGTGACGGCGGCGGCGGCGCCACGCTCTCCACGAATGGGGCAGGCATCAACGGGCCGACGCTGTCCGCCTCCGCTACGCGCCTGCCCGGCGTGAGCGCGACCCTCCCCTCGGTCGGCGTCACCAGCGACGGCGCCGGGGCGACCGTGCCCGACACCACGCTGGGCAGCGTGACCCTGCCGGGGCTGACCGCGACGGTGCCGCTCCCCTAGGCGCGACGAGCCGCGAGGGCGCCCCCCGGCCGGACGGTCCAGAAGAAGACCTAGAAGAAGACCGACCGGCGCTGCATGAGCAGCGAGTAGAGGGTCTGCTGGATCGTCTCGCGGACCTGGTCGGTGAGGTCGAAGACCAGCATGGGGTCGTCGGCGGCGGCCGCTCCGAGGTCGGCGGTCTCCACGGGCGAGCCGAACTCGATGATCCACTTGCTCGGCAGCGGCACGAGCCCGAGGGGGCCGAGCAGCGGCCACGTCGGGGTGACCGGGGCGTAGGGGGCACCGATGAGCCGGGCGACGGTCTTCATGTTGCCGATGATCGGGTAGATCTCCTCGGCGCCGACGATCGAGCAGGGGATGATCGGCACTCCGGTGCGCAGGGCGGCCGAGACGAAGCCGCCGCGGCCGAACCGCTGGAGCTTGTAGCGCTCGCTGAACGGCTTGCCGACGCCCTTGAAACCCTCGGGCCAGACGCCGGCCAGCTCCCCCTGTGACAGCAGCCGTTCCGCGTCGGGGTTGGCGGCCAGGGTGGAGCCCGAGCGGCGCGCCATCTGCCCGATCACCGGGGTCTGGAACACCAGGTCGGCGCCCAGCATGCGCAGGTGGCGGTGGGCCGGGTGCTCGTCGTGCACGGCCACCTGGGTCATGAGCGAGTCCATGGCGACGGTGCCCGAGTGGTTGGCGACGACCAGCGCGCCGCCCTCGGCCGGGATGTTGTCGATGCCGCGCACCTCGACCCGGAACCACTTCCGGTACAGCGGACGCAGCAGGGGCAGGTAGGCGTGCTCGGTGAAGTCCTCGTCGAAGCCGAACTCGTCGACCCGGTAGTCGCCGGTCAGGCGACGCCGCAGGAACGACAGCGTCTCGGCGACACGGCGCTCCACGTCCTCGGGCGACAGGCCGGTGGCCTCGGCAGCCACCCGCATCGCGGCGACACCCGCCCGCAGGAGCTCCTCGACGCCGGGGGCGAGTGCGACATGGCTCGAGCGCGGCGTCGGCGTCTCGAGGTGCACCGTCTCGTCGGGCACGGCCGTCAGCGGTGGGCGCGTCGGCGGGACCGCTGCGACCGGACGCGTCCCCGGCCGCCGGCCGCCCGCGCTGCCTCGCTTCGAGCTCGCGGTGCGGGTCCCCGACTTGGCCACGGCCTTCTTGCTGGGCACGGCCTTGGCCACGGGATGCGGCCGGTGCGGCTTGCGCTGCCGGGCCGCCGCGGGTGAGGCCTTCGGGGCCCTCGCGGCGGGTGCTGCCGGTGCCGCCGGGTCAGGCTCCGCGGCGGGGGGCACTACGCCGAGCGCCGGACGCTCGGGCGCCGGTGGCAGCAGCGGCGTGCGGCGCCGCTTGGCCCGCTCGCCGCTGGCGCGCGCCGCCCCGGCTGCCAGGGCGCCACCCGCGGCCTTGCGGGACGTGGCCGACGCGCCCGCCGCCTTCGCGGACTTCGCGGCCTTCGCGGCCGACTTCCTGGCCGGGCGCTTGGCCCCGGCACCGCCGGTCGACGCCATCAGTCATTCCTCCCCGGGGCACGCACGTGCCCGATCGCGTGGACGGCGGTGCCCGCCACGCCCGTGACCGCGGACCCCACCAGCGAGCCGACCGCGCTGACTCCCGGCAGCACCGGCCCGACCCCGCGCGCGAAGTCCTCGAAGGCCGCCCGGGTCGTGAAGCGCGGCTCGAAGCCGAGCACCTCGCGCATGCGCGTGGTGTCGAGGCCCCGGCCGAAGGCGAGGAACTGCAGCTGGTCGGCCGAGAAGTCGGCGAGTCCCGAGCGCTTGAGGGTGTTGCCCAGCATCCCTGCGGCCAGCCGCGGCACGGGCAGGAGGGGCCGACCGGCGATGCCGGCCGCCTGGGCCACCGTCAGGACGCCGTCTCCGGCGATGTTGGTGATGCCCACGCTGGGACCGGTGGTGGCGCGCAGCAGGGCGCTGATGGCGTCCTCCTCGTGCACGAACTGGAGCCGGGCGTCGTAGCCGAAGGGAACGGGGATCACCGGCAGGCTGAAGTAGTCGGTGAGCGACGTGCGGATGCCGGGGCCGATGATGTTGGCGAAGCGCAGCATCGTGATCTCGGTGTCGGGCCGGCGCCGGGAGAACCCGCGCACGTAGCCCTCCACCTCCACCGAGTCCTTGCCGAAACCCGCCCGGGGCAAGGACTTCGGCCCCATGTCCTCGGTGAACATCGCGGGGTCCCGGGGGCTCGACCCGTAGACGGCCGCGGAGGACTTCACCACGAGCCGGCGCACGCTGGGGGCCTTCTGGCACGCAGCGAGCAGCTGCATGGTGCCGATGACGTTGATCTCCTTCTGGGAGCTGCGGCCGCCGGCGTGGGTGGGCGTCGCGATCACGTTCATGTGCACGACGGTGTCGACCTCGGCCTGCGCGATGATCTTGCCGATCATCGGGTTGCGGATGTCGGCGCGCACGAACTCCGCGCGTCCGATGTCGTGGGGAGGCGGGATGACGTCGACGCCGATGACGCGGCTGACCGAGGGGTCGGCGGTGAGGCGTCGGGCGAAGTGGCCGCCGAGGTAGCGGGAGACGCCGGTCACCAGGACGACATCGGCCACCGCTCACCCCTCTCGCCATGTTGGTCGGAACTGCCGGTCAGGTCCGTGCCAGCCTAGCGAGGCCCGCCCCGTGGCGGCACCAGAGGTAGGCAGGCTCACACCGCGACGACGGTGGCGCCAGGACAACGGGCACGACGCCAAGGCCCCCGCCATCGAGGGCGGGGGCCTTGGCCAGGACCTTCAGGTCCTACTTCTTGTTGCGACGCTGGTGGCGCGTCTTGCGAAGGAGCTTGCGGTGCTTCTTCTTCGCCATGCGCTTGCGGCGCTTCTTGATGACAGAGCCCATAGTCGTCCTCGCGTGTGTGTGGTGTCGTGTTGCCGGACGGGGCAACGAGCTACGCACCACGCCGAACAGTGCGGGTCACTCTACCGGCCTCCCGTCGCCCAGCCCAAACCGGGCCGGCACCGCAGGCATAACCAACGGCCGCCCACGTCGTTTTCCGGGCATCGGGCCGACGGTGCCCGCACCACGACAGGAGCAGCGGTGAACAGATCGCGCACGCAGCTGACCGCACTGGGGGTGTGCCTGCTCTCGGGGGCACTGCTGGCCACCCCCGTCGCCACGGCCACGGCCTCGTCGGCCACCCCGGACGCAGACCCGGCGCTCGCCGGGCTCGGCGACTCGGTGTCCGAGCTGACCCGGACGCTGGACACCAGGGCGGTCGAGGAGGCGGTCGTCCCCAGCGCCGCCACCACGAAGGCCCTCACGTCCCTCCTCGCCGACTCGGGCAAGGGAGCCCGGGCCACCTGGGACGAGCGCTTCGGCACGCTGCGCTCGCTGCGCGGGCCGGCTCCGCTGACCGCGGCGCGGGAGGGCTCGGCAGCCGACATCGCGCGCGCCTGGGTCGCCGACAACGCCGCCGCCTTCGGGCTCGGCGCCACGTCGGTCGGGGCGTTGAAGGTGGTCCGCGACCACACCCTGCCCGGCACGGGCACCCATGTCGTCAGCCTGGTGCAGACCGCCGGCGGCGTCGCCGCCGCGCGGGGCGGGCGCCTCAACGTCGCCGTCACCAAGGACGGCCGGGTGCTGTCGTATGCCGGTGACCCGACGCCCGGCGACGGCCTCACCGGCGGCTGGGTGATCGGCGAGGCCGGGGCGGTGCTCAAGGCCGCCGGAACCCTGGCGCCCGGAGTGGCCTACGCGCCCAAGGCGGACGGCACGCAGGCCGGCTACACCACCTTCGCCAAGGGACCCTTCGGTGGCCCGTCGTACGCGAAGAAGGTGACCTTCGGGACGAAGGCCGGTGCGGTCGCGGCATACCGGGTGTACTTCATCAAGAGCCCGACGGAAGCCTGGGAGGTCATCCTCGACGGGACCACCGGCAGGGTGCTCTACCGGGCATCGGTCGTGCAGCACGAGGACGACCCGCAGGGCACCGTGTACGACAACTACCCGGGGGCGGCGAAGGGCGGCACGCCCCGCCAGCAGTCCTTCGGGCAGACCGCGCAGTCGCCGAAGGGCTGGGTCGACCCGACCGGGCTCGTCGGCACGGGCGTGACGACGTTCGGCAACAACGCCGACACCCACGCCAACTGGTCGAACTTCATCGGCCCCGTCGACAGCGCCCCGCGGCCCGTCTCGCCCACCGGCAACTTCTCCTACGTCTTCAAGGACGCCTGGCAGCAGAAGGAGGGGGCCACCGTGCCGCCGTCCTACGCCGAGGACCTCGAGCCGGCGGCGACCAACCTCTTCTTCCAGCACAACCGGATCCACGACGACTACTACGCGCTCGGCTTCACCGAGTCCGGCGGCAACTTCCAGGTCGACAACGGCGGCAAGGGCGGCCTGGGCGGCGACCCGATCAAGGGCCTCGTGCAGGCCGGGGCAGCATCCGGCGGCTCGCCCACCTACACCGGGCGCGACAACGCCTACATGCTCACCCTCGACGACGGCATCCCGCCGTGGAGCGGCATGTTCCTGTGGGAGCCGATCAACGACGCCTTCGAGGGGCCCCACCGCGACGGCTCGATGGACATGAGCGTCATCCAGCACGAGTACAGCCACGGCCTGTCGAACCGCTACGTCGCGGGCGGCAGCGCGCTCGGCTCGCACCAGGCGGGCTCGATGGGTGAGGGCTGGGGCGACTGGTACGCCCTCAACCACGCCCAGAAGACCGGCCTGGAGCCCACGCGGGCGGTCGTCGGGGCGTACGCCACGGGCAACGACAACCGCGGCATCCGCAACTACGACTTCAACAAGAACCCCAACACCTTCGGCGACATGGGCTACGACCTGACCGGCCCGGAGGTGCACGCGGACGGCGAGATCTGGACCGCCATCCTGTGGGACCTGCACAAGGCCCTCGTCGCGCGCCACGGCCTGGCCGAGGGTGCCGAGGTCGCGGCGCGGCTCGTCACCGACGCCATGCCGCTCATGGCCCCGGACCCGTCCTTCCTAGACGCCCGCGACGCCATGCTGACCGCCGACCTCGACCGCTACCACGGTGACAACACCGACCTGATGTGGTCGGTGTTCGCCAAGCGTGGCGCCGGCGCCTCAGCGGTCTCCGCCACCGGCGACGACACCGATCCGACCCCGGCGTTCGACCACCCCGCAGCGGCGAAGAACGGCACCGTCGCGCTGACCCTGGTCAACGCCAGCACCGGCCAGAAGATCCCGAACGCCAAGGTCATCCTCGGCCGCTTCGAGGCCCGGGTCAGCCCGCTGGGCAGGACCGGGTCGACCGGCGGGTACTCGGTCAAGGCGGTGGCGGGCACCTACCCGCTGACGATCCAGGCGCCCGGCTTCGGCACCCAGACGATCGAGGGCTTCTCCGTGGCGGCCGGCAGGAACGCGGCCCGGACGGTCTCCCTCGCCCCGAACCTCGCCTCGACGGCAGCGGGGGCGAGCATCGTGTCGGCCTCCAGCCAGGACGACGGGTCGCCGGCGAAGTTCGCCTTCGACGACACGGCGGCCTCGGTGTGGTCGACGAATGCGGGGGACGCGGCCTACAACGCCGGCCCCGACCAGCGGGTGACGGTCAAGCTGGCCGCGCCAGCCACGGTGTCGTCGCTGCGGGTCAGCGCCTTCAAGGCCACCAACGCCTCGCGTTTCGCGGCGCTGCGGGACTTCACCTTCCAGACCTCGACCGACGGCGTCACCTGGTCGACGGTGAAGAAGGGCGGCTTCGGCTACGAGGCGCCGCGGCCCACGGCGGCGGACCTGAACTACCGCACCTTCGCGCTCGACAAGCCGGTCCAGGCCTCGTACGTGCGCTTCTTCGTCGACTCGGTGCAGGGCGACACGACGACCTACGCGCAGGTGGCCGACATCCAGGTGTTCGGCTCGGGCGCCTCGGTGGCCAACGGCTCGGTGACGCCCGACCCGGACTACACCGACGCCGGCACCATCACCGCCCCCAACCCCGCCGCGGGTGACCCGACCGGGCTGGCGAACGTCTTCGGCGTGACCGGCACGGAGATGAACACGGCGTGCACCTTCCCGCCCGCCTCCCAGGGCGCGGACGCCTGGGTGACCAAGTTCCCGCTCGGCTTCTCCGACGGGCTGCACTCGGTGACGGTGAAGGGCACGAGCGACGCGGACGACAGCCTCGGGCACGACCTCGACCTGTACTTCCTCGACAGCGAGTGCCAGCTGACCGGGGCCGCGGCCTCCTCGGCGGCGGACGAGTCGGCGGTCATCCCGCCCGGCTCGGTCTACCTGGTGACCCAGCTCTACACCGGCGCCGAGGTGGCGGTCGAGGTGCGGGCCGTCGACAACCGCTGAGGCCGGAGCCGAAAGGAGCACCGACAGAGAGGGCGGGCCGGGGAGATCCCCCGGCCCGCCCTCACCTGTTTCTCAGCGGCCAATCACGCGGTGTCGACGTAGGACGTGCGCAGGTACTTGTGCACGGCGTCCTCGGGAACACGGAACGAGCGGCCCACACGGATGGCGGGGAGCTCTCCGGCGTGCACCATGCGGTACACGGTCATCTTCGACACGCGCATGATCGAGGCGACCTCGGCAACGGTCAGGAACCGCACCTCGGCGAGCTGGCGCTCGTTGGACATAGCTACCTCGATCTTCTCCACGTGCGCATCGCCGGCTTCCCCTCCGGCGGACTCCTACGCTCGTGCTCTTCGCAACGATAGGGGCTGATGTGACCACTGGGGAAGCGGATGGGGAAAAGAAAGTGCTCCGACCACCGCCTGTCCAGACGACACGCCGCCCGGGTAGTGACGAACACCTCGAACAGGACCTAGTCGAACCAGAGGTCGAGCCCGAAGTGCTCGAAGGTGGCCTGCCGGGTCGCCATGATGGCCCGGTCGACCTCGGAGTGCGGGTTGTAGCCCATGTCCCACGGCTGGTGCCAGATCGGCCCCTCGGCCGGGTCGAGGTCGCCCATGCGGCGCGGGCCCTGGCGGCCGAGCTCCATGCGGACGTGCTCGAGCCAGCCCTCGGGCACCGGCGCGGTGAGCGGGATCGGCCGGTGCGAGGCGATCCCGGTCAGGTGGGTCCAGGCCCGCGGCACGACGTCGACGAGCTCGTAGCCGCCACCACCGAGGGCGACCCAGCGGCCCTCGCACACGTCGTGGGCCAACCGGTGCAGCGCCTCGGTCGCCGCGCGCTGGGCGTCGACCGACAGGGCCAGGTGCGCGAGCGGGTCCTGGGCATGGGTGTCGCAGCCGTGCTGGGTCACCATGACCTCGGGCTTGAACGCACGCACGATCGGCATGGCCGTGGCGTGCAGCGCCCGCAGCCAGGCGGAGTCGCCCGTGCCCGGCGGGAGCGCGACGTTGACAGCCGACCCCGGGGCGTTGGGGCCGCCGGTGTCGCCGGGCCAGCCCGTGCCGGGGAAGAGGGCCCGGCCCGACTCGTGCAGCGAGATGGTCAGCACGCGCGGGTCGTCCCAGAAGATCCGCTCGACGCCGTCGCCGTGGTGCACGTCGACGTCGACGTAGGCGACCCGCTGGGCGCCGTTGTCGAGCAGCCACTGGATGCCCACGGCGATGTCGTTGTAGATGCAGAAGCCGGAGGCGTTGCCCGGCATGGCGTGGTGGAGGCCGCCGCAGAAGTTGACGCCGTGGCTCACCGAGCCCGTCCAGACGTCCTCGCAGATCTGCCGGGTCCCTTCGGCGATGCGGGCGCTCGCCTCGTGCATGCCCGCGAAGGTGGGGTCGTCCTCGGTGCCCAGGCCGTGGCTGCCGTCGGCGCTCGAGGGGTCCAGCGAGGCGGCCTTGACGGCCTCGATGTAGGCAGGTTCGTGCACCGTCGCGAGCAGTGCGTCGTCGGCGACGGCCGGGTTGAACAGCTCCACGTCGACGTGCTCGAAGAGCCCGAAGGCCTCGCAAAGGCGCGCAGTCAGGTCCAGGCGCACGGGGGCCATCGGGTGGCCCGGACCGAAGTTGTATGCCGTGAAGCTGGGGTCCCAGATCACGCGCGCCTGAGTGGGCATGTCGTGCACGCTACCGGGCGGGTACTGTCCGTGGACAGGACGGCCCACGTTGACCACACCCATGGAGGAATCCCTTGGCCAGGAACCGGCTCTTCGAGGAGGACGTGCTGGTCATCGGCCTCGGACGCTTCGGCGGCGCCGCCGCGCTGGAGCTCCAGCGGCTCGGCCACCACGTCGTCGCCATCGAGCAGGACGCCTCCCTCGCCGAGAGCTACCTCGGCAAGATCACCAAGATCGTGCAGGCCGACGCCAGCCAGCCCCCCGCCATCGCGGCGATCAAGGCACGCGACTTCCGGCTGGCGGTGGTCGGCATCGGCTCCTCGGTGGAGGCCTCGGTGCTGGCGGCGCTCAACCTGGTCGACGCCGGCATCCCCTCGATCTGGGCCAAGGCACTCTCCCCCGAGCACGGCCGGATCCTCACCCGCATCGGCGTGCACCACGTGATCTTCCCGGAGGCCGAGACCGGCCGCCGGGTCGCGCACCTGGTCAACGGGAAGCTGATGGACTACATCGAGTTCGACGACGGCTTCGCGATCGTCAAGATGCGACCGCCGCAGGAGACCATCGGGTTCACGCTGGCGCAGAGCCAGGTCCGCAGCAAGTACGGCGTCACGGTCGTGGGAGTGAAGTCGCCCGGCGAGGACTTCACCTACGCCCAGGCCGACACCAAGGTGAGCGCGCACGACACGCTCATCGTGAGCGGCCCGACCGACCTGCTCGAGCGGCTCGCCTCCCGCCCCTAGCTCCTACAGCGTCGGGACGCCGCGGTCCTGCCCGAGCGCGAGCACCATGGCGATCTCCTCGTCGCCGGCCCCGGACGCCACGCGCATGGGGCGCCGGCTGTCGGTGGGGCGGAAGCCGAAGCCGCTCGCGAAGGCGACAGCCGGCCCGTTGTCGGTGCCCACCCAGTACGCGATGTGCGTGCGGCCCTGCCTGCGGGCGGTGTCGGCCCCGGCCTGGACGAGTTTCGTCGCCACCCCGGCGCCGCGGAAGTCGGGGGCGACCCACAGGCCGAACAGCTCGGCCACGGAAGGGTTGTCCGGTCCCGCCTCGCCGACGCTGGCCACGCCCACCGCGCGGCCGTCCACCTCGGCGAGCAGCCGGCGCGAGCGCCGCATCCGCGTGCGCCAGAAGGCCTCGTCGTAGGCCTGCTCCTCGCTGAGGGAGGCCACGAAGGCCTCGGGCGACTCCTCGAGCGCCGCCAGGCGCACCTCGCGGTAGGTCTCCCACTCGTCCTCGGTCAGCTCGCGCACGGAGATCTCGCTCATGTCCCCACTCTCGCACGAGCGGGTCCGGTGGCGACCGCCTGGCTCCCGCGGTTCACCCGGAGTTCACAGCTCCAGGGCCATCTCCAGCTCCACGATGCTCTCGTCGTGAGGGAGCACGCCGCGGCGGCCGGTAGGACGAAAACCCATGCGTTCGTAGAGGTCTCGCGCGGGGTGGTTGGCCTCGGCCACATCGAGCGTGACCCTGGCGAGCCCGCGGGAGCGCGCGTCTGCGATGACGTGCCCGACCAGGGCCTCACCCACTCCCCTGCCCCGCGCGTGCCCGGCGACCCACATCCCCACCAGGCAGGTCTCGGCCTCGCCCTGCTCGGGGAACCGGAACGACGTCGCGGTGCCCACGGGCAGGTCGCCCCACATCGCCAGCCACGTGGACGACCCGCTGTGCACGCGCGCCAGCCAGCGCTCGTCGGTGAACGCGGACTCGCCGGCATACGTGCTGCTGAAGGCCGAGGGCGTGTCGAGCAACGAGGCGAGCCGCACGTCGCGGTAGGTGCGCCAGTTGGACTCACCGACGCGGCAGAGGCTGGTCGGCTGCTCAGCCATTGCCGGAGGCGAGCTGGTGCGACCGCTCGGCCGCTGCCTCCATCGCGGTGATGAACGCGGCGCGCACCTTGTGGTCGTCGAGCTGGCGCAGCGCCGCGGCCGTGGTGCCGCCGGGCGAGGTCACCTGCTCGCGCAGGACGGTCGGGTGCTGCCCCGTCTCCTTGATCATGGTCGCCGCCCCGAAGAGCGTCTGGACCACCAGCTCGGTCGCGGTCGCGCGGGGCAGGCCGAGCACGACGCCGGCCTCGATCATGGCCTCCACGACGTAGAAGATGTAGGCCGGGCCGGAGCCGGAGATCGCGGTGACGGCGTCCTGGTGCTTCTCGGCCACCTCGAGCACCTTGCCGCACGAGCGCATCAGGTCGGCCGCCTCGGCGAGGTGCGAGGCGTCGCAATGCTTCCCGGCACTGATCGCCGCCATGCCCTGGTCGACCAGGGCGGGGGTGTTGGGCATCACCCGCACGACGGAGCTGCCGCCGGGCAGCCGGGACTCGAGGAACTCGGTGGTGATGCCGGCGGCCAGGCTGACGACGAGGTTGTGCTCGGCGACGTGGTCGCTGATCTCCTCGAGCAGGGCGTCCATGTCCTGCGGCTTGACCACGAGGACGAGGGTGTCGGCGGCGGACGCTGCCTCGGCGTTGGTCATGGTGCGCACGCCGTAGCGGTCGTGCAGCTGGGCCAGGTGCTCGGGGCGGCGGTCGGTGATGATGATGTCGTCCGCGCTGCGGCCGGCCCGGATGAGCCCCGAGAGCAGGGTCTCGCCCATCACGCCGGCGCCGAAGATCGCCACGGTGCCCATCGGTGCCTCCTTCTCTCAGCCCCGCGTGGCCAGGCCGCGCAGGAAGAACATGGTGTTGGCCGGGCGCTCGGCCATGCGGCGCATGAGGTAGCCGTACCACTCCTCGCCGTAGGGGATGTAGACGCGCATCTGGTTGCCGCGGTCGGCGATCCGCTTCTGCTCCTCGGGCCTGACGCCGTAGAGCATCTGGTACTCGTAGGTCTGCGGGTCGCGGCGGTTGTGGGCGGCGAGCGCGCCGGCGATCTCGATCAGGCGCGGGTCGTGGCTGGCGACCATGGGGTAGCCGTCGCCCGCCATGAGGATCTTCAGGCACCGCACGTAGGCCGTGTCGACCTCGTCGGAGGACTGGAAGGCCACCGACTCCGGCTCCTTGTAGGCCCCCTTGCACAGCCGCACCCGGCTGCCCTCGTGGGCGAGGTCGCGGCAGTCGGCCTCGCTGCGGCGCAGGTAGGACTGGATGACCGCGCCGACCCACGGGAAGTCGTGGCGCAGCTCGCGCAGGGCCTCCAGGGTGGCGTCGGTCGTGGTGTGGTCCTCCATGTCGAGGGTCACGGTCGTGCCGGCGGCGGCCGCGGCCTCGCAGATCTCGCGCGCGTGCTCGAGGGCGATCTTCTTCCCGTCGCCCGGCAGGGCCTGGCCGAGGGCGCTGAGCTTGAGGCTGACCTCGCCCATGCCCATCTGGCTCAGGTCGGCGCGCTCGAGCTCGCGCAGCAGGTGCAGGTAGGCGTCGCGGGTGCGGATCGCCTGGGCGAGGTCGAGGGTGTCCTCGCCGAGGTAGTCGATGGTCGCGAGCCGGTTGGTCATGCGCAGCGCGGCCGTGGCCGCGACCGCGTCCTCGGTGGTGGCCCCGGGGACGAAGCGCCGCACCACCTGCCGGCTGACGGGGGCCGTCTCGATGGTCCGTCGCACCGTGTCGCTCTTGGAGAGTTGCAGCAGTGCGCCGCGCAGCAGGTCACCTGCGTCCACGAAGGGTCCTTCCGACGTCCGGCCACGGCTGTCGCGACCGCCGCCAAGGCTATCCCCGACCGTCAGGGGGTGCGGCGGCGGAGGGTGAGCGACCCCAGGAGCAGCGAGGCGAGCACCCACGCCGCGATGACGAGCAGGTCCGGGGCCACCTCGGAGAGCGGCTCGGCGGTGGCGGCGACCGCGTTCATGGCGTCCACGGCATACGACAACGGGAGCACGTCGGAGATGGGCTGCAGCGCCTGCGGGAGCTGGTCGCGGGCGACGAGCAGGCCGCACAGGAGGAACTGCGGCAGCACGAACGCGGGCATGAACTGCACCGCCTGGAACTCCGTGCGCGCGAACCCGCTGGCGAGCAGGCCGAGGGCGGTGCCGAGCACGGCGTCGGCGACGGCCACCACGACAAGCACCCAGACCGGGCCCACGAGGTCGAGGCCTGCCACGTAGATCGCGAACGTCGAGGCCACCAGGGCCTGCAGCACCGCCATCAGCCCGAAGGCGAGCGCGTAGCCGACCATGAGGTCGGTCTTGGCCATCGGCGTCGTCATGAGCCGCTCGAGCGTCCCGGAGGTGCGCTCCCGCAGGGTGGCCACGCTGGTCACGATGAACATGACGACGAACGGGAAGACACCGAGCAGCGCCGGGCCGATCCTGTCGAACACCGGTGTGCCGTTGTAGATCCAGGCCAGCAGCCCCAGCAGGACGCAGGGCACGAGCAGCATGAGGGCGATGGTGCGGTGGTCGGTGCGCAGCTGCCGCAGCACGCGGCCGGTCATCACGAGCGTGCGGTGCGGACTCACGGCGCCACCTCCTCGGCGGCGTCGATGAGGGCGAGGAAAGCGGTCTCGGCGTCGGTCGTGCCAGTGCGCTCGAGCAGCGCCGGCAGCGGCTCGTCGGCGAGCAGCCTGCCCTCGCGCAGCAGGAGCAGCCGGTCGCACCGGGTGGCCTCGTCCATGACGTGGCTGGACACCACCATCGACGTGCCCGCGTCGGCGAGCTGGTGGAACAGCCGCCACAGGTCGCGCCGCAGCACCGGGTCGAGGCCGACGGTGGGCTCGTCCAGCACCAGCAGCTCGGGCTCGCCCACGAGGGCCGAGGCGAGCGACACCCGTGACCGCTGGCCACCGGAGAGCCGCCCGGCCAGCACGCTGGCATGGCTCTCGAGGTCGACGGCGGCGATGGCCCGCTCGGCCGAGCCCTGCCCCGCCCCCAGCATGCGGGCGAAGAAGCGCACGTTCTCGCGCACCGTGAGGTCGTCGTAGATGCTCGGCGACTGGGTGAGGTAGCCCACGCGGTCCCGCAGGACCGGCGACCCGGCCGGCTCGCCGAGCACGGTGACCGTGCCGCCGTGCACCACCTGGACACCGACGATCGCCCGCATCAGCGTCGACTTGCCGCCACCGCTGGGGCCGAGCAGGCCGACGAGGGTGCCGCTCGGGATGCGCATGCTCAGGCCGGGCAGCACCTCGCGCCCTCCGCGGACCACGCGGAGGTTGTCGACCTCCACAGCATGATTCATCATGTGATGAAATCTACGCCCGCCGGGGCCGCACGACAAGGGTGGTCAGGGTGCCAGGTAGCGCTGGATCGACGGCCCCACGAGGGCGACCAGCTCCTCGCGGCTGGCCTGCACCACCTCGGGGAAGTGGACGACGTAGCGCATCATCGCCATCCCCAGCATCTGGCCTGCGGCCAGACCCGCCCGCAGCTGCGCGGTCGCGAGCGCGTCGACGCTGGCCGCCGGAGTCAGCTCGGTCGCGATGCGGCCGAAGATCTCGCGGGTCAGGAACTCGCGCAGCATCCGGCCCGCCTCGTCGTGCGAGGACGCCGAGCGCACCACTGCCTGGAAGCGCTGGCGGCCCGCCGGCGAGTCCCAGACGTCGAGGAACGTCTCCACGAGCGCGGCGCCCACCCGCTCACGCGGCCCGGAGATCACCTTGTCGATGAGCACCGAGGGGTCGACGGGGAGGTCCATCACCTCGGCGAAGAGGGCCGGCTTGCCCTCGAAGTAGTGGTGCACCAGGGCGGGGTCCACGCCCGCCCGCCGGGCGATGCCGCGCAGGGAGGTGGCGTCGTAGCCCTGCTCGGCGAACTCCGACCGCGCCGCCTGCAGGATGGTCGCTCGGGTGTCCTCGCCCCCGGGCCGGCGCCCGCGCGGGCTCATGAGGTCGTCAGGGTGGAGGCGGTGGCGAGGTGCAGCCTGGCGAATGCCAGCGCCTCGCTGAGGTCGAGCTCGCGCTGCTCCTCGGTGAGCTTGCGCGTGCCCACCTCGACCACGACGGCTCCCGAGAAACCTTGCTCCGCAAGGACTTCCAGGAACGCGGCACACGGCTGGGTGCCCCTGCCCGGCACCAGGTGCTCGTCGAGGGCCGTACCCGTCCCGTCGGCGAGATGCACGTGGGCCAGCCGCGAGCCGAGGTCGGCGGCCATCTGCAGCGCGTCCGACCCAGCCGTCGCCGTGTGCGAGAGGTCGACCGTCACGTTGTCGTAGGGCAGCGGGACCGGGTCCCAGCCGGGCAGGTACGCCTGGTACTCACGGTTGCGCGCCCGCCAGGGGAACATGTTCTCCACCGCCAGCCGGATGCCGGTCTCGTGCTCGCGCAGCGCCACCCCGTCGAGGAACTCCCGGGCGTAGTCACGCTGCCAGCGGAAGGGCGGGTGGAGCACCACGGTCTGCGCGCCGACCTCCTGGGCGAGCTCGATCGACTTGTCGACCTTCGTCCACGGGTCGGTGCTCCACACCCTCTGCGTGAGGAGGAGCGTGGGCGCGTGCACCGACAGCACCGGTATGCCGTGCAGCTCGGACAGCGCCTTGATGGCGCCGGGCTCCTGGGAGACCGGGTCGGTCCAGACCATGACCTCGACCCCGTCGTAGCCGAGCCGCCGCGCCGTTGCGAAGGCCGCCGCACAGCTCTCCGGGTAGACCGATGCCGTCGATAGCGCGACCTGCGCACCGGGGATCGAGACAGCGGCGGACATGGCACGAGCGTATCGAGCGGGCTCGGGCCTCAGCCCATGCTGTCGAGGCGTCCGAGGATGATGCCCTCGCGCAGCGCCCAGGGACAGATGTCCAGCCGCTCGACCTGGAGCAGGTCCATCGCCGCCTCGGCGACCAGGGCCCCGGCGAGCAGCTGACGGGCCCGCGACGGCGACACCCCGGGCAGCTCGGTGCGCTGGGCCGCCGTGGTCCTCGCCAGCAGCGCCACCACGTCACCGAGGTCGGAGCGCGCAAGGCTGCGCGCGGCATACGGACCCTCGCTGCTCGGGGCGGCGCCCGCGATGCGGGCCAGCGAGCGCATGGTCTTGGAGGTGCCGACGGCACGGTCGACCCGGCCGACCTTGGTGAGCGGCCGCAGGTCGCCGGCGATCCGCGCCCGGATCGCCTTGCGGGCCCCGCGCACCGTCTCGGCGTCAGGCGGGTCACCGGGCAGCAGGTCGCGCGTGAGGCGACCGGCCCCCAGCGGCAGGCTGATCGCGGCGTCGGGCTCCTCGTCCATGCCGGCCGCCAGCTCGAGGGAGCCGCCGCCGATGTCGACGACGAGGAGGGTGCCGCTCGACCACCCGAACCAGCGCCGCGCGGCGAGGAAGGTGAGCCGCGCCTCGTCCACCCCGCTGAGCACCTGCAGGTCGACTCCCGTCCGGGCGCGCACCATGGCGAGCACGGCGTCTCCGTTGGGCGCCTCGCGAATCGCGCTCGTGGCGAAGGCGATCAGGTCCTCGACACCCTGGTCCTCGGCGACGTCGAGGCACTCGAGGACGAAGCGCGCGAGGTTGGCGGCGCCCGAGTCGTCGATGTGGCCGTCGTCGGTGACGTGCTCGGACAGCCGCAGCTCGATCTTGTGCGACGTGGCGGGCAGCGGTTGGGCGCCGTGGTGGGCGTCGACCACGAGCAGGTGCACGGTGTTCGAGCCGACGTCGATGACCCCTAGGCGCATGGCGTTCACCGTAGCGGCTGACGCCGTGGACGTAGGGTGGGCTGCGTGGCTGAGACCCCGCTCGAGACCGCCCGCCTCTGGGTCGAGTTCACCGATCCCGCCGACAGGGACCAGCGCTTCCGCTGCGACCTGACCTGGCTCACGTCGAGCTGGACGTGCATCTTCGGCAGCGGCTGCCACGGCATCTACGCCGACCGGCCCGACGACGGGTGCTGCACGCTCGGGGCGCACTTCACCGACAAGGACGACGTGAAGCGGGTCAAGGAGGCGGTGAGCGAGCTCGGCGAGGACGAGTGGCAGCACCACCCGGGCACGACGCGTCTCTCCGCCTGGACCGAGAAGGAGGACGACGCCCTGAAGACCAAGGTCGTCGACGGCGCCTGCATCTTCCTCAACCGCCCGGGCTTCCCCGCGGGGGCGGGGTGCGCGCTGCACCAGCACGCGGTCTTCACGGGCAAGGAGCCGCACACGGTCAAGCCCGACGTCTGCTGGCAGCTGCCCATCCGGCGCACCTACCGCCGCGTCGAGCTGCCCGACGGCACCTCCTGGCTCGAGACGACCATCACCGAGTACGACCGGCGCGGCTGGGGACCGGGCGGGCACGACCTCGACTGGTACTGCTCGGCCAACCCGGAGGCGCACGTGGGGCGCGAGCCGGTCTTCCGCAGCAACCGGGCCGAGCTGGTCGAGCTCATGGGCGAGGCCGCGTATGCCGAGCTCGAGGTGCGCTGCGAGGCCCACCTCGCGAGCGTGAAGGCGGTGCGGGCCAGCGGCTCGCACAAGCTGCTGCCGCTGATGGTCCACCCGGCGACGCTGGCCGCCCAGAGCGAGGCGGCCTCCCGCAGGCGAGCCTGATGTCCACCGGTCCTCGCGACCCCGCCCAGCCCACGCCCAGCCCGAACATCTGGGGCTCGCCCGACGTCTACGAGGTCGAGAACCTCGGCGTCGACCGGGCCGGGCTGATCGAGGCGGCCATCTGCCGCATCCACCCGCTCCAGGGTGCCGACCTCGTCGACATCGGCTGCGGCAGCGGCTTCCACCTGCCCCGGCTGGCCGACCTCGGCGCCCGAAGCGTCGTCGGGGTCGAACCCCACCCCCCGCTCCTGGAGCTGGCGCAGGCGCGGGTGGCCGGCCAGCACGGCATACAGGTCCTCGACGGCACGGCCCAGGCGCTGCCGCTGCCGGACGCGTCCATGGACGTGGCGCACGCCCGGTGGGCGTACTTCTTCGGCGCGGGGTGCGAGCCGGGCCTCGCCGAGCTCGCCCGGGTGCTCCGCCCGGGCGGAACGGCCTTCGTCATCGACAACGACGCCACCCGCTCGACCTTCGGCGGCTGGTTCCGGCGCGCCCACCCGGCGTACGACCCGCTGGCCGTCGAGCGGTTCTGGGCCCGCCAGGGCTGGTCACGCGAGCGGCTCGTGATCCGGTGGGACTTCGACTCGCGCGAGGACTTCGAGTCGGTCGTGCGCATCGAGTTCCCCGAGACCGTGGCCGAGGGCATCCTCGCCGAGCACGCCGGCACCGGCGTCGACTACGCGGTCAACCTCTGGTGGCGCCGCTTCTGAAGGTCCATGGTCCCTGTCATCCCGGCCTCGACGCTCCTAGCGTGGGCAGACCAGCCGAGGAGGACGACATGAGCTACGACGTCAGCACCACCACCGAGACGGGCCGGCACCTCGCGGTGAAGCGGTTCGACGCGCGGCCGGAGGTCGACGACATGGGGCAGAAGTCGTCAGCGGCCTTCGGCGGCGTGGCGGGCTACCTGGCCAGGATCGGGGTGCCCGTCGCAGGCCCCGCCATCTCCGTCTACGAGATGGAGGGTGACCTCTTCCACGTCGCCGCGGGGTTCGTCGTGGAGGCTCCCTTCGAGCCCGGTGAGGGGGTGGAGCCCCTGCAGCTGCCCGCCTGCGAGGTCGCCACCACCGTCCACATCGGCGCGTACGAGCGGCTCGGCGAGGCCTACGAGGCCCTGCAGAAGGGGGTCGTCGCGCAGGGCCGGCAGGTCGAGGAGTCCGGGGTCATGTGGGAGGAGTACTGGAGCGGCCCCGAGGCGCCGCCCGAGGAGACCCGCACCGTCGTCTTCTGGCCGCTGAGGCCACTCCAGGGCTGAGCTGCATCGCCCGGCCCTGCCGGACCCTGGCTGTCGGCGGCGCACCGTAGGTTGTGCGCCATGGCTTCGAAGGCATCGACGAAGGCGAGCGGCTACCGCTGCTCGGAGTGCGGCTGGTCCACGGTGAAGTGGGTCGGCCGCTGCGGCGAGTGCCAGGCCTGGGGCAGCGTCAGCGAGGTCGGCGCGGTGACCGTGCGCACCACGGCGGCGGGTCGCGTCGAGCGCCCGGCACTGCCGATCGGTGAGGTCGACGCCCGCCGTGCCGAGGCGCGCAGCACCGGCGTGGGCGAGTTCGACCGCGTGCTCGGCGGCGGCCTGGTGCCCGGCGCGGTGGTCCTCGTGGCCGGCGAGCCCGGCATCGGCAAGTCCACCCTGCTGCTCGACGTCGCCGCCCGTGCGGCCCGCTCCGGGGAGGGCCGCACGGTCCTCTACGTGAGCGGCGAGGAGTCCGCGGCCCAGGTGCGGCTGCGCGCCGAGCGCATCGAGGCGATGGCCAAGTCCCTCTACCTCGCCTCCGAGACCGACCTGGCCACCGTGCTGGGCCAGGTCGAGGCGATCAGCCCCGACCTGCTCGTCGTCGACTCGGTGCAGACCATCTCCAGCGGCGAGGTCGAGGGGTCGGCGGGCAACGTCTCGCAGGTGCGCGAGGTCGCGGCCTCCCTGATCCAGGCCGCGAAGTCGCGCGGCATGGCCACGCTCGTGGTCGGCCACGTGACCAAGGACGGGTCCATCGCCGGCCCCCGGGTGCTCGAGCACCTCGTCGACGTGGTGGTGCAGTTCGAGGGCGACCGGCACTCCCGCCTGCGCATGGTGCGCGCGGTGAAGAACCGCTACGGCCCCACCGACGAGGTCGGCTGCTTCGACCTCTCCGACGTCGGCATCGTCGGCCTCCCCGACCCCAGCGGGCTCTTCCTCTCGCACGGCACCGTCACGGTGCCGGGCACCTGCGTCACCGCCACCCTCGAGGGCAAGCGGCCGCTGATGACGGAGGTGCAGGCGCTCGTGGCGAAGACGGAGATCCCCACCCCACGACGGGCCACCAGCGGGCTGGACTCCTCGCGGGTCGCCATGATCCTCGCCGTGCTCGACCGGCGGGCGAAGGCGCCGCTGGGCAAGGCCGACGTCTACCTGTCCACCGTCGGTGGGGCGCGGCTGAGCGAGCCGGCCTCCGACCTCGCGGTGGCCCTGGCCGTCGCCAGCGCCATCCGCGAGCAGCCGCTGGAGCCGGGCTCGATCGCGTTCGGGGAGATCGGCCTCGCCGGGGAGCTGCGCCCGGTGACCGGAATCCCCCGGCGTCTGGCCGAGGCTGCACGCCTGGGCTTCCGGCGTGCCTTCGTGCCGCCCGGCGTGCTCGGTTCCGGACCCACCCCGGAGGGCATCGAGGTGGTGGAGTGCGCCGACATCAGTCGGGCCGTGGTGGCAGCACTGCCGGCGGCGCGCGGATAGACTTCGGCCAGACCAGCCGGCGGCAGTGCCGGGAGCAGTGAACACAGGGGTCCAGCGAGTGGAACAACGCGATGACGAGCTGCTGCTCGCCACCCTGGCCGCCGTGGCCCCCGGCACCGAGCTGCGCGACGGCCTCGAGCGCATCCTGCGCGGTCGCACCGGCGCCCTGATCGTGCTCGGCCACGACAAGCTCGTCGAGCAGATCTCGACCGGCGGCTTTCCCCTCGACGTCGAGTTCTCGGCCACCCGCCTGCGCGAGCTCGCCAAGATGGACGGCGCCATCGTCGTCGACCGCGAGGTCTCCCGCATCCTGCGGGCCGCCACCCAGCTGCTGCCGGACTCCTCCATCGAGACCAGCGAGTCCGGCACCCGCCACCGCACCGCCGAGCGCGTCGCCAAGCAGACCGGCTACCCCGTGGTCTCGGTCAGCCAGTCCATGCGCATCGTCGCCCTCTACGTCGCCGGCCGGCGGCACGTGCTCGAGGACTCCAGCGCCATCCTCTCCCGCGCCAACCAGGCCCTGCAGACGCTCGAGCGCTACAAGTCCCGGCTCGACGAGGTCACCGGCACCCTCTCCGCCCTCGAGATCGAGGACCTCGTCACCGTGCGCGACGTGGCCAGCGTGCTCCAGCGCCTCGAGATGGTGCGGCGGATCAGCGACGAGATCGCGGGCTACGTCGTCGAGCTCGGCGTCGACGGCCGGCTGCTCACCCTCCAGCTCGAGGAGCTCACCGGCGGCCTGGGCAACGACCGCGAGCTCGTCATCCGCGACTACCTCCCCGAGGCGCGCGGTGGCCTGTCGGTCGAGGAGGCGCTCACGGCGCTGGAGCAGCTGACCTCCACCGAGCTGCTCGACCTGTCGGCCGGCGCCAAGGCGCTCGGCTTCACCATCGTCGGCGACGCCCTCGACTCCGCCGTGAGCCCGTGCGGCTACCGGCTGCTGAGCAAGGTCCCCCGCCTGCCCGGCGCCATCGTCGACCGCCTCGTCGAGCACTTCGGCAGCCTGCAGAAGCTGCTCGCCGCCAACCTCGAGGAACTCATGGACGTCGAGGGCGTCGGCGAGGGCCGGGCGCGGGCGGTCCGTGAGGGCCTGTCCCGCCTCGCCGAGTCGAGCATCCTCGAACGCTACGTGTGAGCGCCTCGGTCCCGGAGCAGGAGCTGCACGCCCGGCTCCTCGACTGGTATGCCGGGGCCGCGCGTGACCTGCCGTGGCGCGGCGGGGCCTCCCCGTGGGGCGTCTTCGTCTCCGAGGTCATGCTCCAGCAGACGCCCGTCGCCCGGGTCGAGCCGGTCTGGCACGAGTGGATGCGGCGCTGGCCCTCCCCCGCCGACCTGGCGGCGGAGCCGCCGGGCGAGGCGGTGCGGGCCTGGGGGCGCCTCGGCTACCCCCGCCGTGCGCTGCGCCTGCACGCTGCGGCGACCGCCATGCGCGACGAGCACGACGGCGAGGTGCCGGCCACGGAGGCGGCGCTGCTCACCCTGCCGGGGGTGGGGGTCTACACCGCTGCCGCAGTCGCGGCGTTCGCCTTCGGCGAGCGCACGACGGTGGTCGACACCAACATCCGCCGGGTGCTCGCCCGGGTCTCGAGCGCGCAGCAGTACCCCGCGCCGGCGCTGACCCGGGCCGAGTACGAGCTGGCCGCCGCCCTCGTGCCCGAGGACCACGAGGACGCCGCCACGTGGAACGTCGCGGTGATGGAGCTCGGGGCCCTCGTCTGCACGGCCCGGACGCCCCGGTGCGGGTCGTGCCCCATCGCCGCCCTGTGCGCCTGGCGGCTGGCCGGCCACCCGGCATACGACGGACCGCCGCGACGCGGCCAGTCCTGGCACGGCACCGACCGCCAGGCGCGTGGCGCCCTCCTGGCGGTGCTGCGCGAGAGCGACGCACCGGTCGGCCGGGCCGCGCTGGCCGCCGCCGTGCCCGACCAGGCCCGCCGCGAGCGGTGCCTCGACGGCCTGGTGGCCGACGGCCTCGTGGAACCGCTGGCCCGCGGCCGGTTCCGGCTGCCGGGCAGCACGACGAGTGCGCGGTATGCCGGGTGAGCCGCAGCGCGGTCGGCGCGCCCCCGCGGTGAGACGCGGGGCCTCGCGCGCGGGTCACGCGGTGCGGCGCGCCACCACCTCAGGAGCGCGCCGGGCCCGGGCCTGGACGACGTGGGGCGGCGCCGGGGAGAGCGGCCTGTCGAAGGCCATCGAGCTGCACTTCGTCAACCTCGCCGGGGACGCGGCGGTGACGGTCTCCCTCGCCGGGACCGTCTTCGCCATGCCGACCGGACAGGCCCGTGGCGAGGTGGCCCGGTTCCTGCTCCTGACCCTGGCGCCCTTCGTGCTGCTCGCGCCGTTCGTGGGGCCGCTGCTAGACCGGTTCCGCCACGGCCGCCGGTGGGCGATCGGCACGACGCTCGCGGCGCGCGCCTTCCTCTGCTGGGTGCTCGCGGACGCCGTCGTCGACGACTCGGCGTGGCTGTTCCCCGCGGCACTCGGCTGCCTCGTCGCCTCCAAGGCCTACAGCATCACCCGCGCGTCTGCGGTGCCGCGGCTGCTGCCGCCGCACTACACCTTGGTGCAGGCCAACTCGCGCAACGCCTTCGCCGGTGTCCTGGGCATGGCGGTCGGCGGTGGCCTGGCAGGGGCCGTGGCCAGGATCGGCCCGCAGTGGTCGCTGCGGATGGCCTTCGCCATCTACGTCGTGGGCACCGTGCTGGCCATCCGGCTGCCCGCACGGGTGGACTCCTCGGCCGGCGAGCGGGACCTCGATGACACCGTGCCGATGCCCGTCGGGGGTGGGGCCGCAGGCGACCGCACGGTCTGGCAGCGGCTGCGGGCCCAGGTGGGCGCGCGGCCGGCCACCCTGCGTGCCGCGCTGGTCGCCTCGGTCGGCACGAGGATGCTGGTCGGCTTCCTCACCCTGTTCCTGACCTTCCTCATGCGCGAGCACCCGCTGCCCGGCGTCCCCGAGACCCTGGTCCTGGGCCTGGTGCTCGGCGCCGCCGGACTCGGCAACGCAGCGGCCACCCTGCTCGGTCGCTTCCTCAGCACCCGCCGGCCGGAGGCGATCGTCTCGGCAGCGCTCATCGCCGACCTGGCCCTGGCCGTGCTCACCGCCGCGTTCTACTCGCTGTGGACCCTGGTCGCCCTCGGGCTCGTGACCGGCCTGGGCGTGCAGCTCGCGCGGTTGGGCACCGACGCGATCGTGCAGCGCGACATCCCCGACGCCATGCGCACCCGTGCGTTCGCGTGGTGCGAGACGGCGCTGCAGATGGCGTGGGTCGTGGGCGGTGCCGTCGGCATCGCGCTGCCGCTCGTGCCCGAGCTCGGGTTCGGCGTCGCCGCCGGACTGCTGGCGGTGTGCCTGCTCGTCTCGGTGCGGGTGCGCGTGCGGGCGAGCCGGCCGGCTCAGAGCTGACGAAGCATCCGGGTGTTGCCCAAGGTGTTGGGCTTGACCCGCTCGAGGTCGAGGAACTCGGCGACACCCTCGTCGTAGGAGCGCAAGAGCTCGGCGTAGACCTCGGGGTCGACAGCCCGGCCCTCGATGGGCTCGAAGCCGTGCCGGGCGAAGAAGTCCACCTCGAAGGTGAGGCAGAACAGCCGCTGCACGCCGAGCTCGCGGGCATCCTCCACGAGGGAATCGAGCAGGGCCGAGCCGACGCCGGTGCCCTTGGCCTCCGGGAGCACCGCCAGGGTGCGGATCTCGGCGAGGTCCTCCCACATGACGTGCAGGGCACCGCACCCGACGACCCGGCCACCCACCTCGGCGACGCGGAACTGCTGCACCGCCTCGTAGTAGGTCACCGCCTCCTTGGCGATGAGCACCCGGGACTGCGCCATGGGGGCGACGATGGCCCGGATCGCCTTGACGTCGGCAGTGCGTGCGCGGCGCACCAGGGGCGAGCTTGCCGAGCCCGGGTCAGGCGCCAAGCCGTCCGTCCCGCAGGTCCGCGAAGATGCTCCGCGCGCGGCTGCCGAGCAGCACGACCGACTGCCCGGCCCGCATGCCCACCCCGCCGGGGACCGCTCCGGTGCGGATCGAGGACGCCTTCTTCCCGACGTACACGGCGGAGCACAGGGTCAGCACCTGCGCCGCGTTCAGGTCCGTCTGCAGGTGGGGACCCATGGCCGTGAGGTACTTGGGCAGGTGCGCGGGCCCGCGCGCCTGCGCCATGGCGATGCCGGCCTTGATGATCAGGCCTTGGTTGGTCGACCGTCCGAAGTCCCCGTTCGGGAGGTGCTTGCGCTCGCGGGCGAGGCCGAGCGCCGTCTTGGAGTTCAGGGTGTTCCGGCCCGCCTTGACGATCTGGTAGTTGTCGACCGACCGCAGGCTGGAGGCCGCCACGAAGGTGATCCCCCCGAGGGCCTTGACCATGGCGCGGAAGCCCTTGAACCCCGTCATCACGTAGCCGTCGACCGTGAGGCCGGTGGCCTGCTCGACGGTCCGCACCTGGCCCCTCACCCCCCGCAGCACCAGCGCGGCGTTGATCTTGTCGGTGCCCCCGCCGGAGATCGGCACGTAGGAGTCCCTGGGGATTCCGACGATGCCGCCGATCCCCTGGTTGTCCACGCCGATGAGCTGGAGGGCGTCGGCCCGACAGGCCTCCACCCTCTGGTGGTTGCGCGCGTCCGAGCCGATCGCCAGCACGCGCATGGGCTTCATGGGCACGCGCGCGACGCCGAGCGAGGGCCACCAACCGCCCACCACGGTCCAGCGCTTGTCCTTGACGAGGAGCGTCACGTCCTTGCCGTAGGTGACCACGGCGACCGGGGTGCCCTTCCAGGCGCCGGTCGACCCGGCCACCGCGATGCTCTTGGCGCGCACCTTCCGCTTGCCGAGGGCCTTGCCCACCGACGCGAGTGCAGGGACCTTGCCCCCGAGGTAGAGCGCCTGGGTGACGGCAAGCAGGTCGGCAGGCAGGCCCTTGCCGGTCACCTTCGGCTTCGGCGGGGCGGCGGTGGTCGTCGTGGTGGTCGTCGTCGTGGTGCTGCTCGCCCGCGGCGCGGGCTTGTCGTCCTTGGAGCACGAGGCGACGAGGAACGGAGCGGCGAGGAGGGACGCCACGAGGGAACGGCGGGGGACATGCAGATCAGCCACGCGCCCCACAGTAAGGGGACGCGTGGCTGGATCTGGTAATCGCACTGGTCAGCGCGTCGTCACCGGCTCGCCTCAGCGCAGCTGGTAGACGGGCTGGGACTGCACGTTGAGCTCGTCCATCGGCACCAGGTCGGCCTTCATCAGGCTCTTGTCGGTGATGTCGAGGACGTCGAAGCCCTGGCCGATGTCGGAGGAGTACACGTGACCGCGGTAGAAGTACGACGACCAGGTACCGCCACCGCCGCCCGAGGGGGCCGGGCCGCGCTCGAAGTAGCCGATCTCACGCGGGTTGGCCGAGTCGGTGAACTCCCAGAAGCTCGTGCCGCCCATGTACCAGGACTGCACCATGACGTCGCGGCCCTGCACCGGGATCAGCGAGCCGTTGTGGGCGACGCAGTTCTCGGTGTCGTTCTGGTGGCGCGGGATCTTGTAGTACGACCGGAAGGTCAGCTGGTTGTCCGCGCTCAGGTCGTAGATGCCGTTGGCGCCGCGGGTCGGGCCGACCTTGGCGTTGCAGGTGGCCGCACCGCCGCCACCGAGCTCGTCGGTGAAGACGACCTTGGTGCCCTTGGCGTTGAACGTCGCCGAGTGCCAGAACGCGAAGTTCACCGTGTCGGTCACGCGCTCCACGACCTTGGGCGCGACCGGGTCGGAGATGTCCATGATGATGCCGTCGCCCATGCAGGCGCCCGCGGCGATCTTCTTGGCCGGGAACGCGGTGATGTCGTGGCAGCCGCTGGTGTTGGTGTAGCCGCCGTCCGGGAACAGGTTCGGCGTGGCCACGACCTTGGCCGCGAGCGGGTCCGCGAGCGGCACGTCGATGATGGAGATCGAGTCGTGCGGCGGCTGGCAGTCCGGGAAGTCGGCGCGGGGCGAGTAGCTCGAGACGTAGAGGTAGACGCTGTCACCGCCGGGCACCACGGTGTGGGTGTGCGAGCCGCAGGCGGTCTCGACGGACGCGAGGTAGCTCGGGTTCGTCGCGTCGGAGATGTCGAAGATCTTGATGCCCTCCCACGACTCCTTGACCGCCGCCGACTGCGCGATCGACGAGCACGAGTCGTTGCTGCGCGACGCGTCGGTCGAGAGGAACAGCAGGTTGCCGTACACGCTGATGTCGTTCTGCGCGCCCGGGCAGCTCACCTGGGCGAGCATCTTCGGCTCCGACGGGGTCGTCACGTCGTAGATGACGAAGCCGTTGTAGTTGCCGACGAACGCCTTGCCGTCCTGGAAGGCCAGGTCCGAACCAGTCGCACCGGCCAGCGGCCCCGAGTGCGGGATGTTCTTGAGGTGCTCGACGTTGGCGCTGCGGCCGATCTCGTACGGCCCCAGCTCGGTGCCCGACTTGCCGACGCCATCCCCTGCACTGGCACTGGCGGCGCTGACGCCGCCCACCGCCACGGCCGCAGCGAACACGCTGGCGACCAGTCGACGAACTCTCATCCGGGTATCTCCTCGGTCTCGAAGGTTGGGCTCACCCTCCCCTGCAGGCTTTACGCAAACAAGACCGAAGACCTCTGTATTGGGTAAAAACTTGCACCTAGGCTCAGGGCCGTGAGAGTCCTCCCCCGAGTCGTCGCCGCCTCCGTCGGCCTCGCCGCGGCGTCCGCGTTCCTCTCGGGCTGCACGACCCGCTCCGAGCTGACCACGACCGCGACGGCGGTCACGTCGCCGACGGCGCCGGTCCTCCAGCCGGGGCGGCCGGGCGAGCCGAACGTGTCGCTCACCGGGACCGCCGCTGCTCCCCGTCCCGCTGCGCCGGTCGACCCCGACGACGTGCGGTTCCTCCAGGACATGGTGGTCCACCACGCGCAGGCGATCGTGATGGTCGACATCGCACTGGAGCACCTGACCGACGCCCAGGTGAAGGCGCTCGCCAGCCGCATCGCCGACGAGCAGGAACCCGAGATCGACTACATGGCCCGGCTCCTGCGCGAACGTGGGCAGGAGGTGCCGCCCCAGGCGGAGAACCCCCTGTTCGGGGCGAGCAGCCACGGCAGCCACGGCTCGATGCCGGGCATGGCGACGCCCCAGCAGCTCGACCAGCTCGCCGCCGCCCGGGGGGTCGAGGCCGACCGGATGTGGCTTCGGCTCATGACCGCCCACCACCAGGGAGCGCTCGAGATGGTGCTCGACCAGCACCGCAGTGGCCGCGACGAGGTCGTCACCCAGCTCGGCGACGAGGTCCACGTGACCCAGCTCGCCCAGATCAACCACATGCAGCGGATGCTCGACAGGCTCGCCTAGCGGGGGCGAGGGGGAACGAGGAGGCCCGGGACCAGCTGGTCCCGGGCCTCCTCTCGTGCGGCTGTGTGTGTCAGTCGCTGGTGTCGCCCACCGTCTCCACGACGGGGAGGTCGAGGGCGCCGGGGTGCGGGTTGCCGGTGAAGGTGAAGGTCTCGGCCTTGCCCTCGCCGGTGGTGCCGACCAGCACGATCTCGCCGGCCTTGAGCTCGCCGTAGAGGATCTTCTCGGACAGCACGTCCTCGATCTCGCGCTGGATGGTCCGGCGCAGCGGACGGGCGCCGAGCACGGGGTCGTAGCCCTTCTTCGCCAGCAGCGCCTTGGCCTCCATCGTGAGCTCGAGGCCCATGTCCTTGTCCTTGAGCCGCTTGTCGAGCTTGGCGATCTCGAGGTCGACGATGGCCACGATCTCTGCCTGCGTGAGCTGCGGGAAGACGATCGTGTCGTCGACCCGGTTGAGGAACTCGGGGCGGAAGTGCTGCTTCAGCTCGTCGACGACCTTGTTCTTCATCCGCTCGTAGTCGCTGCGGGAGTCCGGACCGGCCGAGAAGCCGAGCGAGACGCCCTTGGCGATGTCACGGGTGCCGAGGTTGGTCGTCATGATGATGACGGTGTTCTTGAAGTCGACCATCCGACCCTGGGAGTCGGTGAGGCGGCCGTCCTCGAGCACCTGCAGCAGGCTGTTGAAGATGTCCGGGTGGGCCTTCTCGACCTCGTCGAACAGCACGACCGAGAACGGCTTGCGGCGCACCTTCTCGGTGAGCTGGCCGCCCTCCTCGTAGCCGACGTAACCGGGGGGCGAGCCGAACAGCCGCGAGACGGTGTGCTTCTCGGAGAACTCCGACATGTCGAGCTGGATGAGGCTGTCCTCGTCGCCGAAGAGGAACTCGGCGAGCGTCTTGGCCAGCTCGGTCTTGCCGACGCCGGTGGGGCCGGCGAAGATGAACGACCCACCCGGGCGGCGCGGGTCCTTCAGACCGGCGCGGGTGCGGCGGATCGCCTGGGACAGCGCCTTGATGGCGTCGTCCATGCCGACGATGCGCTTGTGCAGCTCGTCCTCCATGTGCAGCAGCCGCGAGGACTCCTCCTCGGTCAGCTTGAACACGGGGATGCCGGTGCTCGCGGCGAGGACCTCGGCGATGAGCTCCTCGTCGACCTCGGCCACGACGTCCATGTCGCCGGACTTCCACTGCGACTCGCGCTCGGCCTTCTGGGCCAGCAGCTTCTTCTCGTCGTCGCGAAGGCGCGCGGCCTTCTCGAAGTCCTGGCCGTCGATGGCCGACTCCTTCTCGAGGCGCACCGAAGCGATGCGCTCGTCGAACTCGCGCAGGTCCGGCGGAGCGGTCATGCGGCGGATGCGCAGTCGCGCGCCGGCCTCGTCGATGAGGTCGATCGCCTTGTCGGGGAGGAACCGGTCGTTGATGTAGCGGTCGGCCAGGTTGGCGGCCGCCACCAGTGCCGCGTCGGTGATGGAGACGCGGTGGTGCGCCTCGTAGCGGTCGCGCAGGCCCTTGAGGATCTCGATGGCGTGCGACAGCGTCGGCTCGGCCACCTGGATCGGCTGGAACCGGCGCTCGAGGGCCGAGTCCTTCTCGATGTGCTTGCGGTACTCGTCGAGCGTGGTCGCGCCGATGGTCTGCAGCTCGCCGCGGGCCAGCATCGGCTTGAGGATGCTCGCCGCGTCGATGGCACCCTCGGCGGCGCCCGCACCGACGAGGGTGTGGATCTCGTCGATGAACAGGATGATGTCGCCGCGGGTGCGGATCTCCTTGAGGACCTTCTTCAGCCGCTCCTCGAAGTCACCGCGGTAGCGGCTGCCGGCGACGAGCGCGCCGAGGTCGAGGGTGTAGAGCTGCTTGTCCTTGAGGGTCTCGGGCACCTCGCCCTTGACGATGTCCTGGGCCAGGCCCTCGACCACGGCGGTCTTGCCGACGCCGGGCTCACCGATGAGGACCGGGTTGTTCTTGGTGCGGCGGGACAGCACCTGCATGACCCGCTCGATCTCCTTCTCGCGCCCGATGACCGGGTCGAGCTTGCCCTCGCGGGCGGCCTGGGTGAGGTTGCGGCCGAACTGGTCGAGCACGAGCGACCCTGCGGGAGTGCCCTCCTGCTGCACGCCGGCGCCGACACCGGCTCCGGCGCCCTCCTTGCCCTGGTAGCCGGAGATCAGCTGGATCACCTGCTGGCGCACCCGGTTGAGGTCGGCGCCGAGCTTGACGAGGACCTGCGCGGCGACGCCCTCCCCCTCACGGATCAGGCCGAGCAGGATGTGCTCGGTGCCGATGTAGTTGTGGCCGAGCTGCAGGGCCTCGCGGAGGCTGAGCTCGAGCACCTTCTTCGCACGCGGCGTGAAGGGGATGTGGCCGGAGGGAGCCTGCTGGCCCTGGCCGATGATCTCCTGGACCTGCTCGCGGACCGACTCCAGCGAGATGCCGAGGCTCTCCAGAGCCTTGGAGGCGACGCCTTCACCCTCGTGGATGAGGCCGAGCAGGATGTGCTCCGTGCCGATGTAGTTGTGGTTGAGCATGCGCGCCTCTTCCTGCGCGAGCACCACCACGCGGCGGGCACGGTCGGTGAACCGTTCAAACATCTCTCTGCTCCTGCCTAATCGAGATCACCTCGATGCTATCCGTGCGGACCGACCCCGGGTAACGGGTCGAGGGGGTCGATGCGGGATCGGGACCGTTCGGCGGACCGGTGGTGTCGCCTCGCACGGCTTCATACATGGGGGCAAACGCGGCGGTATGCCGGGGTGTTCCCCTTCTCGGCCCTCTGGCCTGCCTGTTCGCCGTGGGCGGACATCAGCTGTCCGGCCCCTTCTTCCGGACCTCCTCGACGTGTTCCATCGCGGTGCGCAGCTCGGCCAGCCAGCTGTCGGACTTCTCGCCGACCAGGCGGACGCACCAGGCGAGCGCCTCGGCCCGCGACCTGGCGACTCCGGCGTCGACGAGGGTGTCGAGCACTCTGCGCTCGGGCTGGCGCAGCCGCGTCATCACGGGGGCGGCGAGGTGGGTGAACAGGGCCTCGCGGTCGCCCACCCGGACACCCCAGGAGACCTTCCGGCCGCTGAGGTGCTCGAGCTCGCGGGCGATCTCGATGCGCCGCTCGCGGGTCTCCTCGCGGAAGGACTTGATGCGGGCGCGGGCGGCGACCTCGCGGTCGGAGTCGTCCGCATCCTCGGGCAGCTGCGGCTCGCGCAGGGTGCCGATGACGATGATCTCGTCGCGGTCGCGGCGGACCTCGACCGGGCCGGTGAACCAGTCCTCCGGGAGGCGGCCGGCCAGCCACGCCTCTGCGGTCGTTGTTCGTGTAGTCATGTAATCATGATTACAAGTGGACCACGGAGACGCCAGAGCGCGCTGTCAGCCCACAGCGAACCTGCGCAACGGGGAAACTAAATGAAGAACTTCCCCATCCGCCGCCCCCTCTGGACCGAACCGGTGGTGTCAGGGCGCCCATCCAGGGGGCGCACAGGTCGAGAAGGGCACACCCATGAAGACTCAGAGAACCCACGGACTGCGCGCCACACTCGCGGCTGCCGGCGTGCTCACCGCGGCGGGGCTGGCCGCGCTGCCGGCGCAGGCCGCCACTGGTGACGCCACGGTCACGGTGGTGCACGGCATACCCGACACCGCGGTCGACGTCTACGTCGACGGCAACCGCGCGCTGTCGAACTTCGAGTTCGAGACCGTCACCGACCCCATCAGCCTTCCGGCCGGGTCGCACGAGATCGAGGTGCGTCCCGCCGGGGCGGCCGCCAGCTCCGACCCCATCCTCGAGCTGTCGCCGGACCTGCCCGCGGGAGCCAACGCGACCGTGGTGGCCCACCTGACGGCCGAGGGTGAGCCCTCGATCAAGCCGTTCATCAACCCCACGGAGGCCGTGCCGGACGGCATGGGGCGCCTGGTGGTGCGCCACACCGCTGCTGCGCCGGCCGTCGACGTGCTCGCCGGCGGGGAGGCGGTCATCAGCGACCTGAGCAACCCCGACGAGAAGATGCTGATGGTGCCCGAAGGCACCGTCTCGGCCTCGGTGGCCGCCGCCGGGACGACCGACCCGGTGATCGGGCCGGTCGACCTGCCCGTGCAGTCGGGCCAGACCCTGGTCGTCTATGCGATCGGCAGCCTCGAGGGCGACACCCTGACCGCGGTGACCCAGGCCTACGGCAGCGGTGGCAGCGCCGCCCCGAGCACCGTCAACGCCGGCACCGGTGGCCAGGCTGACGGCGGCACCTCCGCTCCGCTGGCCGTGCTCACGGCCCTGGCCGGGGCTGCCCTCGTCGTGGCCGGGTCGCGCCGCCTTGCCGGCGCGTCCGCGAAGCGCTGACCGGGAACACCAGGGCACATCCCGTGCGAGACGGCAGGCACCGGCGACCAGGCATGACGGGCCTGGTCGCCGGTGCCCTGCTGCTCGCCGCCGCCGGGGTGGGGGCGGTGCGCGGCGTCGGACCGCAGCCCGGAACGGACGCCGGTGCCGTGCCCGCGGCCGTTGTGGCAGAACGCCCCACGACCTCTGCGAGCGGCCCGGCCGCCCCGTCGGCGTCGCCGCCCCCAACCCGCGGGTCCCTGACGGTGGCGCCCGACCGCTCGTTCAGGCCCACCGTCCTGAGAGTTCCCGCGATCGGCGTCGACGCTCCGGTCGTGTCGACCCGCGTGGACGCAACGGGCGCGCTAGTGGTGCCCGAGAGCCCGCGCGAGGTGGGCTGGTGGTCCGGCGGCGCCGCGCCGGGCGCCCCCTACGGGACCATCCTCATGGCCGGCCACGTCGACTCCGCCGAGGAGGGGCTCGGCAGCCTGGTCGACCTCAGCCGCACGCCGGTCGGCGCGAGCGTCACGGTGCGCGGCGCCGGCGGCAGCTCGGCCACCTATCGCGTCGTCGCCCGGCGCTCCTACCCCAAGGCGACCCTGCCGTGGCGCGACCTGTTCCGCCAGGACGTGCGGGCACGCCTGCTGCTGGTCACGTGTGGCGGGGAGTTCGACCGCCGCACAGGGCACTACGAGCGCAACGTCGTGGTGTTCGCCGTGCCCTCGTAGCCGCCGTCACCGCAGGTGCCGCTGGTCGTCGATCCTCCTGGCCTTGCCGAGCGAGCGCTCGAGAGCGTGGGGCTCCACCACCTCGACGGCGACGGTGACCCCGATCCGGTGCTTCACCAAGGTCTGCAGCTCGCGTGCCATGGCGCCGCGCCGCGCCTCGTCGACGTCCGCGGCGGAGGCCTCGACGCGCACGGTCAGCTCGTCCATCCGGCCGGGCCGGGTGAGCACGCAGAGGTAGTGCGGTGCGAGCCCCTCGACCCGGAGGATCAGCTCCTCCACCTGCGACGGGAACACGTTCACGCCCCGCACGATCATCATGTCGTCGGTGCGACCGGTGATCTTGGCCATCCGCCGGAACTGCGGGTATGCCGTGCCCGGCAGCAACGTGGTCAGGTCGCGGGTGCGGTAGCGCACCACGGGCATCGCCTGCTTGGTCAGCGACGTGAAGACCAGCTCTCCCTCCTCGCCGTCCGGGAGCACCTCACCGGTGACGGGGTCGACGATCTCGGGGTAGAAGTGGTCCTCCCAGATGTGCAAGCCGTCCTGGGTCTCGCCCGCCTCCTGGCTGACCCCCGGACCCATCACCTCGGAGAGGCCGTAGATGTCGACGGCGCGGATGTTGGTGCGCCGCTGGACCTCCTCGCGCATCTGCTCCGTCCACGGCTCGGCGCCGAAGATGCCGATCTCGAGAGAGGTCTCCTTGGGGTCGATCCCCTGGGCCTCCATCTCGTCGAGGATGGCGAGGAAGTACGAAGGCGTCACCATGATGATCCGGGGCCGGAAGTCCGCGATGAGCTGGACCTGGCGCTCGGTCATGCCGCCCGAGACGGGGACGACGGTGCAGCCGAGCCGCTCGGCGCCGTAGTGGGCCCCGATGCCGCCGGTGAACAACCCGTAGCCGTAGGCGACGTGCACCATGTCGCCCGGGCGACCCCCGGCCGCCGCGATGGAGCGGGCCATGACCTCGGCCCAGGTGTCGATGTCGCCCTTCGTGTACCCGACCACGGTGGGCCGCCCGGTGGTGCCGCTCGAAGCGTGGACGCGGGCGACCTGCTCGCGCGGGACGGCGAACATCTTGAAGGGGTAGTTCTCGCGCAGGTCGGCCTTGGCGGTGAAGGGGAACCGGGCCAGGTCGGCGAGCTCGCGCAGGTCGTCGGGCCGCACACCGGCCTCGTCGAACGCCTTCCGGTAGTGGGGCACGTTCTCGTAGGCGTGGCCGAGGCTCCAGCGCAGCCGGTCGAGCTGCAGGGCACGCAGCGACTCGAGGTCCGCCGGCACCGAGGGCGGGCGGAGGAGCGACGGGGTCCGAGAGGTGTCGACGACGTTGTCCATGTCTCCGAACCTATCCTCCGGCCGTGGCGCGACGTACCCTCGAAAAGGTGGCCGGGATCTTGCCGCCGAGGGCCGCGGGGGAAGCGGATGCCGGCCCCCCGGCGGAGCCGGCGCGGGCGGGACGTCGGCGGTGGGTGCTCCTGGCCCTCCTCGTGGTCGTCGTCGCGGCGGCCGTGGTGCTGCTCCAGAGCCGCCCGGGCACGCCCGCACTGACCCAGCGCGACGTCGACCGCGCCGTGGACGAGCGGGTCTCCAAGGCCCTCGAGGAGCAGCAGAACGCGCCACCGGTCGCCTCGGTCGTCTACCAGGCCGTCCTGCCCTCGTTGGTGCAGGTCGTCACGCAGGACGCCTCGGGTGCCTCGGTCGGCACCGGGGCGGGGGTCGTCGTCAACGCCTCCGGTGCCGTTCTCACGGCCTTGCACGTGGTGGACGGGGCCGAGGGCGTGCAGGTGCGCTTCTCGGACGGCACCCGCGCGGACGCCGAGGTCCGCACGCGCCGCGCCGAGGACGACATCGCCGTCCTCGCGGTGGACCAGCTGCCCGAAGTGGTCGTGCCGGCGGTGCTCGGGGGCGGCGCCCAGGTGGGGCAGGACGTCATCGCCGTGGGGCATCCCTTCGGGCTGAGCCGCACCCTCACGTCCGGCGTGGTCTCCGGGCTCGACCGCTCGGTGCGCCTCGACGACGGCGGTGAGCTGGACGGCCTCATCCAGTTCGACGCCGCGGTCAACCCCGGCAACTCCGGCGGCCCGTTGCTCAACGAGGCGGGCCAGGTCATCGGCATCGTCACCGGCCTCGCCAACCCCGCCGACCAGGCCTTCTTCGTCGGCATCGGCTTCGCGGTGCCCATCCAGACCGCGGGTGGGGCCGTGGGCGCGCCGCCCGTGTAGCCGCCGAACGCACGAGAAACCGAGGCAGGAGAGCCATGGACCCACACCGCACCGGCAGCGAGGCCGACCAGCACCCGCTGGAGCAGCTGCTCTACCAGGTCAAGAAGACGATCGTCGGGCAGGACCAGCTGCTGGAGCGGATGCTGGTGGCGCTCCTCGCCCGCGGGCACCTGCTCGTCGAGGGGGTGCCCGGTCTGGCCAAGACGATGGCGGTCAAGACGCTCGCGCAGGCCATGGGCGGCCAGTTCCAGCGGATCCAGTTCACCCCCGACCTCGTGCCCGCCGACGTCGTCGGAACCCGCATCTACAACCAGCAGGAAGGCGAGTTCCAGGTGTCCCTCGGGCCTGTCTTCGCCAACCTGCTGCTGGCCGACGAGATCAACCGGGCCCCGGCGAAGGTGCAGAGCGCGCTCCTGGAGGTGATGCAGGAGCGGCAGGTGACCATCGGCCGCGAGACCTACCCGGCACCCGACCCGTTCCTCGTCATGGCGACGCAGAACCCGATCGAGTCGGAGGGGACCTACGAGCTCCCCGAGGCGCAGGTCGACCGGTTCATGCTCAAGGTGCTGGTCGGCTACCCCAGCCCGGCCGAGGAGTTCGTCGTCGTCGAGCGCATGACGGGCCGGCTCGACCCGCCCCAGCAGGTTGTGACCACCGACGACCTCCTGGCCTTCCAGCGCCAGGCCGACGCCGTCTACGTCGACCCGGCAGTGATCGAGTACGCCGTGCGCCTCGCCGGCGCCACCCGCGCCCCGGCCGAGGCGGGGCTCCCCGACCTCGCCCGGTACCTGTCCTTCGGAGCCAGCCCCCGCGCCTCGATCAACCTCGTCCGGGCTGCGAAGGCGCTGGCCTTCCTGCGTGGCCGGGACTACGTGCTGCCCCAGGACGCCCGTGAGCTGGCGCTGGACGTGCTGCGGCACCGGGTGGTGCTCTCCTACGAGGCCCTCGCCGACGGCCTCGGCGCCGACGCGCTGCTGCAACCGATCCTCTCCGCCGTACCCCTCCCCGAGGTCCCGCTGCGCGAGCACACCGGGGGGACGCAGCCCGGACCTGACCGGACATGGACCACGCACCCCCGCTGACCGCGGAGCGGGTCCTGCGCCGCCTGGAGTGGCGCGTCGTCCGCAGGCTGGACGGCCGCCTCCAGGGCGACTACCGCACCCTCTTCCGCGGCGAGGGCGTCGACTTCCACGACCTGCGCGAGTACGAGCCCGGCGACGACCTGCGGCACGTCGACTGGAACGTGACGGCGCGCATGGACACCCCCTTCGTGCGGCAGTACACGGAGGACCGGGAGGCGACCGCCTGGCTGCTGCTCGACCGCTCGGCCTCGATGGCCTTCGGCCCCGTGGACCGGCAGAAGGACCTCGTGCTCGTCGAGGTGGCCCTCACCCTCGCGCAGGTGCTCGCCCGGGGGGGCAACCGGGTGGGCGCGCTGCTCTTCGACAACGAGATCGAGCGGACCGTCGCGCCCGGGCAGGGCCGCCGGCAGGTGCTGCGCATCGCCCACCACCTGCTCCAGCCTCCGCGCCGGGGCAACGGCGCCACCGACCTCGCCGTGCTGCTGCGGGCGGCCTCCGGGGTGGCCCGGCGCCGCTCGCTCGTGGTCGTGCTCTCCGACTTCATCAGCGTCCCGGGCTGGGCGCCCGCCCTCGCCCTGCTGGCCCGCCGGCACGACGTCGTGGCGGTGCAGGTGCTCGACCGCCGGGAGTCGGAGCTGCCCGCGGCCGGCATGGTCTACGTCGAGGACGCCGAGACCGGCGAGCAGATCTTCGTCGACACCGACGACCCCGGCTTCCAGCGTCGGCTGCGCGAGGTCGTGCAGCAGCGCCAGGAGGAGCTGGCCGCAGCGGTCCGCTCGGCGGGCACGGAGCTGCACACGGTGGGCACCGACGAGGACCTCGTGCGGGCGCTCGCACGGATCTCCGAACTGCGGCGCAGGGCCCGCCGATGAGCTTCATGTGGCCCTGGATGCTCCTGCCGGCCATGGCAGGGCTGGTGCTCCTCGTGCTGGGGTACCGGCGGCTCTCCGAGCGCCAGGCGGCCCGGCGCGAGGAGCTGGCCGCGCTCGGCCTGGTCGTGGGGGGCGGGGGCCGCCGGGCCTTTCGGGCGCGCCACCTGGCACCGGTCCTGCTCCTGGCCGCCCTCGCGTTGATGCTCGTCTCGCTCGCCCGGCCGCAGGCCACCGTCGCCGAACCGCGCCGCGAGGGGACCGTCATCCTCGCCTTCGACGTGTCGACGAGCATGGCTGCCACCGACCTGCGCCCCACCCGCATGGAGGCAGCCAAGGCAGCCGCGCGACGCTTCGTGGAGAAGCAGCCGTCCACCATCCGCATCGGCGTCGTGGCCTTCGGCGAGAGCGGCGTGGTGGCCCAGCGACCCACGACCAGCCGGACGGAGGTGCTGGCCGCCGTGGACCGGCTGGCGCCACAGGGCGGCACGGCCGTGGGCCGCGGCATCCTCGCCTCGCTGTCGGCGATCGCCGGCCGCCCCGTGCTCGCCGACGAGTCCCCGACCGAGGACGCGCTCGAGGGCGCCGACATCGGCTACTTCGGGTCGGCCGCCATCGTCCTGCTCTCCGACGGGGAGGACACCTCCGACCTGGCCCCGCTCCCCCTTGCCGAGCTCGCGTCCGTGGCGGGGGTGCGCATCCACCCGGTCGGCATCGGCAGCCCGGAGGGGACGGTGCTCGAGGTGGACGGCTTCCAGGTCGCGACGGCCCTGGACGAGGAGCTGCTGCGGGCCGTCGCCGACGCGACCGACGGCACCTACTACCCGGCTCGCGACGAGCGGTCACTGGACGAGGTCTACGCCTCGATCCGGCCCGGGTGGACCGTCCAGGCCCAGCGGCGCGAGGTCACCGCCCTGTTCGCGGCGGGTGCCGTGCTGCTGGTCCTCGGGGCCTCGCTCCTGTCGGTCAGGCGTTCGGGGCGGGTGGTGTAGCCGTGTCCCTCGCCTGGCCCTGGGCCCTTCCGGCGCTGCTCGCGGTGCCGGCGCTCGCGGCGGCATACCTCTGGCAGCTGAGGCGTCGGCGCCGGGAAGCGGTGCGCCACCCGAGCGTCGCCCTGGTGCGCGCTGCCGCGCCGCGGTCGAGGCGGTGGCGACGGCACGCGCCCTTCGCCCTCGTGCTGCTCGCGCTGTCGTTCCTCGGGCTGGCCGCGACCCGCCCGCAGGTCGAGGCCCAGGTGCCGGTGCGCGCCGGTGCGGTCATCATGGCCGTCGACGTGTCGGGCTCGATGTGCGCCACCGACGTCGACCCCAACCGGCTCGGCGCCGCCCAGGAGGCCGTGCGCGAGTTCGTCTCGAGCCAGGACGAGGACACCCGCATCGGGCTCGTGCTGTTCTCCGGCTTCGCCCAGGTGTCCGTCTCGCCGACGACCGACCGGAGGGCGGTCCTGGACGCCGTGGACACGCTCACCACCGGGCGGGGCACCGTGATCGGGGCGGCCATCCTGAAGTCGATCGACGCCATCGCCGAGATCAACCCCGACGTCCCACCCGCCTCGACCGACGGCTTCGACGCCCCCGGGCCGGGCCCCACCCCGGGCATCCCGGCGCCCGGGAGGTCGACGTTCGCCCCGGAGATCGTGGTGCTGCTCACCGACGGCGCCAACACGCGCGGGGTCACCCCGGAGGAGGCGGCCGAGGCGGCGGCCGCCCGTGGCGTGCGCATCTACCCCATCGGCTTCGGCACGACCCAGCCCGTGAGCCTGGTGTGCACCCGCGAGCAGCTCGGCGGCACCGAGCAGGGACTGCCCCGCTGGGGAGGCCCCGGCACGCGGGGACGCGACGGCCGCAACTTCCTGGTGATCGACGAGCCGGCCCTCCAGCAGGTCGCCCGGACCACCGGCGGTGCCTACTTCCGGGCCAGCAGCGCCGACCAGCTCCAGGGAGTGCTCGAGGACCTGCCCAGACCGGTCCAGCAGCAGCGCCGGCAGGTCGAGCTCAGCGCGGCGCTCACCGCCGCCGGCCTGCTCGCCGCGCTCGCCGCCGTGGGGCTCTCGGCCCGGTGGCGGGTCTTCCCCTAGGTCCCTGCCTCAGCGGCGGCGCTGGCAGCGACCGCACCAGAACAGGTTTCGTCCCGCGACGACCCGCGTTCGCACCTTCGACCCGCAGACCCGGCACGGCTCCTGCGCCCGCCGGTAGACGAGGTAGCGGCGCTCGCCCGGGATCACAGGCTCGCCCGCGGCCAGCGTCACCCGCGCGTCCTCGACCTGGTCGGGCATGGTGAGGATCTGTCCGGCGGCCAGGCCGAGAGGCATGAGCTCGCAGATGTCCTGCCACATCGCGTCCCAGGTGGCGGGCCGGATCTCGAGACCGGGGCGGAAAGGGTCGACCCTGTGCCGGAAGAGCAGCTCGCAGCGGTAGACGTTGCCGATTCCCGCGACGACCGACTGGTCCATGAGCAGCTCGGCGATGCTGCGGCTGCTGCGGCTGACCTTCCGCCAGGCCGTCTCCGAGTCGGGGTCGGGGCGCAGCGGGTCGGGGCCCAGCCTCGCCGTCACGCCCTCGACGTGCTCGGGGGTGACCACCGCGCACAGGTTCGGCCCCCGCAGGTCGCCGACGTGGTCGTCGGTGAGCAGCCGAAGGCGTACCTGGCCCTGCACCGGCGGCACCGCCCCGGTGGGCCGCGGCAGGATCGAGAACTTCCCGATCAGCCCGAGGTGCACGTGCAGCCATGCGTCGGCCTCGAACTCCACGAAGAGGTGCTTGCCCCAGGCGGAGGCCTCGAGCACCTTGCGTCCGTCGAGCAGCGCGGCCCCTTCGGCGAACTTCCCCTGCGGGCTGGACACGTGGGGGTTGGCCCCGGCGAACGCGGCGTTGAGGTCACGGGCGAGGCCGTGGAGCGTGTGGCCCTCAGGCACCGGCGCTCCCCGCCCCGTCAGGCGGCACGGGGGTGCCCTGGTGGTGGCGCAGCTGCCACCTGCCGCGCTCGCGCAGCCACACCGACGAGCGGCGCGCGTGGCCCGCCTCGCCGTGGGTCTCGTAGGTCACGAGCACGACGTCGGGCGCCAACCCCACGGCGGCCATGTCGGTGGCGTCGACGCGGAAGGGCCCGGCCGCTGCCTCCTTCTCCATCATGGTCAGGACCCTCTCGCGGTCCCAGATGCGCCCGGAGGCGCCGACCTCCCGGAAGTCCTGGTGGATGAGCAGGCCGGCACTCGTGCGGTCGCCGCGCACGGCCCCGGTCAGCAGGGCGCGTTCGCAGTCCTGCACGACGGCGAGGTCGTCGTCGGTGGGCAGCTGCGCCACTCAGCTGGCCTTCTTGGCCGCGGTCTTCCTGGCCGTCTTCTTGGCAGCCGTCTTCTTGGCCGGAGCCTTCTTGGCGGGGGCCTTCGCCGCGGCCTTCTTCGCCGTGCCCGAGCCGGTGGCCTTCTTCGCGGCCGCCTTCTCCACCGGCTTCTCGCCCTCGGCTGCAGAGGGAGCCTCGCCCCGCGCGGCCTTGGCCTTCTCCACGCTCTTGGCGAGGGCGGCGAGCAGGTCGACGACCTCGCCCTCCTCCTCCTTGCGCCCGGGGGCCTGGCGCACCTCGCCGCCCTCGAGCTTGGCCTTGACCAGGGCCTCGAGCGCGATCGCGTAGTCGTCCTCGTACTCGTCCGGGTCGTAGTCACCGGCGAGGGACTCGATGAGCATGTTGGCCATCTCGAGCTCCTTGGCCGTGGCGCGCGCGTCCTCGTCGAGCGTGGCGAAGTCGGCGGCGCGGATCTCGTCGGGCCACAGCATGGTCTGCATCACGATGACGCCGTCCTTGACGCGCAGCACGGCCATGGTCATGCGGGTGCGGATCGAGACGGTCACGACCGCCATCCGGTCGGCGTGCTCGAGGGCGTCGCGCAGCAGGATGTACGGCTTCGTGGCCGCCTTGTCGGGCTCGAGGTAGTAGGAGCGGTCGAGCAGCATGGGGTCGATCTGGTCGGCCGGCACGAACTTCTGCACGGCGATCTCCTTCGAGCTCGCCGCCGGGAGGTCCTTGAAGTCCTCGTCGGTGAGCACGACCATGTCGCCGTCCTCGGTCTCGTAGCCCTTGGCGATGTCGTCGTAGGAGACCGGCTCGCCGTCGATGCTGCAGATCCGCTGGTACCTGATGCGCCCACCGTCGTCGCGGTGCACCTGGCGGAACGAGACGTCGTGGTTCTCGGTGGCGGAGTAGAGCCGCACCGGCACGTTCACGAGACCGAAGGAGACCGCGCCCTTCCAGATCGCCCGCATGACCAGTCCTTTCGTATGCCGTGAGCCCCGCCTAGAGCCTACGGTCGCCGCCGGGCGCCGACCACAGATAAACAGCGCAGCGACCTCGCGGTCGCGACAGGATGGGTCCATGCGCCCGATGCTGGCCTCGCCGACCACCTCCGTGCCCCGGGGAACGGAGTGGCTGCACGAGGTGAAGTGGGACGGCATGCGGGTGCTGGCGGACGTGCACGACGGCCGGCTGGCGCTCACCTCGCGCAACGGCAACGACGCCACGGCGAGCTTCCCCGAGCTCGACGGGTTGAAGGAGACCTACGACGACCTGCTCCTCGACGGCGAGGTCGTCGCGTTCGACGCCGGGAAGCCCTCCTTCGCGGCGCTCGCCGAGCGGATGCACGTGTCGGACCGGCGCCGGGCGGAGCGCCTCGCGGCCACGAACCCGGTGACGTTCCTGGTGTTCGACCTGCTGCGCCTCTTCGGTCAGGACCTGACCGCCCAGCCGCTGGCGGCCCGCCGCGGGTTGCTCGAGAGCCTGGACCTCAGGGGGCCGCACTGGCAGGTGCCACCGGTCTACGACGACGGTGAGGAGCTGTTCCAGGCGACGCGGGACCAAGGGCTGGAGGGCGTCGTCAGCAAGCGCCGCACCTCTGCCTACCTCGCGGGACGCCGCTCGGCCGACTGGCTCAAGGTCCCGCACCGCCGGACCATCTCGGCCGTCGTCGGCGGCTGGCGGCCGGAGCAGACCAACGACGCCGGTCGCCTCGGTGCCGTGCTGCTCGGCGTCCCGAGCCCGCAGGGCTGGCGGTATGCCGGGAAGATGGGCAGCGGCATCGCCGGCCTGGCCCAGCGCAGGCTCACCGACCTGCTGGCACCGCTGCGCTCCGAGGGCCCGCCCTTCTGCGACGCCGTGCCCGCCCTCGACGCCCGCGGTGCCACCTGGGTGCGCCCCGAGGTGGTCGTGGAGGCGCGCGTGCTGGGGTGGACCCGCGAGGGCAGGCTGCGCCAGCCGGCATACCTGGGGGTGCGCACGGACGTGACCCCCGAGGACCTGCTTGCCGACGCGGAGGGAGGCGAGCCGTGACCGAGGCGACGGCGGTGCACGTGGCGGGGCGGAAGCTGAAGCTCACCAGCCTCGACAAGCTGCTCTACCCCGCGACCGAGACCACCAAGGGCGAGGTGCTCAGCTACTACGCCCAGGTGGCCGACGTGATGCTGCCGCACCTCGCCCACCGCCCGGTCACCCGGGTGCGCTGGCCGCACGGGGTCGGCGACCAGAGCTTCTTCGAGAAGAACCTGCCGAGCGGGGCGCCCTCGTGGCTGCCGCACGTGAGGGTCGACGACGTCACCTACCCGATGGTCGACGACCTGGCGGCGCTGACCTACCTCGTCAACCTCAACTCCATCGAGTTCCACGTGCCGCAGTGGACCGTCGACGACGCCGGCGTGCCGCAGAACCCGAACCGGCTCGTCATCGACCTCGACCCCGGCACCGGCGCGGGGCTGCACGAGTGCGCGACGGTCGCGCTGATGGTGCGCGAGCGGCTCGGCGCCCTCGGCCTCGACCTCTACCCGGTGACCAGCGGCAGCAAGGGGATGCAGGTCTACGCCGCGCTCGGCGGTGACCTCACCTCAGACCAGGTGCGCGACCTCGCCCAGCAGCTCGCGCAGGAGCTCACCAAGAAGCACCCCGACCTCATCCTGTGGAAGATGACCAGGTCGCTGCGCCCGGGAAAGGTCTTCCTCGACTGGAGCCAGAACGTCGCCGCCAAGACGACCGTGGCCCCCTACTCGCTGCGCGGGCGCGACACCCCCACGTGTGCCGCGCCGCGGACGTGGGACGAGGTGGAGGCCGGCGCGCAGGACCCCGACGCGCTGCAGCACCTGATGTTCGACGAGGTGCTCGAGCGCGTCGCCAAGGACGGCGACCTGCTCGAGGGACTGCTCAGCGACTGAGCCGGGGGCAGCCGGCGCACTCATGGGCTCCGGGCAGCGCGTAGATGAAGCAGCACGACTGCCGCTGCGGCGGCCGCGCGGGGCGCTCGGCGACTGCCTGGTGCGCCCGGTGCAGGGCCATCGCCCAGACGTCGTCGACCATCGCCTGCCGCTGGTGCGGCCCGAGCCGCACGCCCGGCTCATAGGTCGCGGCGAACGGCCGCGCCAACCCCTCGTAGGCCGTGCGGGCGGCGGCCAGCCGCGCCTCCCCTTCGCCCGATCCGGGCCGGGCGGCCCGGATCTGGAGGTGGGCGGGGAAGAGCTGCGGCGAGAGGTCGAAGCTGAGGGACGCTCCCGAGAGGTCGGGGTCCCACGGGCCGAGCACCACGGCATACGCGGCCACGGTGGCCGGCACCTCGAGGACCCACTGGAGCACGAAGGCGGCCGGCATGGCCGGGGGCGTCGGCCGGCCGTGCTGCCGGGCGGTGGACGCGGCCAGGGCCTCGCGCCAGGGACCCGTGGGGTCCTCTCCCGCCACCTGCGCCGCGGCCAGCTCGTCCCACCGCCACGTCAGGCGCGGCTCGTCACCGCCGGCAGCCGAGACCCGGAGCCAGGGAAGGTGGCGGTCGACCAGCTCTGCGAGGGAGGCGGCCTCGCCGAATGCGAAGGAGGGCGCATTTCCGGCCGTCTTCGGTGAAATGCCGGAAATACGCCCTCCTCGGGGAGAATCGTGAGGTCAGTGCGCCTTGTCGTAGGCGGCCTGGATCTCGGCCGAAATGCGGCCGCGGTCGCTCACCTCGTAGCCGTTCTTGCGCGCCCACTCACGGACCGCCGCGAGGTCGGTGCGCTTGGTCGCCGCCGCCGATCCGCGGCCCGCGCCAGAGGTCTTCCGGCCGCCTGAACGACGGGCGTGCCCGACCCAGGGGGCGAGCTCGTCGCGCAGCTTCGCGGCATTGTCCGAGCTGAGGTCGATCTCGTAGGTCACGCCGTCGAGGCCGAAGGTCACGGTCTCCTCGGCGGGGCTGCCGTCGAGGTCGTCCTCGAGAATGATCTTCACGCGCTGCGCCATGGGGTTTTCCCTTTCAGCTGAATTGGACGCGCACAAAGTACTACCGATTCAACGTCAGGAGAAAGCCGCTTTCAGGAATTGCCGTCCTGCTTCTTCTGGGCTTCGGCTTTCCTTTTCTCCTCGGCCTCCCACTGGGAGTGCGCGAGCCTTTCCTTTCGGTCGCCCTCGATCATGTTCTTGATGACGACGTAGAAAAGGATTCCGACGCCGACCGAAGGAATGATCGCCGCCAGATAGGGCCAGATGTCGCTCACGAATGCGCCTCGGGCTTCAGGTGCGGGAAGAGGATCGTCTCGCGGATGTTGGCGCCGGTGAAGAGCATGATGAGCCGGTCGATGCCGAGCCCGAGGCCGCCCATCGGCGGGGCGCCGTACTCCAGGGCTCGCAGGAAGTCCTCGTCGAGCTGCATCGCCTCGGGGTCGCCGCCGGCGGCCTTGAGGGACTGCTCCTCGAGGACTCGGCGCTGGATCACCGGGTCGACGAGCTCGGAGAAGGCCGTGCCGCGCTCGACGCCGGCGATGATGAGGTCCCAGGCCTCGATGAGGTGGTCGGGGTCCTCGCGGTGGGGTCGAGCCAGCGGCTGGGCGTGCGGCGGGTAGTCGCACAGGAAGGTCGGCTGGAGCAGGTGCGGCTCCACGAGCTCGCCGAGCAGCTCGGTGACGATCTTGGAAGCCTCCCACTTCGGGTCGACCTCGACGTCGTGGCGCTTGGCGATGCCGCGCAGGGTCTCGACGTCGGTATGGGGGGTGACCTCCTCGCCGACCGCCTCGCTGACGCCCTGGTAGACGGGCAGCCAGCGCCACTCACCGTCGAGGTCGACGACCCCCTTGGGGGTCTCGATCTGCCGGGTGCCGACGGCATCGGCGGCGGCGAGGAACATCTCGCGCATCAGCTCGGCCATGGTGTGCTGGTCGCCGTAGGCCTCATAGGCCTCGAGCATCGTGAACTCGGGGCTGTGGGTGGAGTCGACGCCCTCGTTGCGGAAGATGCGGCCGATCTCGAAGACCTTCTCGACCCCGCCGACGACGGCCTTCTTGAGGTTGAGCTCGAGCGCGATGCGCAGGGTCATCGCCTGGTCGAAGGCGTTGATGTGGGTGTGGAACGGCCGGGCCGTCGCGCCGCCGTGGATGAGCTGCAGCACGGGGGTCTCGATCTCGAGGTAGCCGCGCTCCTCGAGCGTGGTGCGCACCGCCTTCACGATGGCGGCGCGGGTGCGCACCATGTCGCGGGCCTCCTGGCGCACGATGAGGTCGGCGTAGCGCTGGCGCACCCGCGACTCCTCGGAGAGCTCCTTGTGCAGCACCGGCAGCGGCCGCAGCGCCTTCGACGCCATCTGCCACTCGGCGGCCATGACCGACAGCTCGCCGCGCTTGGACGAGATCACCCGGCCGCGCACGAACACGTGGTCGCCGAGGTCGACGTGCGCCTTCCAGTCGGCGAGCGCCTCCTCGCCGACCTCGGCCAGGCTGAGCATGACCTGCAGGCGGGTGCCGATGCCCTCCTGGAGGGTGGCGAAGCAGAGCTTGCCGGTGTTGCGGATGAAGATCACGCGACCCGCGACGCCCACGACGTCCTGGGTCTCCTCACCGGTCTCGAGGTGACCCCACTGCTCGCGCACCTGCTCCAGCGTGTGGGTGCGCTCGACCGCGACCGGGTAGGCCTGCCTGCCGGACTCGAGCAGGCGCTGGCGCTTCTCGTGGCGCACCTGCATCTGCTCGGGAAGGTCGTGGTCGTGGTGCTGGGTGGGGGTCTCGCTCACCCCCAAAGGGTACCCAGCGCGGCATACCCGCCTGTCACCGGCGAGGGTCGGCTGCCCGGTCAGGCGTCGACGAAGTCGAGGGCGATGTCGACGATCGGCGAGGAGTGGGTGAGTCCGCCGACGGAGAGGTAGTCGATGCCGGTGTCGGCATAGTCGCGGGCGACGTCGAGCGTGAGGCCGCCGGTGGCCTCGATCTCGACCTGCTCACCGGTGCCGCGCACGGCCTGCACCGTCCCGCGCAGCAGGTCGACCGGCATGTTGTCGCACATGACGAACCGCGCACCCATCTGCACGGCCTCCAGCGCCTCGGCCACCGTGGTCACCTCGACCTGCACGGGGACGTCGGGAAAGCGCTCGCGGATGGCTCGGTATGCCGCCGTGAGGCCGCCCGCGGCCAGCTTGTGGTTGTCCTTGATCATGGCCGTGTCGTAGAGGCCCATGCGCTTGTTGGTGCCGCCGCCGGCGCGGACCGCGTACTTCTGCAGGGCGCGCATGCCGGGCGTGGTCTTGCGGGTGTCGAGCACGGTGCAGCCCGTGCCCGCGAGGGCGTCGGCCCAGCGCCGGGTGTGGGTGGCCACCCCCGAGAGCCGGGACAGGATGTTCAGCATGGTCCGCTCGCCGATGAGCACGACCTGCGTGGACCCGTCGACCGTGGCCAGCACCTGCCCGCGACCGACCGCGTCGCCATCGTGCGCCGCGACCTCCACCCGCGGGATCGGGAGGCCGAGCCGGAAAGAGACCTCGGCGAACACGAGGTCGACCACGGGCAGCCCGGCGACCACGCCGTCGGCCCGGGCGACGACCTGCGCCCGGCACGTGGCCCTCGGCTCGAACGTCGCCAGGGTCGTCACGTCGAGGCTGTCGGGCCCGAGGTCCTCGTCGAGGGCGGCGCGGACGAGGTCGAGGGCGGCGGGCTCCGGGAAGCGCAGGTCGCTCATGTCAGGTCCTGGGCCGGCACGGGCTGGAAGGCGGTGGTGACACTGCCGTCGGCCTGGCGCTCGGCACAGCTGTGGCCGCGCCAGTGCTCGTCGTCGCGGTCGGGGAGGTCGGCGCGCACGTGGCCGCCGCGGGTCTCCTCCCGCAGCGCGGCCAGCAGCGTGAGCAGCTGCCCGACGTGCAGCAGGTTGGTCGTCTCCCACCCCTCGGGGCCCGGCACCGCCGCCCGTGCGGACAGGGCCAGCTCTGCCAGGGCCCGCGCCGTGGAGGCGAGCGACCCGGCGGTCCGCACGGCCCCCGCACCTGCCGTCATGGCGTGCTGCACCGCGACCCGCTGGGAGGCGTCGAGCAGCGCGGCCGGCCCGGACGGAGCGACCGGGGCGGTCTGCGGCAGCTCCCCTGCGGCGATGCGGTCGGTGATGTCGTCGGCGATGCGGCTGGCGAAGACCAGGCCCTCGAGAAGCGAGTTCGAGGCCAGCCGGTTGGCTCCGTGCACCCCGCTGCAGGCCACCTCGCCGCACGCGTAGAGGCCGGACAGCGAGGCGCGGCCAACGAGGTCGGTGCGGATCCCGCCGGAGGCGTAGTGCTGGGCGGGCGCCACGGGCAGCAGGTCGGTGGCCGGGTCGAAGCCGAGCTCGCGGCAGCGTGCCACGATCGAGGGGAACCGCTGCTCGAGGAACTCGCGGCCGAGGTGCCGGGCGTCGAGGAAGACGTGGTCCTCCCCCGTCAGCTGCATGCGGTCGACGATGGCGCGGGCCACCACGTCGCGCGGTGCGAGGTCCGCCATCGGGTGGCGGCCCTCCATGAACCGCACGCCGTCGCGGTCGACGAGGAAGGCGCCCTCGCCGCGCACCGCCTCGGAGATGAGCGGTTGCTGGCCGGTGCTGCCCTCGCCGAGCCACAGCACCGTCGGGTGGAACTGCACGAACTCGAGGTCGGCCATGAGCGCGCCGGCCCGCAAAGCCGCCGCCATGCCGTCGCCGGTCGCGACGGAGGGGTTGGTGGTCGAGGAGTAGACCTGTCCGAGGCCACCGGTCGCCAGCACCACGGCCCGGGCGTGGGCCGCACCGACCCCGTCGATCTGGCCCTCGCCGATGACGTGCAGGGTGGTCCCGCACACACGGCCGTCGCCGTCCTTGAGCAGGTCGACCACCAGGGCGTGCTCGATGACCTCGATGCCGGGGTCCTCCCGCACGGCGTCGAGCGCCGCGATGAGCGCCCTCGAGATCTCACGGCCGGTGGCGTCCCCGCCGGCGTGGGCGATGCGGTCGCGGCCGTGGCCGCCCTCGCGGGTCAGCTTGAGGGCGCCCGCGGCGTCGAGGTCGAACTCCGCGCCGATGCCGACCAGCTCGCGCACCCGGCGGGGGCCCTCGTTGACGAGCGCGGTCACCGCGTCGACATCGCAGATGCCGACCCCGGCGACGAGGGTGTCGCGCAGGTGCTCCTCGGGGGTGTCCTCCGGCGCGAGCGCCGCCGCGATCCCGCCCTGCGCCCACAGCGTCGAGCCGGCGCTGAGCACCGTCTTGGTCACCAGGAGCACCCGCTCGACCCGCTGGCGCAGCCGCAGGGCGCAGGTCAGGCCGGCGATGCCGGACCCGACGACGATGGCGTCGGCCGAGACGGTCCAGCCCGGCTCGGGCGCCACGAGACGCACGGGCAGGCGCAGGTCGTGGCGCTGGGCCCGCTCGCGGGGCAGGCCGAAGACGTGGGACGCGTCGTCAGCCACGGGCTGCTCCCACCTCGTCGTGCTCGACCGGGCCGCGGCGGACCGCGGAGGTGCGCAGGCCGAACCCGGCGGGCACGTCCCCGGCGTCGCGGCCGACCTCGACGACGCGGTTGTCGTCGTCGACGAAGACCACGTGCGGCTCGAACGTCCTCGCCTCGGCGTCGTCCATCGAGGCATACGCGATGATGATGACCTTGTCGCCCGGGGAGACCAGACGCGCGGCCGCGCCGTTGATGCAGATGGTCCCCGACCCCCGCTCCCCCTCGATGACGTACGTCGTCAGCCGGCTGCCGTTGTCGATGTCGACCACGTCGACCTGCTCCCCCGGAAGCAGCCCGGCCGCGTCGAGGAGGTCGCTGTCGACGGTGAGCGACCCGACGTAGTGCAGGTCGGCCTGGGTGACGGTGGCGCGGTGGATCTTGGCGTAGAGCATGAAGCGCTGCACGACGGCCTCAGTCCTGCGCCGGCGGCTCGGCGTGCACGTCCGAGAAGACCTCGAGCGCCCCACCTCCGGGCCCGACCCTGATGGGCAGGTTGTCGATGAGCCGGGTCGTGCCGACGCGGCCGGCCACCGCGAGCAGGGCCTCACCGCGGTACCACTCCGGGACGTCCTCGAGCGTCGTCGGGTGCACCAGCACGAGGTAGTCGATGAGGGCCAGCGGCTCGGCGACGAGCACCCCCCGGGCCGCACGCCGGATGGCAGAGGGGCCCTCGGGGGCCGCCTCGGCCCCGGCCTTCAGCGCCCGCGAGAGGCACAGCGCCACCTCGCGGTCCGACTGCGTGAGGTAGGTGTTGCGCGAGCTCATGGCCAGCCCGTCGGCCTCGCGCACGGTCGGCACGGAGACCACGTCGACCGGGAAGTCGAGGTCGCGCACCATGCGGCGGATGAGCAGCAGCTGCTGGGCGTCCTTCTGCCCGAAGTAGGCGCTGTCGGCCCGGGTCAGGTGCAGCAGCTTCGCCACGACGGTGAGCATGCCGTCGAAGTGGCCGGGCCGGGCCTGCCCCTCGAGCACGTCGCCGAGCGGCCCGGCGGAGATGCGCACGCCCGGGTCCCCGTCCTGGTACACGACGTCGGGGGTCGGCGCGAAGACGAGGTCGACCCCCGCGCTGCGGCAGATCTCCATGTCGGCGTCGAAGGTCCGGGGGTAGCGCGACAGGTCCTCGCGGGGCCCGAACTGCAGCGGGTTGAGGAAGATCGTGACGATGACGTGCCGGGCCCGCCGGCGGGCGGTGCGGATCAGCGTCGCGTGGCCCTCGTGCAGGGCGCCCATGGTCATGACGACCGCGACGTCGCCGTCGCCGAGGGCGGCCCGGGCAACCTGCAGCTCGTCGCGGGTGCGCGCCACCACAGGGGTCCTCGTGCTCAGGTCGGTCACCTATCGCTCCTGATCGCTCGCAAGGATGTCCAGCAGGGGTTCGGCCGCCATCGGCCGCAGCCGCCCACTCGCCAGCGCCCGCTCGGCCGTGGCCCGGGCGAGGGCCACGTAGGTGGGCCGGATGTCCGGGGAGAGCGCCTCGAGCTGGCGCAGGTGCTCGGCAACGGTACCGACGTCGCCGCGCGCCACGGGCCCGGTGAGAGCGGCGTCACCCGCGCGCAGGCTGTTGTCGAGGGCTGCGGAGACGAGGGGCTCGAGCATCCGGTGGGGGTCGGGGACGCCGGCCGCCGCGAGCGCCTCCATCGACTGGGCGATGAGCGTGACGAGGTGGTTGGCGCCGTGCGCCAGGGCCGCGTGGTAGAGCGCCCGGTGCTGCTCCTCGATCCACACCGGCTCGCCGCCGATCTCGAGCACGAGCGCCTCTGCCACGGGTCGCAGCGGCTCGGGCGCGGTGACCCCGAAGCAGCAGTCGGCCAGCCGGGTCAGGTCCATGGCGGTGCCCGTGAACGTCATCGCCGGGTGGATCGCCAGCCCCAGCACGTGGAACGGCAGGGCAGGCTCGAAGACGGCGAGCCCGTGCCGGCCCGAGGTGTGCGCCACCAGCTGGCCCGCCTGCCAGGCCCGGGTGGCGCTCAGCCCCGCGACGAGGCCGGCAAGCGCGTCGTCGGGCACCGCCAGCACGAGCAGCTCGGCGCGCGCGACCACGTCCTCGACCGGCAGCAGGGGTATGCCGGGCAGCAGCTCCGCGGCCCGGCGCCGGGAGGCGTCGCTGACGCCGGACACCGCGACGACGTGGTGACCGGCCTGCTGCAGCGCGGCGCCGAGGACCGCCCCGACGCGGCCCGCCCCGACGACCCCGACCTGCAGGCGTGCGGGACGCTCGTCGGCGGAAGTCACGGCGGCACCGTACCGCGCTCGCCGGGCCCGGGGACCCGGGCCGCCCAGAGCGTGCACGGCCCGGCGCCTGCCGACTACGGTGACGGCGTGGGCGCGAGGACGGCGGGGGTGCCGTGGCGAGAGGCGTGGCAGCGTGCCCTCTACGGCCCCGAGGGCTTCTACCGCTCCACAGCCGGGCCCGTCGGGCACTTCACCACCGCCACCCACGGCCCCCTCGGCCCGGTGCTGGCCGGGGCGCTGCTGCAGCTCGCCGCCGACGAGGGCTGCGGCCGCATCGTCGACGTGGGGTGCGGCCGCGGCGAGCTGCTCACCCGGCTGCGCCACCTCGACCGGGACGTGGCGCTCACCGGGGTGGACGTCGTGCCCCGGCCGACCGGCCTGGCCCGCGACGTCGGCTGGCTGGTGTCACCGGGAGGCGAGTCCCTTCCCGACGCGCTCGAGGGGCTCGAGGCCACCCTGGTCGTCGCCCACGAGTGGCTCGACGTCGTGCCCTGCACGATCGCCCAGGTCGATGACGACGGCAGGCTCCGCGAGGTGCTCGTCGACCCCTCCACGGGCGAGGAGTCGGTCGGCGGTGAGGTCACCGACGCCGAGCGGGAGTGGGCCGAGAGCCACTGGCAGCCCAGCGCCCCCGGCGACCGGGTGGAGGTCGGCACCAGCCGTGACGGCGCCTGGTCCGACCTGGTGCGCCGGCTGCGCTCGGGTGTGGCGGTGGCGGTGGACTACGGCCACCGGGGCGGCGAGCGGCCCGCTGGGGGCAGCCTCACGGCATACCGGGAGGGCACGGTCGTCGACCCCGTGCCGGACGGCACGTGCGACCTGACCGCTCACGTGGCCATGGACAGCCTCGACCACGACGAGCTCGTCGACCAGCGCACGGCGCTGCGGGGGCTCGGCGTACAGGGCGCCCCGCCGCCGCGCCAGCTCGCCGCCGACGACCCGGCGGCCTACCTGCGGGCGCTCTCGCACGCGTCGGCCGCGGCGTCGCTGACCGCTCGGGGCGGCTTCGGCGACTTCTGGTGGGCCGTCAAGCGCGTGGGCTGAGCACCAGCCGCTCGAACCCGCGCAGCACGAAGGTGGGTCGGCGCTCGGCCTCGACCACCTCCAGGCGTGGGAAGCGGCGCAGCAGGGTGCGCAGCGAGACCAGCAGCTCGAGCCGGGCCAGGGGTGCGCCGATGCAGAAGTGGATGCCGGCGCCGAAGGCCAGGTGCGGGTTGGGGTCGCGGGTGGGGTCGAACCGGTCGGGGTCGGCGAAGACGGCGGGGTCGCGGTTGGCTGCACCGAGGAGGGCCGCGACCTTCTGGCCCGGCTCGAGGTGGATGCCGGCCACGTCGGCGGGTTCCTTGGCGGTGCGCTCGAACAGCTGCAGCGGCGAGTCGTGGCGCAGGAACTCCTCCGCCAGCCGCTCGACCTCGGCGGGGTCGTCGACGTCCACCTCGGGCCGCGGGTGCGCGGTGAGGAGGGAGTGCAGGCCGTTGCCGAACCCGTTGACGCTGGCCTCGTGGCCGGCGTTGAGCAGCAGCACGGCGGTGGCCACCAGCTCGTGGGCAGAGAGCCGGTCGCTGCCGTCGCGCGCCTGCACGAGGTCGGTGAGCAGGTCGTCGCCCGGGCGCCTGGCGCGGTCGGCGGCGAGCAGCTCGACGTAGGCGGAGAACTCGGCGCTGGCCCGGCGTGCCTCGGCCTCCTGCTCGGCGGTGCGGTCGACCTCGTACATCCTCACGATCGCCTGCGACCACGGGCGCAACAGCTCACGATCGGGCCCCGGCACCCCGAGCAGCTCGGCGATCACCAGCACGGGCAGCGGCTCGGCGTAGCCGGCGAGGACGTCGAAGGACTCGCTGCTTCCCGCCGGGGCCGCCTCGTCGAGCAGCTGACCTGCCAGCTCCTCGATGCGCGGCGCCAGCCGGGCCACGTGGCCGCGCCCGAAGGCGCCGGAGACGAGCCTGCGCAGGCGGGTGTGCTTGGGCGGCTCGCTGTCGAGGATCGAGTCGGCGTGCAGCCAGTTGAACGTCTCCCACTCAGGCTCCGGCGTCCTGGGACGGAACACCCGCCCCAGCCGGCGGTCGCGCAGCACAGCCCCGCACGCCTCGTGGCTCGTCGCGAGCCAGGTGCCCAGCCCGCTGTGCCAGGCCACCGGGGCGAGCGCGCGCAGCCGCGCCAGGTGCGGGTAGGGGTCGGCGACGACCGACGGGTCGGTCAGGTCGAGGACGTCGGCGGCGTCGAGGGCTGCTGGGGCCACAGGGGCAGCCTGCCGCACCCGCGTCGGTTTTGTCGCAGCTCGCCAGCACCGGCAGACTGGACGGCCGCCGCACCTCGGAAAGGACCCGCCCGCATGAGAACGCAGAACCGGCGCCGAGCCCTGCGAGCCCTCCCCGCCGTGCCGCTGGCGCTCCTCCCCGTGGCGTGCGGCGACTCGGGCGGCAGCGCCGGCGGTCCCGTGACCGTGACCGTCACCCCGACCGTGACCGCCTCCCCCAAGGCTGCGCCGAAGAAGACGAGCACGGCCGCGCCCGCACCCCCCAAGAGCGACGTCGTGGGCCGCGGCTACGACTTCGGCACCGTGACCAGGCTGAGGACGGTGGCCGGCACGCAGGTGCTCACGCTCGACCGCTGGACCTGGAAGGGGCTCGACGACGCGAAGCTGGCCCGCGCAGGGGTGCCCCTCGCTCCGTTCAAGGGCAGGCCCTACACGAACCAGAACGACCGGCTCACCTACGACATCCCGGTGGCCGAGGACCCGCGGGTGCTCTACCACCACTGCGTGAAGGCGGGTGAGCCGCAGCAGACCAGGTCGGCCACGGTGAAGGAGATGGCCGGCCTCGCCGAGGGCGAGAACCTCGTGCTGGTGCGCCTCGACGACAAGGGTCGCGCCGTCGCGGTCGACAACCTGCCCGGATGCCCCGCCTGAGCCGACCACGCGGCATACCCCCGCCCTCCCCACCGGATGGGGCAGACTGGCCGCCATGACCTCGTCGGCCGGACAGCGGGAGCTCACCGTCGGCATGGGCGCCGGCGGCCTCGCCACCGCCGACATGGTGCTCAACATCGGGCCGCAGCACCCGGCCACCCACGGAGTGCTCCGGCTGCGGATCGTCGTCGACGGCGAGCGCATCGTCTCGGCCGAACCGATTGTCGGCTACATGCACCGCGGCGCCGAGAAGCTCTTCGAGGTGCGCGACTACCGGCAGATCATCGTGCTGGCGAACCGGCACGACTGGCTCTCGGCGTTCTCCAACGAGCTCGGGGTGGTGCTCGGCGTCGAGCGGATGCTCGGCATGGAGGTGCCCGAGCGTGCAGTCTGGGCGCGGACCCTGCTCGCCGAGCTCAACCGGGTGCTCAACCACCTGATGTTCCTCGGCTCCTACCCGCTCGAGCTCGGTGCGATCACGCCGGTGTTCTACGCGTTCCGCGAGCGCGAGGAGCTCCAGGCGGTGATGGAGGAGGCCTCCGGCGGCCGGATGCACTACATGTTCAACCGGGTCGGCGGCCTCAAGGAGGACCTCCCCGCGGGCTGGCTCGAGCGCGTCTCGTATGCCGTGCGCGCCGTCCGCGCGCGGCTGCCGGAGCTCGAGTCGCTCATCGTGGGCAACGAGATCCTCGAGGCGCGCACGCGCGGCGTGGGCGTCCTGGCACCGGAAATGATTGCGGCGTATGGGGTTTCGGGTCCGATCGCCCGGGCCTCCGGAGTCGACCTCGACCTCAGGCGTGACGAGCCCTACCTCGCCTACGCCGAGCTGTTCGCGGCGGGCGGACCCGGCCGCGTCGTCACCCGCACGGCCGGCGACTGCCTGGCCCGCCTCGAGGTGCTGCTCGAGCAGGTGCACGTCAGCCTCGACCTCGCCGACGCCTGCCTCGACCGCCTGCGCTCGCTGCCGCAGGGCCCGGTCAACGTGCGGCTGCCGAAGGTGCTCAAGGTGCCCGAGGGCGACCTCTACACCGCGACCGAGAACCCGTTGGGGCTCAACGGTTACTACCTCGTCTCGCGCGGGGAGAAGACGCCGTGGCGCCTGAAGCTGCGCTCGGCGTCGTTCAACAACATCGCGGTGCTCGGCGAGGTGCTGCCGGGCAACCTCATCGCCGACATGGTCGCCATCCTCGGCTCGATGTTCTTCGTGGTCGGCGACGTCGACAAGTAGCCCGGTCGATGGGCGACTCTTTCGCTCAGTGCCTGTGCTCGTCCTGGCGACCGTTGTCCTCGTCCCATCCCTCACGGTCCTCGTCGCTGGGTTCGATCCGGCACATCCGCTGGGTCGCCATGCCCGCGGCCGCCAGCAGCAGCGCACCGGCACACAGGGCGAGCAGCCGCCAGAACAGCGTGCGGTAGGACAGCAGGTCGATGTCGGGCACGAGCAGCACCACCTGAGCGGCGTAGAAGCCGAGGACGCCGGCGCCCGTGAGCGCGGCCGCCTGGGCGAGCACGAGGGTGCGTGCGGCACGGAGCGGGCTGAGCGGGCGGGTGGCCCGGCCCTGGAGGAATCGCCGCACCGGCAGCCCGGCCGCGAAGACGAGCGCCGCGGTGACGACCAGGATGATCGACGAGATCCACGTCGACGGCGGCAGCAGGTTGCCCCGGGAGAGGTAGACGCTCCAACCCATCCACGACAGCGCGCCCACGACGAGGGCGACCCCGACCAGGTGCGAGACCCTCAGCCCACGTCCCTCGTTCACCATGCGTCGTCCAGCAGGTCGCCCTCCGGGCCCGGCCGCACCCCGGAGGTGTCCATCGCCGCGACGAGGTCGGCCACCCGTCGCGCGGCCCCCTCGACCCGCAGGGTGGCCTCGGGGTCAGCCTGCAGCCACGGCACCAGCACGAAGGCCCGCTCGTGCGCCCGGGGGTGCGGCAGCGTCAGCGCCGGGTCGTCGAGCTGCACGTCGGTGTTGAAGGCCGGGTCGCCGTACTGGACGAGGTCGAGGTCGAGCGTGCGCGGCCCCCACCGCACGTCACGGGTGCGGCCGTGCGCGCGCTCGACGTCGTGCAGGAAGCGCAGCAGCGCTCGTGGCGAGGCCGGGGTGGTGCCCACCACCACCGCGTTGAGGTATGCCGGCTGGTCCGGTCCGCCGACGGGGTCGGTCTCCACGACGGGGGACACCGCGTCGACGTCGACCGCCCCGAGCAGCGCGACCACGGCGTGGCGCAGCGTCTCGAGCGACTCGCCGACGTTGGAGCCGAGGGCGATCACCACCGGGGTCTCGCGCTCGCGGCGCACCCGCACCTGCACGTCGGTGAACGGGTGGCCCACCGGCGCCTCCGGCTTGTGCACGACCACCTCGACGGCCTCGACCAGCGGTCGGGTCAGCACGGCGGTGGCGATGCGCTCGGCGACGGCCTCGATGAGGTCGAGCGGCTCACCCTCGATGATCCCGACCACGTCGCCCGCCACCTCGGCGTAGTTGACCGTGTCGGCGAGGTCGTCACTGGCCCCCGCCGGGGCGAGGTCGATGTCCATGACGACGTCGACGACGAAGGTCTGGCCGTCGCGCTTCTCGAAGTCCAGGACGCCGTGGAAGCCCTTGGCGGAGATGCCCTTCAGGACGATCTGGTCGGTCACGGCGCCTCCTCCAGGGCGGCGGCGACGCGCAGGGCGTCGAGGGTGGACGGGACGTCGTGCACCCGCACGCACCAGACCCCGGACCGTGCCGCGACCAGGGACGTCGCCGCGGTTGCCGCGTCGCGATCCAGCGGAGGCCTCGGCTGACCACCTTCCGGCACGCCGAGCCGTCCGAGGAAGGTCTTGCGGGAGGTGCCCACCAGCACCGGGTACCCCAGGGCGACGACCTGGTCGAGGTGGCGCAGCAGGCTCCAGTTGTGGGCAGCCAGCTTGGAGAAGCCGAAGCCTGGGTCGAGCACGAGGTTCTCCTCGGCGATGCCCTGCCCGCGCAGGTGCTCGGCGCGCACGGTCAGCTCGGCGCAGACCTCGGCGGCCACATCGGCATACACGGCCTTGTCCTGCATGTCGCGGCTGTGCCCGCGCCAGTGCATCGCGATGAACGGCACCGCTGCCGACGCAGCCACCGACGCCATGTCGGGGTCGGCGAGGCCGCCGCTGACGTCGTTGATGATCGCGGCGCCGGCCTCCACCGCGCGGGCGGCGACCTCGGCGCGCATGGTGTCGACGGAGACGGTCGCACCGAGCCCGGCGAGCTCGGCCACCACCGGGAGCACGCGGCGCAGCTCCTCCTGCAGCGATGGCCGCTCGGCCCCCGGGCGGGTGGACTCACCACCCACGTCGAGGATGTCCGCGCCCTGGTCGAGCAAGTCGCGCCCGTGCGCCACGGCCGCCTCGGGCTCGAACCACTGCCCGCCGTCGCTGAAGGAGTCGGGCGTGACGTTGACGACGCCCATCACCAGCGGCATCCCGCTGGGGCGCTGAGGGATCATGTCAGCGCTGGCCGCCCTGCAGCAGCGCCATCGCCTCGGCGCGGGTCGCCGGGTCGCGGAGCTGGCCGCGGACCGCCGACGTGATCGTGCGCGAACCAGGCTTGCGGACCCCGCGCATCGACATGCACAGGTGCTCGCACTCCACGACGACGATCACGCCCTGGGCGCCGAGGTGCTCGACGAGGGCGTCGGCGATCTGCGTGGTCATCCGCTCCTGCACCTGCGGCCGGCGGGCGAAGACCTCGACGAGCCGGGCGATCTTCGACAGCCCGGTGACCCGGCCGTCATGGGCCGGGATGTAGCCGACGTGCGCGACACCGTGGAAGGGCACGAGGTGGTGCTCGCAGGTGCTGTAGACCTCGATGTCGCGCACGATGATCATCTCCTCGTGCTCGATCGAGAAGGTCGCCGACAGCACCTCCTCCGGCGTCATCCGAAGGCCGGCGAAGGTCTCGGCGTAGGCGCGGGCCACCCGGGCGGGGGTCTCGAGCAGCCCCTCGCGGTCGGGGTCCTCCCCGACCGCGATGAGCAGCTCCCGGACGGCGGCCTCGGCCCGCTCGAAGTCGATCGCGTTACGGGCCCCGACGGCGTCGCCCTCGGCCTCAGTGCGAGTTGGGGTCGACATGGCCGCCCTCGGGGACCTCGATGACCTTCGCCGGGGGGTGCTCTTCCTTGTGCGGGTAGGCGCCCGCCTGGGCCGCCTCGTCGATGGCGTCGGCCGTGGACTGCGAGCCGTCGGCGCTCTGGGCGGTCCCGTTCTGGCCACCGTTCTGGGCGGCCCGCTCGGCCGGCGTCAGCACGGGCGGCTGGTCGGACAGCAGACGGGTCTCGCTCGAGAGCCAGGTCGGGCGCAGGGGGCGCTTCTTGACCGACGAGAAGATCTCCGCGAGCTCGGCCGCGTTGAGGGTCTCCTTCTCGAGCAGCTCGAGCACGAGGTGGTCGAGGACCGCGCGGTTGTCGTTGATGACGTGCCAGGCCTCGTCGTGGGCGGCGTCGATGAGGCGGCGGACCTCCTCGTCGACCACGCTGGCGACGTCCTCGCTGTAGTCGCGCTGGTGGCCCATGTCGCGGCCGAGGAAGACCTCGCCCTGGCTCTGGCCGAGCTTGATCGCGCCGACGCGCTCGCTCATGCCGTACTCGGTGACCATCTTGCGGGCCATCGCGGTGGCCTTCTCGATGTCGTTGGCGGCGCCGGTGGTGGGGTCGTGGAAGACGACCTCCTCCGCGACGCGGCCGCCGAGGGCGTAGGAGAGCTGGTCGAGGATCTCGTTGCGCGTGGTCGAGTACTTGTCGTCGGTCGGCATGACCATCGTGTAGCCGAGGGCCCGGCCGCGCGGCAGGATGGTCACCTTGGTGACCGGGTCGGTGTGGTTCATGGCCGCCGCCACCAGGGCGTGGCCGCCCTCGTGGTAGGCCGTGATCTTGCGCTCCTTGGCGGACATGATCCGGGTGCGCTTCTGCGGGCCGGCGATGACGCGGTCGATGGCCTCGTCCAGGGCCGCATTGTCGATGAGCTTCTGGTCGCTGCGCGCCGTGAGCAGGGCGGCCTCGTTGAGCACGTTGGCCAGGTCGGCGCCGGTGAAGCCCGGGGTGCGGCGCGCCACGGCGAGCAGGTCGACGCCGGTGGCCATCGGCTTGCCCTGGGAGTGCACCTCGAGGATGCGGTGGCGGCCGATCATGTCGGGCGCCTCGACGGCGATCTGGCGGTCGAAGCGGCCCGGGCGCAGCAGTGCCGGGTCGAGGATGTCGGGGCGGTTGGTGGCCGCGATGAGGATGACGTTGGTCTTGACGTCGAAGCCGTCCATCTCGACGAGCAGCTGGTTCAGCGTCTGCTCGCGCTCGTCGTGGCCGCCGCCGAGGCCGGCGCCGCGGTGGCGGCCGACCGCGTCGATCTCGTCGACGAAGATGATGGCCGGGGCGTTGGCCTTGGCCTGCTCGAACAGGTCACGCACGCGCGAGGCGCCGACACCGACGAACATCTCGACGAAGTCCGAGCCGGAGATCGAGTAGAACGGCACGCCCGCCTCGCCCGCGACGGAGCGCGCGAGCAGGGTCTTGCCTGTGCCGGGAGGGCCGTAGAGCAGCACGCCCTTGGGGATCTTGGCGCCGACCGCGAGGAACTTCGCCGGCTCGGCCAGGAACTCCTTGATCTCGTGGAGCTCCTCGACCGCCTCGTCGGCACCGGCGACGTCGGCGAAGGTGACCTTCGGGGTGTCCTTGGTGGCGAGCTTGGCCTTGGACTTGCCGAACTGCATGACGCGCGAGCCGCCGCCCTGCATCTGCGACATGAGGAACCAGAAGAGGCCGAGCAGGATGATGATCGGCAGCAGCGACCCGAGCAGGGCCAGCAGCGGGTTGGTGTCCTTGACCTCCATGTTGTAGCCACCGGGCGGCTCGTTGGCCTGCACCAGCTTCACGAACTCGGGCCCGGCCGCCTCGACGTACTGGGTGCGGACCTTGGTGGCGTCCTTGATGTTCTCGCCGTCGGAGTACTTCTCACCGGACTTGAGGTCGAGGTCGACGACCTCGTTGTTGGTGATCTGGATGCGCTCGACCTTCTTGTCGGCGATCAGCTGCTCGGCCGCCGAGGTGTCGATGCGCGTGTAGCCGCCGCTGTCGCTGAAGGAGAACACCATGAGGGTGGTGGCGACCACCACGATGACCCAGAACAACGGGGTCCGGAGAATGCGCTTGAAATCCATGTGTGTGCGGGGTGCTGCCACCCCGTGCCTCCTGCTCGATCAGCGAACGCGCCGACGCCCCGACGGGACACGACGTAGTGACGACGGTACACCGGCGTGACCGCCGCCTGTGGGGGTCAACGATGCAGCCCGCACGGGTGTTCCGCCACCGAAACCGACGGGTTGGATCCCTTCGGGTGGGGCCCTAGGAGTAGACGTGCGGCGCGAGGGTTCCCACGACCCGCAGGTTGCGGTAGCGCTCGGCGTAGTCGAGGCCGTAGCCGACGACGAACTCGTTGGGGATGTCGAAGCCGACCCAGCGCACGTCGATGTCGACCTTGGCCGCCTCGGGCTTGCGCAGCAGCGTGCAGATCTCGACCGACGCCGGCGAGCGCGACTCGAGGTTGGCCTTGATCCACGACAGGGTCAGGCCGGAGTCGACGATGTCCTCGACGATCAGCACGTGCTTGCCGGTGATGTCGGTGTCGAGGTCCTTGAGGATGCGCACCACGCCGGAGGACTTGGTGCCCGACCCGTAGGACGACACGGCCATCCAGTCGACGGGGGCCGTGCCGGGCAGGGCGCGGGACAGGTCGGCCATGACCATCACGGCGCCCTTGAGGACGCCGACCAGGAGCAGGTCCTTGCCCTCGTACTCGGCCCAGATCTCCTTGGCGAGCTCCTCCAGCTTGGCGAGGATCTCCTCCTCGGTGATGAGCACCTTCTCGAGATCGGCTCCCATGTGGGCAGCGTCCACGTTCAACTCCTGAAGTCTCGGGCCGGTCGGCCCTGCCTATTCAACCCGAGAGCGGGCGGCGATGGACACCCGGCCGCCCGAGCGGGTGACGGCGACCGGGCCGGGGACGCTGATCGGCCCCTGGCCGTGCCAGCGGGTCAGCAGGGCGTCGCACGCCTCGACGTGCGAGAACGCGAGCTGGCCGGCAGGGGCCCCCGCGGCGATGAGGAGCAGGCGCCAGGCACGCGTGCGCACCGCCCGCGGCACCGCCTGGAGGTCGGACACAGCGAACGGCCCCTCGCCCAGTGCTTCGGCTGCCGCCCCGGCCAGCGCGTCGAGGTGGTCGGCGTCCTCGCGCAGCCGGTCCGCCGTGCGGGCCAGGGCGGCGGCGACCCCCGGCCCGAGCGCCGCCTCGAGCGCCGGCATCACCGACCGGGCGCGGACCCGCGCGTATGCCGGGTCGGCGTTGTGCGGGTCCGCCCACGCTTCCAGCCCGCTCGCCGCGCACGCGGCGGCCGTCTGCGCGCGGGAGAGGTGGAGGAGGGGGCGGGCGTAGCGGCCGCGTCGCGCCGGCATACCGGACAGGGAGCGGGCTCCGGAGCCGCGCGCCAGGCCCAGCAGCACCTGCTCGGCCTGGTCGTCGCGGGTGTGGCCCAGCAGCACCAGCGCGGCCCCGAGCCGCTCGGCGGCCGCGTCGAGGGCGACGTAGCGCGCGGACCGGGCGGCCGCCTCCGGCCCGCCCCTGCCGGGGTCGACCGACACGGGCACCACCTCGACCGGGTCGAGGCCCAGGGCACGGCACTGCTGTGAGGCGCGCCGGGCTATGTCGGCCGAGCCGGACTGGAGCCCGTGGTCGACCACGACGGCGCCGGCCCCGACGGCCAGCTTGGGCGCCTCGAAGGCCACCGCCGAGGCCAGCGCCAGCGAGTCGGCCCCACCGCTGCAGGCCACCAGGACCATCGAGCCCGGATCGAGGTCGCAGAGCAGGGAGCGGACGGCGAGGCGCACCGCCGCCACCACCGGGTGCGGGCCGGTCACGGGGTCACCGCGACGTCACCCGTGGACGCGGGCCACCCACGCCGACGGCTCCTCGATCTCCCGGGGCAGCGGCAGCGTCTCCGGGGAGGTCCACACACGGTTGAAGCCGTCCACGCCCACCTCGTCGATGACCGAGCGCACGAAGACCGCGCCGTCGCGGTACTGACGCATCTTGGCCTCGAGGCCCAGAAGCCGGCGCAGCAGGCGGTCGAAGGCCCCCACGCCCTTGCGCCGCTCGTTGAACTTGGCCCGGATCTCGGCGACCGACGGGATGACCTGAGGGCCGACCTCGTCCATCACCACGTCGGCATGCCCCTCGAGCAGGGACATGACGGCCGTCATCTGGGCGAGGCGTTCGCGCTGCTCGGGTGTCGCGATGAGCTCGGTGATGCCGGTGCCGCCGCTCTTGAAGGCCTCCGGCAGCTGGCGGGAGAGGCGGCTGAGGACGTCCTGGAGCTTGCCCGGGTCGGGGGCCATCTCGCTGGCGAGGGAGCGGGCCCGCTCGATCATGTGCTCCCGCAGCCACGGCACCGCCGTGAACTGCACCCGGTGGGTCTCCTCGTGCATGCAGACCCACAGGCGGAAGTCGTCGGGGTCAACGCCGAGCTGGCGCTCGACGTGGACCACGTTGGGGGCCACGAGCAGCAGGCGCGGGGTGCCACCCGGTGCCAGGTCGTACTGCCCCAGCACCTTGCTCGCCATGAAGGCCAGCAGCGCCCCCGCCTCGCCGCCGGTCACCTTGCCGCCCACCGCGGCGACGGCCGCCGAGGACTGCTGCTTGCGGCGCCCGACGATCTGGGCGAACACCGGGTCGACCATCGCGGACATGGAGTCGGCGTTGAGCCCGATCCAGGTCGGACGATCGACGACCAGTGGCGCCGGAGCCTCCCCCGGGGCGTGCAGCCGGGCGGTCTCGGCCACCGGCTGCTGGGCCCGGGCGGCGGCCCGGTGGATGGACGCCACCACCCCGGCCGCCTCGTCGGCACTCACCTTGGGGCCGGCCGGCACGATGCGCGCCCCCGCCTGCTTGGCGAACTCCCAGTCGACGGGACCGGGACCCGCCCCGGCGGGGCCGGGGTCGCTCGTGTCGCTCATGCTCATCTCCCCACCGTAGGTCAGCGGCAGCCGCAGGACGCGAGGGCCGCCACGAACCGGTCCAGCGCCGCCCGGGCGGCGACGGTGCCCGGGAAGCCCCCGGGCACCCGGTCGGCGACGACGGCGAAGGTCAGCACCCGGCCGTCGCGGTCGACCACCGTGCCCGCCAGGCTGCTGGCGCCGGTCAGGGTGCCGGTCTTGGCCCGGGCGAGGCCGGCGGCGGAGCGGCTGCCCGGCTCGTCGAACCGGTCGTACAGGGTGCCGTCGAGGCCCGCCACGGGAAGCTGGGACAGCGTGTCACGCATGGACGGCACCGTGCCGCTGGCGCCGAGGGCGAGCACGTCGCCGAGCACCCGTGCCGGGATCGCCTGGCCGGACGTGAGGCCGCTGGTGTCCTTCAGGCGCACGCCGCTGAGGTCGACCCCGAGACCGGCGACGGTGCGCCGCACCAGGGCCGTCGCGGCCTCGAAGCCGGCTCCGCCGCCGGCCTGCACGCTGGCCTGCCGGGCCAGCGACTCGGTCAGGGCGTTGTCGCTGTCGTCGAGCGCCAGGGCGAGGATGTCGCCGACCGGTGCGGACTCCACTCGGCCCAGCTCGGCGGCGTCGGCTGCCGCGGCCAGGGCGCGAGTGCCGTCGGGGGCGGCCTTGGCCGTGATGCCCGCCTTGCCCAGGGCCGCGAGGAACGCCTCCAGCACGGCGTCCTCCGACACCGACGGCGATGGCTTGCCGGGGCGTGGCCGCTGCGACGCCAGCCCCAGCATGGAGACGCCCTGGGTGAAGCCCGCGTCCACGTCCGCGGTGGTCCAGCCCGGCGCGTACCGGGGCCCGGCGGCATACGTCATGTCGAGCCGCACCGTCACCGCCCCGGTACCCGCTGCCTGCAGGGCGGTGGCCACCTGGCCCGCCAGGTCGCCGAGGCCGGCGCGGCCGGCGACCGCCGTGGGGCTGCCCTTCCCCCGCGCGAGGAGCGAGTCGCCGCCCGCGACGAGCACGATCTCGGAGGGGCTGCGGCCCTGGACGACCCGGGTGGGCAGGGTGGTGGCCGGGTCCAGGGTCACCCCGACGGCGAGCGCGGTGAGGATCTTGGCGGTCGAGGCCGGCACGCGCGGCCGTTCGGCGTCGATGTCGAGGAGGTGGTCGCCGGTGAAGGCGTCGCGCACCGTCACCCCGATGGAGTCGCCGAGGGCCGGGGCGGCCAGCTCGTCGGCGAGCTCGCGGCGCAGCACGGTGGGGGCGGGCACCGGCGCCGAGAGGGCAGCCGCCTGGAGCGGGGTCGCCGTGTCGTCGGTCCGCGGGAGGGTGGGCGCCGGCCCGGCGGTCTGCGTCCCCGTCGGCTCCGGCTCCGGCAGCGGGCCGGTCGCGGCATCGCGCGTGAGGATGCCCGGGGCGAGGTCGAGGACGTCGAGGGCGCCGTATCCGACCAGCAGCAGCACGAGGGCGAGCAGGACCGCGACCAGTCGGCGCACACGACCCCCTCATGCTCATCGACCGTGGATACGGGACACTTGCCCGCGAGCCTAGGTCACGCACCACCTAGAGACACCAGTGCACCACCGAGAGTAAGGGGCAGCCGTCGTGGAGTTCGACGTCACCATCGAGATCCCCAAGGGTCACCGCAACAAGTACGAGGTCGACCACGAGACGGGACGCATCCGCCTCGACCGGCTGCTCTTCACGGCGATGAGCTACCCGTCCGACTACGGCTACGTCGAGGACAGCCTCGGCGAGGACGGCGACCCGCTCGACGCGCTCGTGCTGCTTCAGGAGCCGACCTTCCCGGGCTGCATCGTGCGCGCCCGCCCGATCGGCATGTTCCACATGCGCGACGAGGCCGGTGGCGACGACAAGATCCTGTGCATCCCGGCCGGCGACCCGCGCCAGGCGCACATCAAGGAGCTCGACGACATCAGCGAGTTCGACCGCCTCGAGATCCAGCACTTCTTCGAGACCTACAAGGACCTCGAGCCGGGCAAGTCCGTCGAGGGCGCCCACTGGGTCGGTCGCACCGAGGCCGAGCAGTGCGTCACCGAGGCGCTGCAGCGCGCCAAGGAGGCCGGCATGACCACCGCCCGCTGGACCTTGGCCAACCAGCACGAGGCCAAGCCGCCGGTCGCGCACACCGAGCAGGAGACCCAGCGCGCGAGCGCCAAGGCGTCCGAGGAGCTGGCGACCAAGGAGAGGCCGCTCCACGACGTGTGACCTGCGCGAGCGGTCAGCCCACCCGGCCGCCGTAGGGCAACAGGTCGGAGCGGTAGATGGTGGCCTCGCGGACGTGGGCGCCGGTGCAGGGGGCCTCGATCATCCGGCCTCCGCTGACGCACGAGCGTAGAGCCGGGTTTCACAGGAACCCCAGCCGTCACAGCAGTTCGGCGGTCCCCGAGTCCTGACTCGAAACGACGTCCGTGGCGTTCGTTTCAGCAGGTAGGGGGATCCGCGGCGCACCATGGCGGGAAACGTTGCGAATCGGTCACAGACTCGCAGTTGCCACGGAAGGCGGCCACCTCAGGAGGGGAGCCGCACCTCGCCGGCGCGCAGCGCGGCATACACCTCGGGCCGGTTCTCGCGCAGGTCGCGGCGCACCAGCCGGCGGTAGCGGAGGATCTGCACGACGCCGACCACCCAGACGAGGTACTGCACCGACATGGCGACCCGGAACGAGTCGACGGTGTAGGTCGCCGGCCCACCAGGGGCCACCCGGTCGAGCACGGCGCCGATCAGCATCACCGTGGACAGCGAGGCCACGAACCCGCCGACGTTGACGATGCCGGTGGCGCTGCCGACCCGGGTCGGAGGGTTGAAGGTGCGGGCCAGGTCGAAGCCGACCATCGACCCGGGTCCGCCCACCGCGGTGACGACGACCAGCACCACGAGCAGCCACAGGGGCGCCCTACCCGGCCACAGCAGCACGATCGCCCAGACGCCGGCGATGGCGCCGACGATGCCGAGCATGAGGGTGGACCGCGAGAACGGGTAGCGCGTTACGAAGGTGCCGATGGCAGGACCGCAGACCACGGCGGTGAGCGTCATGAGGATGAGCAGGAACCCGGCAGCGCCTGGCTCCAGGCCCTGCCCCGCCACGAGGAACGGGTAGCCCCACAGCAGCGCGAACACGGTGGCGCCGAACTGCACCGTGAAGTGCGACCACAGGCCCAGCCGGGTGCCGGGGGTCGACCAGGCCGCGCGCAGGGCACGGGCCAGGGCGCGCACCTTGATCTGGTCGAGCTCGTGGTCGGGATGGGGCGAGTCGCGCACGACCAGCACGAGGAGCATGCCGAGGAGCACCCCGACCGCCGCCGCGGTCGCGAACGACGGGGTCCACCCCCAGTGGTGCAGCGTAGCCACGAGGGGGGAGGCGGCCACGAGGGCGCCCATCTGGCCGAGCAACCCGGTGAGCTGGGTGACCATGGGGATGCGCACCGGCGGGAACCACAGGGCGACCAGGCGCAGCAGCGGCACGAAGACCATGGCATCGCCGACCCCCACCGCCACCCTGGCGAGGATGCCCATGCCGAAGGAGTCGGCGAACGCGAACGCGAACTGGGCGACCGTCATCGTCGCCACGCCCGTCATGAGGAGCCGCTTGGGCCCGAACCGGTCGAGCAGGGCGCCGACGGGGATCTGCATCGCCGCGTAGACGAACAACTGCACCATCGTGAAGATCGACAGCTCGGTGGCGGCGATCTCGAAGCGGTCGGCCGCCAGCAGCCCCGCGACCCCGAGGGAGCTGCGGTGGAACACCGCGAGGACGTAGACCGCCACCGCCGCTACGTACACCGACCAGGCCCGCCGCCCGCCCAGGGGGTGCGCGCGGCGGGTCGGGTCATTCACCCTTCAATTGTCGCGCACGGCAGCCGAGGGCGATGCCACGGCTCGGTCCGTGGGCAACGACGCTCACGCCGTCATGGACCCCCGCACCGCGAGGTGGCCCAGGAACCAGTCGCGGGCCAGCCGGGCCGCCTGGGCCAGCGTGCCCGGCTCCTCGAACAGGTGGGTCGCGCCGGGCACCACGGCCAGGTCGCACTCGCACGTCAGTTGCCGCTGGGCCCTGCGGTTGAGCTCCAGGACCATCTCGTCGTGGCTGCCGACGATCAGCAGCGTCGGCGCGGTGACCCGGTCAAGCACCGGGATCGCCAGGTCGGGGCGCCCTCCGCGTGAGACCACCGCCGCGATCTGCCGGGTCCGGACGGCTGCCGCGGCCAGCGCGGCGGCCGCTCCCGTGCTGGCGCCGAAGTAGCCGACCTGCAGCGGCGCTCCCCAGGGCTGGCGCACGACCCAGTCGGTGACCGTCACCAGCCGCTCGGCGAGCAGGTCGATGTCGAAGACGTTGGAGCGGTGCGCCTCCTCGGCCGGCGTGAGCAGGTCGAACAGCAGCGTTCCGAGCCCACCCTCCTGCAGCACCGTGGCGACGTAGCGGTTGCGCGGGCTGTGCCTGCTGCTGCCGCTGCCGTGGGCGAACAGGACGATGGCGCCCGCCCCCGCCGGGAGGGTGACATGGCCCGGGAGGGCCGTGCCGGCCACGGGGATGTCGACATCCTCGTCGAGGGCTGGGTGCTCGGGCGCGATGTGCCGCACCGGCTCGGGTCCGCCCGTCGCAGCCTGCTCCACGGGGGCGGCCGCAGCCGCGGCCAGCTTGAGCAGGGCCACCACCTCGTCGTCGGTGGTCTGGCCGAAGTCGTCGTAGAACTGGCCCACGGCGTAGAAGCGGTGGGGGCGTTGGAGGCAGACGAACTCGTCGACCTCGGGCCAGTGCTCCGGGTGGCTGTCGGCCGGGGCCACGGGGACGGCCAGCACGACCAGCTCGGCACCTGCGGCACGGGTGACGGCACAGGCTGCGTGGGCGGTCGACCCGGTGGCGATCCCGTCGTCGACGATGACGGCGACCTTGCCGGCGAGCGACAGCGCCGGGTGGTCGGGACGGAAGCGCCTTGCACGCTCGGCGACGACCTGCCGCTCCCGGGCCGCGACCATCGACAGCTCGGCCTCGCTCATGTGCAGGTGCCGCACGACCTCGTCGTTGACGACCATGACGTCGCCCTCGCCGACCGCGCCCATCGCCAGCTCCGGCTGGTAGGGCACGCCCAGCTTGCGGACGACGACCACGTCCAGAGGCGCACCCAGGGCGGCGGCCACCTCGGCCGCCACCGGCACTCCCCCGCGGGGCAGTCCGAGGACGAGGGTGTCTGGACCCCGGTAGCGCCTGAGGCTCTGGGCGAGCTGTCGGCCCGCGTCGCGGCGGTCGCTGAACATGGCAAGACCTCCCGTCTCCAGCCCCTCCCCGCCACGCTAGGAGCGGGCTCCCCGCGGGTGGGAGGGCCCTTGGTCCCGGCCGGGCTGTGCGCCGGTAGCGTCGCCCGCATGCAGAGGTGCGCGCGGGACGGGCTGACCTTCGACGTGTGGGACGAGGGCCCCCGGGAGGGCGATGCCGTCGTGCTCCTCCACGGCTGGCCCCAGGACCACACGGCCTGGCGACGCGTCGCACCCCTGCTCCACGCGGCGGGGCTGCGCACGCTCGCGCCGGACCAGCGCGGCTGCTCGCCGGATGCGCGCCCGCCGGCGACGACGGCATACGGGATGCGCGAGCTGGTCGGTGACGTCCGCGCGGTGATGGACCAGGCAGGCGTCGAGCAGGCCCACCTCGTGGGGCACGACTGGGGCGGCTCGGTGGCGTGGGCCTTCGCCGAGCGGCACCCTGACCGGCTGCGGAGCCTGACGGTGCTCTCGACCCCGCACCACCGCGCCATGGCCTGGGCCTTCCGCCACGGCGACCAGGGACTGCGCAGCTGGTACATGGCGGCCTTCCAGGTGCCCGTGCTGCCCGAGCTGGTGCTGCGGGCGGGCCTGCCCCTCGTGCTCCGCAGGAGCGGGCTCCCGCGCGAGGACGCGCAGCGGTATGCCGCGCGGTTCCGTGAGCCCGGCGCGGCCACCGGGGGGCTGAACTGGTACCGCGCCCTGACCCGCACGGGACGGCAGGGAGGCGGCGGGCGGTACGCGGCCGTGGACCGGCGCATCGCCGTGCCCACCACCTACGTGTGGGGCAGCTCCGACCCCGCCCTCGGGCGGGCGGCCGCGCAGCGCACCGCCCGGTACGTCGCGTCGGACTACCGGTTCGTCGAGCTCGACGCAGGGCACTGGCTGCCGGAGACGCAGCCGGAGCGAGTCGCCGAGGAGATCATCGGCCGCGCCACCTGAAATCATCCGCGGGGAGGTTGCCACGACCGCCGGCGTGCGGAGACGCTGCAGCATGGCCTCCGCTCGCCGGTCCCGCCCCACCGAGGAAAACACCGCAGCCACCATCTACGGGGTGATCGTCAGCGCCGCCGTCATGGCCTCCGCCCATGCCGAGACCGCCCTGGCGGTGGTGGTCGCCGTGCTCGTCACGATGGTCATCTACTGGGGTGCCGAGCGCTACGCGCGGCTGGTCGCCGAGCGCATCCACCAGGGGCATCGGCCGACCTGGGCGCAGGCCCGCAGCCAGCTCACCAACGGCTGGGAGATGGTCACCGCCTCCTACCTGCCGCTCGCGGTGCTCTCCGTGCTCACCCTGCTCGGGGTCGAGCTGTACGGCGCGGTGCTGTCGGCGCTGGTGTGCAGCACGGCGCTGCTCTGCATCGCCGGCTGGGCCATGGGCAGGAACGGCCATCTCACGCCGTGGGAGCGGGTGGCGTCGTCGTTGGTGGCCGGGCTGTTCGGGCTGGTGATGATCGCGCTGAAGTCACAGCTGCACTGACCGGTGGGGCACTGGTCAGTGGCGCGATTGCTGCTTGGGCGTCCCCGCTCCCAGACTGTTCAGCACCACGAGCACGAGGATGGCCCCGAGGATCGAGCCCACGAGCCCGCTCAGGCGCAGCTCGAGGCCGTCGCCGAACAGGAGGCTGCCGACCAGGCCGCCGACGAGGGAGCCTGCGATGCCCACGAGGAACAGCCGGCCGTAGTTCGGCTGGCCGCGACCCACCAGGAGGTGGGCGGCCCAGCCGGCCGAGAGCCCGATGACGAGGATGGCCACGATGAGCACCGGATGCTCCTCCCGCTGTCGGACGCCGCTGGCGGACGCCCGACCCACCTCCAGACGTCACCACCACGCTAGGAAGGACCCCGGCTGCGCGGCTCACCCGTCGTGGATGAGCTTGCAGTGCTACAGCGATCCGGTCGCCACCCAGCGGCAGGCCTGCTCGAACGACTCGCCGGCGTCGGCAGCCAGGTAGACCGAGGCGGGGACACCACCGCTTGCAGGGTCGTGCAGCCGCGCCGTCCAGACGTCGCTGCCCTCTGGGGATCGCAGCGTCGCGGTGCGCTCGAGGGTGCAGGACGCGACCACGACCTCCGGCGCACCCGTGACACCGCGGATGCGCGTGACGCTGAACGCGTGCCCGTCCACGATGTCGGTGCAGCGGGCGGCAGCCTCGGCCTTGGTCTGGGCCCGGCCCAGGGCGGCGAGGGTGGAGTTCAGGCTCGACAGGGCCACCGCCACCGCCGCGTAGGAGACCTCCCGGGCGCGCTGCACCTCGGCGACCGCCACGTCATGCGCCTGTTCGGCCCGAAGCAGCTCGGCCGCGAGGTCAGCCCGCGCGGTTTCCTCCGCGCTGGCGACGTACCAGGCGTTGTCGAACAGCCGCTCCATCAGTTTCATCCCGCCACCCCTTCGGCACAGCGCCCGGGCCCCTCGGCACCGGGCGTCTCGGCGCCCGCCGGCGCCGAGACGTCCATCGTGGTGAGGCGTGGTGGAGAACGCATCCGACCGTTGGTGGAGAGGGACCTACGTGCAACGGTGGAGCAGGCCCGCCGAAACGGCCGTTTGCCTGCGGTGGCTGTCAGTGGTCTGCGGTGGACGCGCGAGTAGTACGGCGGATTGCGTATTTCCCCGCGGCGGCCCATGGCTGAGACTGGTGACTCGGGGGTGGGCAGCGGTGGCGGGGTCCGCGTGCCCCAATGGAAGAGGCGGGGTTCTTCATGGTGTGGTCGGGTCACGAGTGTGGACCGGGGGTCGCGACAGGCAGCGACCCAGTGGTGCGGGGGGACTGCTTGGGGGCGCCCCGAGGGCGGGCGCAGGCCCCCACGACGTGGGCTGGGGCGAACTGGGCGTCCTCGGGCGGCGTCGGCCGGCACGGCAGGGTGCGGGCCTACCCCCAGCACGATGTCTGGGTGGTGGAGACCGATGGCCCGCTGGACCAGGTCGCCGACGACATCGACCACGGCATCCAGTCGGTGCTGGCCGAGTACCCCAGGGCCGTCGTGTGCGGTGTCGCCGGGCGGCTGGACCAGGTGGGCTGGTCGGCCCTGGACACGCTGGCCTCCATCGGGCGGCATCCGAAGGCCTGGCCCGAGACACCGGTCGTGATGGCCTTCGAGGACCGCAGCGCTGCTGAGCTCATCGGGCACCGCAGGGAAGGCCGCCACCTGCGCTTCGCGGCCTCGATGCTCTCGGCCTGGACCGAGGCCGCGCTCCACCGTCCGTTGCTCGGCGCCCGGATGCTCCTCGGCCCGAGCCCCACGGCGGCCCGCGCGGCCCGTCGGTTCCTGGCGCAGGCCTGCGAGGAGTGGGGGGTGCCGAGCTGCATCCCCGTTGGCGAGCTCGTCGTCAGCGAGCTGGCGACCAACGCCCTGCGGCATGCCGGGTCTGACCTCGAGGTGATGCTCGCCAGCGACGGGAAGTCGATGCTGCGGGTCGGTGTGCGCGACCGACTGGGGGCGGCACCCGCTACGCGGCCCTGCTCCGAGGGCGGTCTCGGCGGCAGGGGCCTGCACATCGTGCGAACCGTGGCGAGCGGCTGCGGCGCCCTTCCGACCGCGGACGGTGGCAAGGTCGTCTGGGCGACGATCAGGCCCGCCGGAGCCCTCTCCTGACGCGCGATCAGGTTGACCGTCTTGGGGTCCCGTGGGTGGCTCAGAGGCGTTCGGACCGTAGGTCAATGTGCTGACGTTCGCGTTCTCCGCACCGTTCTTGATCGGACTGCGTCACTTCGGGAGGCCGCATGAGTGCGGGCACCCTGGCTCACGCACATGAGCAGGCCCGCCTCGCACGGTCCGTCGCGGATGAACGCGCAAGAAGCGCGGGCGTGCCCAAGTCAGGAATCTCTCGTATGCCAGAGTCCGATGCTGCCAAGGCAAGCGCCACAACTAGGGTGGCGCCGTGATCGACCTCGAGACGCGCCGTCGGTTCAGGCAGTGGTTCCTCGATGCCAGCGAGCCGGATCCAGGCGGGTACTACGAGGGCGAGCAGGAGGCGCAGCGTGAGCACCACGTGCAGCCGTGGTGGCGAGTCATGTGCCTCACCGGTGTGGACTACTTCTCCACGCTCGGTTACCAGCCGGGCATCGCCGCCCTTGCCGCCGGGGCACTGGCGCCAGTGGCCACCTTGGTCCTTGTGCTGGTCACGCTGTTCGGCGCCCTGCCCATGTACCGCCGGGTTGCCCATGAGAGCCCCCACGGTGACGGCAGCCTGTCGATGCTGCAGCGGCTGCTGACCTACTGGCCCAGCAAACTGCTGGTGCTGTCCCTGCTGGGTTTCGTGGCGACCGGTTTCATCATCACGATCACCCTGTCCGCAGCCGACGCCAGCGCGCACCTGATGGAGAACCCGTTCCTGCACGACCCCCTCCAGGGTAAGCAGGTGCTGCTCACGTTGGGGCTGATCGCGCTGTTGGCGGCCATCTTTCTCAAGGGGTTCAAGGAGGCCATAGGCGTCGCCGTGGTGCTGGTGGCCGTCTACCTCGGGTTGTCGGCCGTCGTCATAGCCACCGGCCTGGTCGAGGTCGTGGGCAACCCCAGCCTGCTCAATGGCTGGACATCCGCCATGACCCTTGAACATTCAGCTCCCTGGGGCATCATCGGCGCGTCACTACTGGTGTTCCCTGCTCTCGCTTTGGGTCTCTCCGGGTTCGAGACCGGTGTGGTGGTGATGCCCCTGGTCAAGGGCGATCCTGACGACGACCCCGAACAGCCGACGGGCCGCATCCGCAACGCCCGCAAGTTGCTGACCACGGCCGCCCTGATCATGAGCGTCCTCCTCATCACGTCCTCGCTGGTCACCACGCTCCTGATCCCGGCACAAGAGTTCCAGCCCGGGGGCGAAGCCAACGGTCGAGCACTCGCGTACCTGGCGCACGCACGCCTCGGGGAGCTGTTCGGCACTCTCTATGACGCGGCTACCATCGGCATCCTCTGGTTCGCCGGCGCCAGCGCCATGGCCGGTCTGCTCAACATCGTCCCCCGCTACCTGCCCCGCTACGGCATGGCTCCGGACTGGGCGCGGTCCACCCGTCCACTGGTACTCGTGCTGACCCTGGTTGCTGCCGCCGTCACCATCGCCTTCGGCGCCAAGGTCGACGAGCAGGCGGGCGCGTACGCCACCGGCGTCCTGGCGCTCATGCTCTCAGCTGCCGTGGCCGTCTTCCTCACCGAGCTGCGACGAGGCCACCACCGCGCCGCGAGCTACTTCGCGGTCATCAGCCTGGTCTTCACGTACACCTTCTTGGACACCATCCTCGAACGCCCCGAAGGTCTTTACATCGCACTGCTCTTCATCGCCATGATCCTGAGCTTCAGCGTCGCCTCCCGGATCAGCCGTAGCACCGAGCTGCGGGTGGGCACCGTAGTCTTCGACGACTCCGCCAGTGCGGTCTTGGACAACGCCCACGACCGTGGGCAGCCGGTGCGCTTCATCGCCAACAAGCTCAACGCCGGCGACCCTACCGAGTACGAGGACAAGGACCTTGAAGTCCGCCTCGATAACCACCTGCGCAGCTGGCAGTCCGCAATCTTCCTCGAGGCGTACGTCACGGACGCCAGCGACTTCACCTCACCGGTGACCGTCACGGCCGTGCAGGTGGGGCGTCACCAGATCCTGCGGGCCGGCGGCACCTCGGTCCCCAACGTGCTCGCGGCCGTTCTGCTCGCCATCCGCGACCGGATGACCGCGCCCCCGCACGTCTATTTTGAGTGGAGCGAACGACCGCCCGGCGAGAACGTCCTGAGGTTCCTCCTCGCCGGGGAAGGCGACGTCCCGCCGCTCACGCATGAGATTCTTCGCCGCGCGGAACCGGACCCAGCCCGGCGGCCAATCCTCCACGTGGGCGGATAGGCAAGGGACGCCCATCCTGCTGGCCCTCACGCAGTTCTCCCTAGGCGTGCCTGGCCTCCGGGGTCACCCGAAGCGCTTAGGGCCATCATCTCGGCACCGGGACCATCGACCCGACTTGGTGGGACCAATGGCATGGCTGGCGGCCCCGCCCCGGAGGTCATGGTAGGAGAGCAAGGTCGCAGGAGATCGGGGCAGTTGTCCCCCCACCCCTGGTTCCCGATTTGCTTCGCAGGCCTTGCACCCGCCGCACCGGCTGGCACAGGCGGGCCCGTGTGGCACGGCCCCCAAGCCTCCCCCGAGCTTGGGGGCCGCCCGACACCCACGGTGGTCATAGCGCCCAACTGGCCCTGACACGATGAGATCGGATGGCCAAAGAAGCACCCGACCGCCGAGACCACAGGGGGCCGACAGGCCCTCCCTGGGCCCTCAGCCGCACGAGCGTCGTTGTTCTGAGTTCTCCGTCCCCGACGAAGAGCACACAAATGAAGCCGGGTTGACGGGGATATGGAACGACAACCTGATGCACGGGCGTGAGGGTTCGATTCCGGACCGCCATGTGCGCGTTCGGTGCGCACGAAGGCCGTCCTGAGCGGGTGACGATGGCTCCGATGAGGCTCCTAGCCGCCTTCGCGCAGGCGGTCCGCACTGCCTCTGACCAGCAGAAACGCCCTCCGGTGAACCGGAGGGCGTTGTCTGAGCCGCCTAAGGGAATCGAACCCTTGACCTATTCATTACGAGCGTCTGTGGCCCCGCGTCAGGGTCGGCACCAACGGCGTCTGCCGCACGAACGGCGTCAACTTCGACCAGTCGTACGGGTCGGACGACGTTGTCATGTGCCCATCTTGTGCCCATGGACGGCTGTAACTGAGCGTTCGCGCGGAGGCAACCACGCGGGTCTGCGCAGCGACCTGATCGGGCGGTGCTGGAAGGTGACCGGCTGCGATGCCGGTACGGGACTTCGCCACACGGGTATGCGAAGGCGAGCCCAGCTTGTGGTCACGGCTGGGGCTTACGGCAGGCACCCACGCGCCAGCCCCTGCCGTCCGCAGCGCAATAGAAGGTGATGAACCGCTGAGCTGAGAGCAGCGCCCTGGTACTGGACCCGGGGCGATGCTGTGTTGTGCCGGCGGTCGACGGGACCGGCCGCGCCCGGAACGGCCGCCAGGCCGCATGCCCGGCACGGCCGGGGCCGAAGGCCCCGGCCGCGCGGCGAAGCCGCGTTTAAGCCAGTGAAGAAAGTCCTCACCGTCAGTTTTGAACGCTTTCGGTACAGTCTGATCGTTTCCTTTAACGAGTAGGCGCCCGGTGCTGAACCGTCCGGAGACGGCGGCATCAGTCCTAGCCTGACGAGATGACGCTCGTTGTTGAGCGTTGCGTTAGTCGAGATGGTGAGCACGGGAGACGACCGGCTGTGCGTGGATACCGCCCTAGTGCCTTGGTGCTAGGCGCGCAGCTTCCGATCGAGCCATTGACCACGGGCGGTCCAGGGCATGCAATTGTTGGCATCTGCCTCTACTGCAAAGGGATTCGGATCCGCACTCACAGCTCGTCGGAGCCGGATCACGGTCCAGAGGCGCATTTGGCTTTGCCGCCTTGTCGAGACCCGGCAACTCTCTGCGGCAACGCCCGGCAATACCGGGCCAAGAGTCCGGCAACGCACTCACTACCGACATCTTGGGACACTTTCTTCAATCGCATCGCGGGTTGCGAGCCGTGGTCGTCAAGGACCGAGCGCGCGGGGTGTATTGCCATTGCTTGGGCGGCCAATTGGCCCGGGGGCCGCTCGCAACGCGTCACACTCGGCTATCTCACCAGCTTCCCGGAGTGCATTATGGCTAGCACACCAAGCTCACTTGCAAAGCGGCGACGCCCATTTCTGCGCCTACTGCTATTGACAGGGGCTGCATTTGTAGCGTTTGCCCTGACCCTTGGTTCAACATCAGCCTTTGCAGGCTCACCAACTCAACAAACCGCCAGACCATCCCCGCCCGAGAACTTCACCGGCGGTGCGGTGGATACGGGTACATTTATGTTGAGTTGGACACCCTCAGCAAGTGCTGTTCGGTACGAACTGCTGAACGTGACGACCAAGCAAACACGGTTCATCGAGGGACCTTTTGATGAATCTGTCGCGCATGAGAGATGGGGTGGCTTCCAACCAGACACACCGATCTGTTTCAGACTTCGCCTGTGGAGTAGCGCTGGCTCGTCACTGTGGGTTCCAGCAGATGCGCGTGGGCTCTGTCAGCGGACTCCTACGGATGTGCAGTCGCTTCTTTCGTTTCCGTTCCCCGCGATGAGCGAGGCGCGCGTGACAAATGTGCTTCATGGACCGACCTGGTCTTATGTCGACGACGATTCGGCCGAACCAAAGGTCAGGCTCTCCTTTACCAACGGTCGCTCCATGAAGCACGGCCTCGATCTCGGGGCGGGCCCAGGGGTTGATCAGTATGTGGGGGCTGTTAGTGCAGGCCAAGTCGTCGCGGTGGACCGGGCCTGCCACACCGTTGTCATCGACGCGGGTAGCCACTGGTGGGTGTACCTACACCTCAACCCATCTCGTGGTCTGTCAAGGGGTGACGACGTGGTGAAGCGGACTTTGTTGGGCACTCTGATCACTGACCACCCTTCTGCGACATGTCATAAGGGTGAGCTTTGGGGCGGCTCACACCTGCACCTCGCCCTTGCTGAGGAGAGCCCCTCATCGCCAAATGAGGCCACGTATGTAAGCATGCTTGAAAGCTCCTTCTGCGGCCATCGCTTGATCGAGTTGCGCGGAGAGGTCTATTTCAAGGGTCTGACCCGGGCACCCGAGGAGCGATTTACGGTACCGCTCTGCTAAAGCGAAAGCCGGCGCCTACGAGGTTTCGGTCCTGAATCGATCCATATGTCCGGACTCACTTGTCGACAGGGCACTCGCACGGCGTTGACGGGGGTTATTGGAGGACAGAGTCACCCGAATGAGGAAGCCAGCAGCGGCCCCTGCCTAAAGATGCGGGGGCCGCTGTGCGGCCATTGCGATGCCTGGCCGGCCGAGAGGCGAGGTCACTTCAAAACGCCGGAGTCCTCCCAACTCTCAGGTGAGACCCAGTCTTCTCGCAGGTGGTCCCGTACGCGCTCGAAGAGGTCCAACAAAGCCGGAGCGTGGATGGGCTTCAAACCAGACCCATCAGCCCTTCGGATCTTACGATCGACGTTTTTTGCTCGTCGCAGAACATACACCTTGTCGATCTGAGAACCCAAGACGTTTACCTTGGCTAGGTCAAGTTTCAGGAACTCTGAGACGACGATGTAAAGACATCCCGGAAAACCTCGCTTGATGTTGGAAGCCAGGATGTCGGACTCGATCCATCTTGGGCGATCTAGGTATGTCTTACACTCTAGCGCGACAGCGGGGACGTATATCGACTTTGTCTTGCTAGTGCGCTCAGTGGACAGGTTCGAGTCGATTTTCTTGCCAATGACGAAATCGAGATTGCCCGTTGGGTAGTGCGGGGTTGGCATTTCCGCAAAAGAGGCAAACGTGGGAGCCGTGAAGTAAAGTCCCTGAAAGACCTCCCGGTGCCCTAACGCGAGGTCCTGCTCGAATGGAGCGAACACCGGCCGCAACAGGAAATAACAGAACTCTTCCAGGGCGGAGGGCTGCAGCGCCCCGCGGGAGTCGAAGGCGTCGACGCTTTCATGATCGAGCGTGTCCCGGTATGCCTGGTAAAGGGACGCCTGCTCCTCTACGTACTCTGCGGGGTCATCAACGTCGTCGCAGGCAAGGCTCTCAGACTGGGACCGCCAAGTCTTGTATCTCTCAGCGATCCCCCTGATTAGCGGCGCCAGAGTCTGGTCCTCATCGCGCTGAATGTCCCGGGCCTTTTTCAAGATGTTGGAACCATGCGGGTGCGCCGACGTGAGTTGCACGCCAACGCCGAATAGCGACTCGGCAGTCACCGGGCCCTCGTTTGCTGTGCGGACGACCTCGTCCAGCTGCGCTGCCGCTTTTGACTCCTCGAGCAGGTCCTGCACCGAGTCGCCCTCCTCGTCGAAGCTGGCGAAGTCACCAAGCGTGACCTCGGCAGCAGGCTTCGGAACCTCAGGCGACATTGCTCTCCTCATCTCGAGTTCTTGTGCTGTTTGCGTCCAGAGACCGGAGTAGCGAGGCCGCCAGCAGCGGCGGCACGGCGTTCCCGATCTGGACGTACTGGCAGAGGTGCTTCTCGCCAACTCTCCCCTCACGGGCTAGCAGCTTCTGGCTCACCACGGTTGGCTTCCCCTCAAACACATATCTGTCGGGGAAACTCTGGATGCGCGCGCCTTCGCGAGGAGTGAAGTTCCGGTGCAACTCCGGGTGAATAAAGTTGGCGTAGAACGTCGCTGGCACCGTGTGGCAAGGGCGATCCCAGTGCATTCGCCTGTTGTTCTGGTCGAATCGCCCCGCGCCTTGGCTCTCAGTGCGAGTGCGGAGTCGAGGCGCATGTTCTTCAGGAGCATGACTTTGCGATTGCCCTGGCGCAATGGTCTTGAATCGTTCAACAAGCCTTTGCGAGTGACGCATAGGCATGTGGTTGCGCACTGCCTCTCCAGCCCCATCGCGCATGACCGCTTGGTAAGCGTTGGTGGGCGCTGAGGTGTACGGCACTGGGTCGAGACGGCTGCCGACGTCCACCAAGGGGAGGTCCCCGAGCGCTTCCCGTACCGTCACGAACGGTTTCAACTCACCGAATATGGTGGGGCCACTTTCGCCGTGAGTGGCCGGGATCGCGCTTGGGGGGGTGGCCATGCTGTCAGCCACAAAAAATACTCGGCGTCGGATTTGGGGAACACCGAATTCGTGCGCGTTCAAAACGAGAACGCTCACGTTGTATCCTAGGTTTTCAAATTCCTCAACGATGACATGCTGGACTGACTCTCCGGAGCTAGTCTTAGCCCTAAGAATCCCAGGAACGTTCTCCATGATGACGCGGCTCGGCTCGAGTACCCGCGCAGCCCTCGCGAAATCCCGAAATAGCGAGTTGCGCGGATCTTTCGGGTCCTGTCTGCCAACAGCGGCATGCGAGAACCCCTGGCAAGGGGGACCTCCCACCATCAGGTCGGGATTCTTCGGAAAATGATCAAGAAACCATTTGTCTTCCACTGCAGTGACATCTTGCTGGAAGACTTCTGTGCCAGAGTGATTCGTACGAATCGTGTCGCACGCCCAAGCATCAATCTCCAAGGCGTGAGTGACGGTGTACCCCGCCATTTCCACGCCGAGGGAGAAACCGCCTGCACCTGCAAATAAGTCAATCGCGACCGCCACCGAACCTCCTCCTAAGACCCCGAGATGGTACCGACGCTCCCAGACGGCACTGACAAGGCCACGCCGCAAGCACGCAACACGAGGGACGCATCCAGCGCCGTGCGGCCCGGTCCATGAGGGCTTGGCAGGTGCTCACCGCACGAGGCAGCGAGACCACCCGTCGACGACGTGAGCCGAGCTCGGTAGGTCCATGCGCTCGGCCCTGGCAGCGGAGTCGGCGTGAGTCCAGAGCACGAACATTAGGTCAACAAACGGTAAGAAATCAACTCAAACTAGGACAAAGAGTGGACTAGGGCCCCCTGACCCCGAGTAAATGGCTGATGCGTGGGCGGCCGCCTCGCACCAACCGATTGGGGACGATCATGAACGCGCTCAACTCCACTCTCGCAGCCGCTGCGGGCACCGGGGGCCTGCAGGCCTGGATCAAGGACAACGTGATCCCGCTGCTCCTCCTGCTCATCGCGGTGATGCTCTTCGTGCTCGCTCAGCGAGGTGACAATGCGAAGGCGATGAAGGTTGTCGCCGGTGTGGTCATCGCACTCGCCGTTCTCGGCATCGCCAGCAGCGGTCAGGCAGGCAGTCTCGGTGCCTGGATGGCCGGGCTCATCACGGGCTGATCGTCATGCGACTGCCGGTCGACGACGAGATCTACAACGTCAATGCGGTCTGGCTGGGCCCGCCGAACAAGACCCTGCCCTTCCGCGCGAGGTACGTCGCCTACGCGGTGGGCGCCCTTGTCTTCGTCATCCTGCAGGTCATCGAGCGGCGCCTCGGGATCGGTCTCGGCTTCTTCACCCTCGCTTACAGCCTGCTTGCCACAGTGGGGCTGACAAGGCTGATCCTCAGCGTCGTCGATGCCGACCGACCGCTCAGCTCCGTGCTGGCCGGCTTCGCCCATGAAGTCGGCGCTCCCCGTGAGAGCACCAAGCCGCGGGCGGGCACCATCCGTCCGGCTCGGGTGCGTGCCGTCCCCGCGCGCCTGAGCCGGGCTCAACGCCGAGCCCCCAAGCAGGCTCGCCAACTCGAGGGGACGACAGCATGAGCAAGTCAGGTCTCGCCCTGCGCCGGATCAGCGGCCACTGCACCGTCACCGCAGACAAGATCTACGCCTGGTACCTGCTCGACCCGCAAGGATGGTCCTTCCGGCCTGACAGCGTTCGCGAGCAGCTCATCATCGACGGCGCCGACACCTACGCCCAGCTCGTCAAGCGCAGCATCCACATCCGCGTCACCACTCGGCCCTACCCGGTCAGCCGGTGGGCGGCCGACCACGACGCCAACGCGCCGGCTCCACTGCCCGGCTGGCGTGACTACCTCATGACGGACCAGCGCCACCTCTCCGGCCGCAGCATGGCCGACAAGGAGGTCTACGTCGGCGTGGAGATTCCGGCGCGCAAGGGTCTCTACAAGGCTCTCGGCGGCCTTGCCGGGTCGCTCTCCGACCGCGAGGTGCTGGCCCTCTCGAACCAGATCCGCGCGACGGACGAGGTCATGGCCTCTCCCGGCATGGACGGCGCTCCTGCCACCCCGCGACAGCTCGAATGGCTCCTCCACCGATCCTGCTCCCTCGGCCTGCCCGCCCCGCTCACCTTGGGCGCGGTCGACGCTGGCCACTGGGAGGCTGAGGACCTGCACGAGTTCACCGATCACGTCGAGTGGTTCGCCATCCCCTACGGCCGGACCATCCGCGTCATCGGCGAGAACGAGAACCACCGGGTTGAGCGTCACGTCTGCGTGTTGTCCGTCGGTCGCATGACCGACCTCGAAATACCGGCCGGCATCCCGTGGATGCAGCGCACCGACCAGCTCGGCTTCCCCGTCGAGTGGTCTGGTCGAGTCGAGGTCCAGGACTCGGCGAAGGTCGGCATGGCCATGCGCCGCAACATTCAGAAGATCCGGGCACAGAAGGACCACTACGAGGTCGAGCACCACGAACCCGCACCCGGCGCTCTGGACCGTCAGGCCGAGAAGGCGCTCACCGTCGAGGACGAGATCTCGATGGGGCTCTCGGGCCTGTCGACTCGAACCTCTGGTTGGTACCGGCTGGCCGTTTCGGGCGAGAGCGAGGAGGAGGCCCTCGAGCGGGCGTCGCTGGTCCGCAAGCTCTACACCCCGCAGATCACCATCGCTCGCCCTGCCGACCAGTACGCAGTCGCCCGGGAGTTCATCCCCGGCGAGAAGCTCGGCTCCACGGCATACAAGCGTCGCATGCCGGTCACCACCCTCGCCGCCGCTGTGCCCGCGGCCACCGCGAAGGTGGGTGATCGCGTCGGCATCCATCTCGGGGAGACCTCCGGCACCTCCGCCCGGGTCGTCACCTGGGAACCCTGGGAGATGACGGAGCGCGGCGAGGAATCCGGACTCGCGGTGCTCTGTGCCGGCCTCGGTGGCGGCAAGTCCACGGCGGGCGGCAACATCATCTACCGCACCGTGATGCAGGGCGTGCCCTGGACTGTGCTCGATCCCTCCGGCCGTTTGACCGCCCTGTGCCGGCTGCCCGAGCTGGCTGATCGTGCTCAGGCAATCGACCTCCTCGACGCAGCCCCCGGCGCACTGTGCACCTACCGCGTCATCGCCGAACCTCGCCGCGAGCACTACGAGACCGACCTCGACTGGCGGGCCGCGCAGGACCAGGCCGCTGACACCCGGCGCCTGCTGACGAGCAGCGTCCTGCGCTCCATGCTCCCCCGGCAGCTGCAGGACCACGTCCTGACCGAGGTGGCGCTGATGAGGGCCGTCGGATCGGTGCCCGCGAAGTACACCGCCTCGACCATGGACGTCGTCGACGCCCTCGGCAGGCTCGAAGGTGACCCCGAGCTGCGCCGCCACGCTGGTTACCTGGCCGACTTCCTCCGTGAGGCAGCCAAGACGAGCCACGGCCGGCTCATCTTCCCCTCCGGCTACCAGCACGACTACGACCGGCAGGACCCGCTCCTGAGGGTCTACAGCCTCCGGGGGTTGGCCCTTCCCGACGAGTCGACCGCCTACTCCGAGGACCTCGACGAGCGCCTGAGCATGTGCGTGCTCTACCTCGCCGCCTGGCTGACCCAGCGCGGCATGTACTTCGGCGACGTCAACGCCCGCAAGGGCATCTTCATCGACGAGGCCTGGGCACTCTCCACGTTCAGCACCGGTCGGCGCTTCATCGACCGGGCAGCCCGCGACAGCCGCAAGCACAACACGCGAGTGCTCATGGCCAGCCAGAACCCGGCAGACCTGCTCAAACTCGACCTGGCCAACCTCATTTCGGCCGCCTTCATCGGCCGGCTCACCGGCGAGGATGCTCAGCGCGACGCCCTGCGGTTCCTCCCAGGCATCCGAGACGGCATGGGCTATGAGTCGATCTTCGGGACCCTCTCCCGACCCACCCGCGAGGGCCGCAGAGGTGCACGCGAGTTCATCTTCAGTGACGGGACTGGCGGGATAGAGCGGATCCGGATGGACATGAGCGCCCACCCGCAACTGCTCGAGGCGCTTAAGACCACGGCCGACCCCGACAAGGCCCGCAACCGCATCGCGCGAGGCTTGCAGGGCGAGCAGAAGCAAGCCTACGAGGGCTCGCCGACCGACGTGACCGAGTCCCGAGAGAGCGCCTGAGATGTCCGGCAACCGGCTGCGCCGCGCCCTTACCGTCGCCCTATCGGGTCTCGGACTGGCCCTGGTCCTTGCCGCGCCAGCGTCCGCCTCACCGCAGGTTCCCGGCATCCCCGACTGCAAGGACGCGCCAGTGGCGCAGATGCCGGGTGTCGGGCTCCCCGGCTTCCTCGACGAGGGGCCAACGAAGCCCCCTGCCCCGCTGGATCCGTTCGTGGCGAAGCCACAGACCAGTGTCTACGAGCAGTACGGATACGCCGGTCTGAGCTGGCACACCCACGACCTCGGCTGCGGCGGCGGCCTGCGGGACACGGACGCCACCCTCGACACCACCGTCGGCAACGCCTTCCTCTCGGGGGCCGTGTGGACGACCTCCGCGGCCAACGGCCTGCACAACAAGGTCAGCCGGCCAGCGGAGTACATGGCCCCGCTCGACGACGTCGTCGCCACGGTCACCCAGCGCCTCAACGACTCGATCTGGAACCCGTGGGGCGGGGCTGCCCTTCTTGGCGTGGCAGCGCTCCTGCTCTTCTACTCCACCTCTGGACGGCTGTCAGCGGTCACCTCCGCCGCAGCCTGGGCGATGCTCGTGCTCGCCGTCGTCGCCGGTATCGGGCAGTACCCCACCCGGGTCGCCTCCTTCTTCGACGAGTCCGTGACGTCAACCATCGCGACCGTCAACGCCAGCAGCGCCGGGCTGTCGAGTCTTCCCGAGACCGCCGACCCGGCCCGCGCACAGGGCGCCCTGCTGGTAGACCGCATCGCCTACGACGCGTGGGTGCGCGGCGAGTTCGGCTCCGGCGACACAGCGGCCGCTCGCAAGTGGGCCCCTGACCTCTTCAAGGCCAGTGCCTTCACCTGGGCCGAGGCCCAGCTGGCGCGTCAGGATCCTGAGGCCGGCAAGCGCATCGCCGAACGCAAGGCCGAGAACTGGAAGAAGACGACCGCCGAGATCCAAGAGCAGGACCCGGTCGCCTACTCCTACGTGCAGGGCAAAGCAGGAGGTCGAGCCGGCACCGGACTCATGGCCTTCCTCGGCGCTTTGTTCACCGCCACCTTCCGACTCGTTGCCGACATCTTCGTCTTCGCCGGCCTGGTGATGCTGCGGCTGCTGGTCATGTTCTTCCCTGCTGCAGCAGTCATCGGCGTGATGGCCCCGATGTCGGGCATCGTCCGGCAGATCGCGAACATAGGCGGCGCTTCGGTCATCAACGTGGTGGCGTTCTCGGTCGGCTCAACGATCCACACCACCGCCGTCTCGGCGATCCTGTCCCGGGCAACCGAAACCAGCATGGGTTTCCTCGCCCTGGTGCTCTGCCTCGTCGTCACGCTGGCTGCCTTCGTCCTGCTCCTACCCCTGCTCAGCTTCACCCAGATCCTGGGCCAGTCGAGCCACGGTCAACGACTCCTCAAACGCGGCGGCAAGCGGCTCGTCGACTACGTCGTCACCCGCAAGGCGAACACCGACGCGAACCGCATCACCCAGCAGCACCAGCCGCCGCAGGCCGAGGCAGGCGAAACCGCCACGCAGGACTGGACTCGTCGCCAGGTGCGGCGGGTCAACCTTCCAGCCGAGGCCTTCGGCCGGCCGACCCCCGTCTTCACGCCCACCCCCGAGGAAGAACGCGTGCTCGCAGGAACGGTCTTCGCTCGCGCCGAACTCGGGCCTGCCCGAAACCCGGTTGCGGCCGCAGCCGGACATCGCGACGCGCCAATGCCATCGAGCTCCGCCCCACAGCCCGACCCCGCCTTAGACCTTGCCGGCACCACAACAACCGAGCGCACGGCATACGCCGCCGGCGATCGGTCAGGCACCCGCTTGCCCGTCATCGAAGGCTTGGTCGTCGACAGCGCGCCCACCTCGGTGCGCCGCCTGGAGAACCTCGCTCCGATCCATGACTCCCACCACGAGGTCCGGCCGGACGGCATCGGTCCGCGGATCTACGACCCGGAGACCAAGCAGACCGTGCTCAGCGTCCAGCGAGCTGCGGAGGAGGAGGGCCAGCGATGAGCGGGGAACTGGGTCGCGCCCTGCGGTGGCCGCTGTGGTCGTGGCGGAACCTCACCATCACGGCCGTGCTCACGCTCGCCCTGCTCGCCGTTGTCGGTCGAGCCACAGACGGTCAGGCCTCGCCGCATCCGGCCGCAGCCCCAGCCACCACATCGCCGAGCGTCTCGACCCAAGGGACCACTCCGGCCTCCAGTTCCCCGCCAGCACGGAGGCCCACGACGACGACGGTCTCCACGTCGGCTCCGTCCGCTTCCAGTCCGGTCACGAAGCAGTCCGCCACCGCGGTGGCCTCTGCCTTCGTCCGCGCGTGGTCCAGCGACGGCAGCAGGGACGCTTGGTATGCCGCCATGGAGCGGTGGGCGAGCCCCGAGCTGCTGCGGTCACTCGCCTCGACCGACCCCGCGCAGGTGCCCGCTGACCGAGTGACGGGAGATGCACGACTCGTCTCCTCGGCCAAGACCTCCGCGACCGTGCTGGTCCCCACGGACGGCGGCGAGGTGCTGGTCACGCTGTCAGCTTCTGATGGTGGTTGGAAGGCGCGAGACATCGCCCCCGCCGACGCACCCCCAGCGGCCGAGACGCCCTCGCTGACCCGGACGACACCGGGGAACTGAGATGCCTGTAGCCCTGCTTGCCATTGCCGGGCACAGTCTCCGCAGACTGTTGCTGCGCCGGCTGGCGAAGGTCGCTCTCGTCGCCCTTCCCGTGGTGGTTGTTGCCGGCGTGGCGGTCGCATTGCTCGCCGTGCTGGTCCTTCGCGGCTCCGAAGGCGACCAAGACGGCGGCTACGCAGGGGGCCAGTGCTCCTCCGTCACCGCTGCGACTGCCGTGACGGTGGCTGACCTGACTCCCGAGCAGGTGTCGAACGCACAGACCATCGTGGCGGTCGGGCGCCAGCTCAAGGTCCCCCCCTACGGATGGGTGATTGCCGTCGCGACCGCGATGCAGGAGTCCACCCTGCGCAACATCGACTACGGCCACCTCGACAGCCTCGGGCTCTTTCAGCAACGGGATGATTGGGGCAGTCGGGCTGAACGCTTGGACCCAGCGGTGGCGGCTCGACTCTTCTACGCCGGTGGTCGCGGCGGCCAGCCAGGGCTGCTGGACGTCAAGGACTTCCAGTCAATGCCGCTCACCGCCGCGGCGCAGGAGGTCCAGGCCAGCGCGTTCCCCGGCGCTTACGCGAGGTGGGAGCCGCTTGCGCGGGAAGTTGTGGCGGACCCCACCGTGCTGTCGGCGACCTGCTACGACTCAATCTCCTACACGGGTGATGGCACTCCCGGCGCGAGGGCGGTCGCCGGCGCCCTTCGCTGGCTCGGCACTCCCTACAGCTGGGGCGGCGGCGGACCTTCCGGACCGAGCCTCGGCTTCGGGCCCGGGGCCACGACGGTCGGCTTCGACTGCTCCTCGCTGGCTCAGTTCGCCTGGAGGCAGGTTGGCGTCAGTCTCCCCCGAGTGACAGACGCCCAAGCCGCCTCGCTCCCCCACGTCCCGCCCGGCTCACCGCTGCAGGCGGGAGACCTCCTCTTCTTCGCCACACCTGGCGCAGAGGGTGGCAGCTACGGCCACATGGGTATCTACGACGGCCAAGGCAACATGGTCCACGCCCCGCGGACCGGCAAGACGGTCGAGGTGGTGCACGACGTCATGTCAGTCCCCTACTTCCGCGACCGGCTCGCGGTTATCGCTCGCCCCACTCCCCCTTCGTCTGATGAGGCGGTGGCAGCCAATGGCTGAGTTGGCTGGTGCCGCTACCCAGTCCCTTCACGCCGCTCCACCGGCCCTTTTGATTCGGCGGGCCTCGGAGGCCGAGGTTGGCCTGGTGGGACGACGTGGCCGGTTCTTGTTGAGCAGCCACGACCCCTCCGGTGACTGGCTCGCTTACGGGTGGAGAGATGGTCTACGGATGGTCTCCGATGTGGTGGAACCGGTGCAGGACCTCGACGAGCCGGCGGTCTGGGTGCAGGAGGAGCGCGACTTCTACGGGAAGACGAAATCCATCAACCGGTATGCCGTGGGCCTCTCGCGCGTGTGGGTCGAGCAGTACGTCTCCTGCGAGTCACCGACGCTGGACGTTCGCCCACAAGAGGCTTGGCTGGAGGAGCTCAACCGCGATCCCAATGAGCCAACGCTGCGTCGCCTCCACGCCGCGCAGGGCTTCCCTGACCCCGTCGGGCGGCGCATCGTGCTGATGGACGGGACCGACGCCGAGACCGATCTGAGGGCGGTCTCACCCGTCAGGATGACCGACGACGGTGAGCTCGCCATCGCTGTCATGGCCGAACGCGACTGGTACCGGTGGGGCGAGCGGAGCTACGGACCGGAGCCGCATCCCAGCCTGCGGTGGATGCCTGCGGCACAGGTGTGGGTCGAATGAGCTCGACCGGTCAGAAGGTCCGAAGGGTCAGCACATGGAGGTCAGGTCTTGCCTGCCCTCGGAGCCGGCGAGACGAGATCCGCCGACAACCACTGCTGGACCAGTGTGACCCTGTGGCCCTCCTGGACGGCATAGGCCACCAAGGCCTCCCACATGCCTTCACCGAGAGATCGCCACTCGAGGAGGAGCCCGGGGTGTGGGCCGGGTGCGCCGTCGGGACCGCGGACCCAGCAATGCCGTTGCGCCGGCTTCTGCGCTCGGGACTCTCGCGGAGGGGTCCGTACCTCGCCTGGTGCCGGGCTGACCGGGCGGTCACGGAGCGGCGCCCCCCGCCGATAGCCCATGCCGCCTGCCATGAGGCCAGCATCCCACGCCCTCGAACACTTGTACGAACCCCGCAGAATCTCGGGCCGGCCAAAGCGCGACTCGACCCGGGCACCGTCTGTATGCTCGCTCTATGCATTACTGCATTGAGCCCTCACATGCCTGAGGCGACCCAGATTCGCGTCGGCGAGCAATTGCGCCGCATCCGGGAGTCCGCAGGCCTCTCAGGGTCAGCTGTTGCCCGTGAACTGGGCTGGTCGCAGTCCAAGGTGTCCCGGGTCGAGACCGGCCGCTTCGGCGCCTCCCTGGAAGAGGTGGCACAGCTCCTCAACTACTACGGCGTGCCGGAGGAGGTCCGGGCCGAGATCCTGGCATCGGTCGCGCGCCACGAGGGCATGGAGGGTGCCTGGGTAGTGCGGGCTGGCGGCAGTCCTCGACGCCAGGCGGAGGTCGCCACGGTTGAGTCCCGCGTCGTCGGCCTGTCGCAGTACCAGGCACTCTGGTTCCCGGGCCTTCTTCAGTCCGCTGATTACGCGGCGGCGATCGCAAAGTCAGGAGGCTTCGGCCCGCAAGGCGCGTTCGTCGAACGACGCCAACAGCGGCAGGAGACGCTTCGAGCCCGCAAAGACGTCAGCTACCGGGTCGTCCTCGAGGAGCAAGCACTCACTCTTTCCCCTGGCGCCGGGTCGGTGATGGCGACGCAGCTCGACCATGTCCTCGAGGCGATGGACCAAGGCTTCGTAGACCTTCGGATCCGGCCCCAGGACGCCACGAACGCCGTGTTCGCCTCCAGCTCGTTCGTGATCTACGACTTTGCCACTGGCCCACCTGTCGTCCTGGCGGAGGCGCAGACCGCGGACCTGTACCTGTCAGCGGAAGGTGACGTCGCGGCATACCGGGAGCTCTTCACCCGGCTCCAGAAGAACGCACTCGGTCGCAAGGAGTCACGTGCGGCGGTCGAGTCGGCGCGGCGTCGAGTGGCGTCGTGAATCCAACCGAGGGGAATCGCATGGATGAGAAGTGGCTGACCGCACGGTGGCGCAAGAGCATCATCAGCGACACGGGCGGGTGTGTGGAGGTGGCTTACTCGGATGGCGCCGTCGGAGTCCGGGACACCAAAGCGCAGGGCATCGGGCCAATCCTTGAGTTCAACGAGCGGGAGTGGCGCGCCTTCATCGCGGGTGCCCAGAACGGCGAGTTCGACTACGACCTCCTGCGGTCTGAATGACTGAGCAGATGGCGGCGCAGGAGTCGACCGAGGCCCCCACGTCGCGGGGTCTTGGTCGGCTGCTTGCCTCCACAGGGGTCTCCATCGCCGGGCAGGGCATGGTCATCGCTGCCGTGCCACTCATGGCGGCATCCCTAACCCGCAACCCGGTCGGTGTGTCGATCACTGTGGCCGCCACGTATGCCGCATGGCTGATCGCTGGCCTGCCGGCAGGGGCCCTTGTGGACCGATGGTCGCGGCGGTCGACCATGGTCTTCGCCGACATCGTGCGCGCGGTACTGCTCGGTGGCTTCGCCTGGGCAATTGCGGCTGAGCTGGGCTCGGTATGGCTGCTGACCTTGGTCGTGTTCCTCGTAGGTGTTGCCGGGTGCTTCTTCGACCCTGCTGCACAGGCAGCCATTCCGGCGGTGGTCGGCCGCGACGTCAAGACCTTGGCCTCGGCCAACAGCCGACTCTGGAGTCTTGACCTCCTAGGCAGGTCGTTGCTCGGCCCACCCCTGGGAGCCGCCCTCTTCGCGGTTGCGGCTGCGCTGCCGTTCGGCCTGAACTCTGGGACTTTTCTCATTTCGGCCGCACTGCTTGCAGGCCTGAGCCTTGGACGGCCTGTGTCCGAATCGGTGAAGCAGGCCAGTATTTCCGCATCGGTCGCAGAGGGACTGCGCTTCCTGTTTCGGCATCGCGAGCTGCGGGCGTTGACCATTGGCATGGCCACCTTCAACTTCGTCTACAACCTCGCCTACGCGACCCTCGTGCTCTTTGCCCAGGACCGGCTTGGCCTCGATGACCGTGCATTCGGCCTGCTCCTGGCGATGCTTGCGGTGGGTGGCCTTGTAGCGGCCGGTATCAGCAGCAAGCTTGGGGGGCGAGCCAGTCCGCTGCATATCTACGCTGCTTGCTTGGCCGCCCAAGCTTTGGCGTGGGGCTTCATAGTCGTGGTCCAACGTCCAGTAGTAGCCGCAGCCGCCTTGGTTCTTGTCGGTATGGCGAGCATGACCGCGACGGTGATCGGAGCTGCCGCTCGCCAGTCGCTTACTCCGGACGACAAACTGGGAAGAGTCAGCGCCGGCACCCGGGCAGTCGGACTTGGCTCTGGCGCTGTTGGCGCCCTGATGGGCGGATGGGCAGCACAGGTCTTAGGCCTAGGTGCCCCGTTCTTGGGTGCGGCCGTTGCTGCAACCGCCGCCGCGCTTTGGTTCGCTCTTCACGGTGAGAGCACAGCCTCCAGCAGTTGACTCGCTCCAACCTCGCCGAAGCCCCGCGCCCCCAGGCCTTGCCAGGCCGCAACTGCGCGCGGTCCACCACAGGGCTCGCAGGACGGCCCTGCGCCTCCGCCCGCAGCTGCGCACCCGGGGGCGAGCGGCATCGCCTGCACCCTGCGTGACCGCGGCTCGTCTTCTGTCGCCAAGTCCCTCAGTCTCAGCAGATTCGGCCGACGAGGAGCGCAACCCCTGGCCGCCGACTCGAGGACAGCACGTGCAGGCATCCAACGGAGGGTCAAGATCTAAGTAGCTGAGTGAACTATCTGAGGGATAGCACCCGATGTGGCCTTAGCCATGCCGGCGCGACGGTGATCCCATCAACACCCGCACCTCGGCGAAGGACCACGACCATGACCACCACCGCAAAGCACCCGCGCCGGTTTCTGGCGCTCACGGTCAGCACGCTCCTCCTCATCGGGACCAACGCCATCTCGGCCACGGCGCGTCCCGATGCTGGCGACAGCAACACTTCGGCGGCTCCTACAGCCGCCGAGCACCGATGCTCGCTTACCCGCGTCGGTGTCCAGTACGTGAAGTGCGACAACCTCACCGGGAACGGCGTGCCAGCACCGGCTTGGTTGAGGAGCAGGTAGCCGACTCACCGACGGCGCTCAGATCCCGCCCTGTCAGGTGATGTCAGCGTCCCTGCGGCGCGCTCTGACTTGATCCGTGTTGCGTGGGACCGACACCGAACAGCGGTCTCAAGATCTCCTACCCATCGATCTCGGCGAAAGTCGCCGCCACTGTGCACACCTAGCTCGCCGTCCCGTGCAGCGCGTGCACCACCTCCCGGCCCAAAGGAGGACGAAATGAAGAGGCAACTGACCTCACTCGCCATCGTGGCAGGCGTGGCAGTGCTCGCCGCTACCGGCTGCGAGACACGCTCCCTTCCCACCCCTCTCGTGGGGAGCACCCCGACCCCCACCTTCACAACCATTCGCGGAGGCGACGGCTTGCCCCCGCGGCTCGAGGTATCGGCATCCGATTGCACCCTTCGGGGGCGCGCACGGGTTGGGCCGCGTCGCTCCCAAGTCTTGATGGGACCCGATTGCCCACCCTGGACCGCACACCCCAAGCAGGTATGCCCCCAGAAGAACAGGTAGCGCTCACGCACGGGTGGCCACCGTGCTACGGAGTCACACAGGGGCGGTGCGCAGCCGAAGCAGTGAGGCGGCTGACAGCCGCCTCGTTCCGGTCAGCGCGCGGGGCGTAGCCGATATGCAGCCACTGATCGCTTCCACCCCGATGTCAGGGCACCCAACAGCTTTGACACAAGGTCACGTCATTCGTTCGACGTATCGGATGCGTGTTGCGTGGAGAATGAGGTTATGGGCGTCGAGCCCCGGCTCATAGGACGGCTGCTGGAACGGACGCAACTGGCGTCGGGGCTGGAGTCTGCGGTGCAGGCCGAGCCTATGGCCACCCTCGTCTGCGGGGAGCCCGGGATAGGCAAGACCGCACTGACCCGCGAGCTTGTAACCTTGGCGCGCGCCCGGGACTTTCACGTCCTATCGGGCCAATGCCTGCGCTTCGGCGCGGATGTCACAGGCTTCTTGCCGCTCAGCCAAGCCCTTGCGTCGTGGCTGGCAAGGACAAACTCATCAGCGCGCGGTGCCCATTTTGCGGACGCCAGAGCGGTCGGCGATCTGGTCCCGGCGCTGTCCGGCTCCACGGCGGCCGACTCAGGAAGCGTCATCCTTCAGTTTGGATCGGTCATTTGGGCGCTTTGTCAGGATCGCCCGACCCTGCTGGTGATCGAGGACCTTCATTGGGCCGACCCTAGTTCACTCAACGTGCTCTCGTATCTCATCGCCGGGCTTACCGAGGGGCAGCGACTACACGTTCATGTCACGTACCGTGACACCGAACTCGGCGAGGGCCACCGTCTGCACGGGTGGTTGGCAGACGTCTCCCACATGCCTTCAGTCCGCCGGTTGCCGTTATCACGCCTGGATCTCTGGCAAACAGAACAGTTGGTGCTTCAGCACGCGGGATCGTATTCGGCGGCGCTGGCCGAACGCATCTACGAGCGCTCGGGCGGCAACCCATATCTGATCGAGCTCCTCGTGGCCCAGAGTGGCGCGGGAGAGGACGTGGCCGTCGGGCGGGCCAATGACCTGCGCGAAGCACTCCTCGCAACGTGGCATCGGCTCAGCCCCGCGGCTCGAACGGTGACCCAGGTTCTCGCGGTAAGCGGCCGACCAGTGTCGTACTCGCTGTTGTCCGGCCTGGTCGAGATGACCGGTGTGGGAGCAACGCAGTTCAAACCTGCTTTGGCTAACGCGACCGCGCAAGGGATCACGCTGGACACGGAGTCGGGAGATGTCTGGTTTCGCCACCCCCTCCTCGCCGAGGTGGTAGGCGGGACACTGAGTGCCCCTGAGAGAGCGAGCCTAGAACTGACGTGGATCACGGCTTGGGAGAGCGCAGTAGGCGTGAGCGAGCGAGACCGGGCCAACCACCTCGCCTTGCACTACGCCGCCGTGCAGGACGCGGATCGCTGCTTCGCATGGTCGTTGCGGGCAGCGGACGAGGCCGCCCAGATCAACGCCCCTGGCGAGGAGTATCGCCATCTGTCGACTGCCGTCGGCCTCCTGCCTGCTCTCTCCGCGGAAGCGTCGGACCAGCTAGATGCGGTCAGCCTGTTCACCCGCGCAGCTTCGGCGGCCGAACTGGCCGGCGAATACCGTGAGGCCCAGCGTCAATACCAGCATGCTCTGGATCGAATTGACCGCCATCGTGAACCCCTGGCCGCTGCCCGCATACTGCTTCCCCTGGCCTTTCTCCAGGACAACCTCGAGGCCAGCAGCCGCCTCTCGGCAAGCTTGCTGCCTCAGGCCCTCCAGCTCACCGCGGCCTTTCCGCTCTCTGAGGAGCGCGCGATATGCCTGGCGCATTTGGCCTTGGACGAAGCATGGGAGGGTGTAGACGCGGCGGCGGCCCATGCGGAGGAGGCTGTCCGGCTGGCAGAACAGCTCGGAGCCCCTAAGGCACTCGCTTGGGCCCTCGCCGTACGCTCACAAACGCGTTGGTACACCGAGGAGGGTATAGCCGACGCGGCGCGGGCCGTCGCCATGGCCGAGGAGCTCGGAGACACCGAGCTCGTGTCACGTTCCTCCGTCTTCCTCAGCAACAACTACGAGGACACCGGACAGTGGGCTGCGGCTGCAGAGGTCACTCGCAAGGCCTACCTCCTTATCCGGAATAAAGGCCAACACACGCACGCCGCAAATGTTGGGTGTATCGCCGCCGACTGGTTCCTAGAGCTCGGCCGATGGGACGAGGCACGCGCGATGATTCGCGAAATCCTCTCCTTCCAGCAGTCCAACCGATGGGCGGGCTTCAGTCGCTGCGTTGCCGCTCGGCTGGCCGGGCTGGAGGGCAATCTTGACGCCGCAGCCATGCACCTGCAACGGGCCCGGGAACTGATCCCTCGCCTTACCGCCGTTGGAGACCTGCGGCTTGTGTCGGAGGTCCACTTCGCCATCGCCTCGGGGGATCCGAGCCTGGCACTGGACCTCGTCGAGCAGCACATCGGCGATGCCGTACGGGTGCAACCGGGTGCCGCCGACGAGTATCTCCATTACGCCGCCCGCGCTGCAGGGGACCTCGCAGAGTCAGGTAATTCGGCATTGACACACGAAGCGCGCACGAAGCTCAGAAGAATCGAGAAACTGCGCGGCGACAGGCCGCCGCTCTTCCTGAACCGAGGACCGCTCGACCTGGTGCACCCAGCGCTGGCTTCCCTCTATGCCGCCGACCGGTCTCGATGCGTAGGCGACCTAGGCGAGCAGACGAGGCTTTGGCATGCCGCTGTTGCGGCGACCGAGCGGGCAGGTCTGCGCTACGAGCACGCGCGAGCCTTGTACTTCCTGGGCCATGCACTTCTCACTCAACGGCAAGGGCGGCCTGCCGCGGTGGACGCCCTCAGCCAGAGCCGCGCTCAGGCGATTGACTTGGGCGCCCGGCCCCTGGCCCGGCTTGTCGAGGACCTCGCCACGCAAGCGCACTTGCGACTTGGCGGACCGGTTCCCGACACCAACACAGGCAGTACACAGCCACTCGCCCACCTGAGCCTCACCCGTAGGGAGCGCGAGATCCTGCGCCACGTCGTCGCTGGGGAGACCTACGCGCAGATCGCCGCAGCCTTGTTTATCAGCCCGAAGACCGTGAGTGTGCACGTATCGAACCTGCTGCGCAAGAGCGGCACTTCGAGCCGGATCGAGCTGGCATCGCTCGCGCGTCAGCCAGCGAAGGAGCCCGCTGTCGTCGGGCACGCGGACGACAAACACGGTATCCCGGAGACGCATAGGCCGTAGGTTTCGTTTCCTTGACTCAGAACTATGCACTGCTGCATGATCTAACTATGCAGTAGTGCATAGTGCGCTACACGCGAACCAAAGGAGCAGCCATGGCCATCGCAAAGCGGTTCAAGATCAGCCACGACGAGGTGTTCCCCCACGGTGCCTACCTCGTCTCCGAGGTCAGCCCGGTGAACGACTTCGAGAGGTCGACCCGGGAGAACAAGGTCCAGCAGCTCGATGCCGACACCGGCCTGCCGATCTGGTCGGTCGACGTATTGGATGCCGACCCCGACGCAAGCCGGGCAGCACGGACCGTGGTCGTGAAGTTCAGCGCAAAGGTCCAGCCCGTGCCGCCCGCCAACGAGAGCGGCACACCGTTCACGCCGGTGATCTTCCACGGCCTGACGGCTCTCCCCTACGTCGAGAAGGTCAGTGAGGACTTCTCGCGAGTGGCCTGGTCCTACAAGGCCGACGCTATGGGACCGGTCAAGAGCCAGTCGTCCGGTTCCAACCCCAGCCCGGGTAAGGCGGCCTGACCGTGCGGGCGTTCGACATGGTCGCCTGGTCCGAGGCATTGGGCGTCGGCATCAAGGAGTTGCCTTGGGCTCTTGCCTCGCGAGTTCGCCACGTCGAGGAGCTCCACGCCGAGCTCACCAAGCTTCGGATCGGCATGGGCGACGTCCCGGACGAGGACATGCTCGCGTCGATCTCCTCGGCAAGCCGAGCGCTTGGAGCAGCCGGCGACCGTCTCAACGACGCGCTAGCGGAACTCCGAAGGGAGCAGTGACATGCGCGGTGGGAAGGTCATCGACTGGAGCCAGGCTCTTGGAGTCTCACCGGATGAGCTTCACGGGACCTTGAGAGCGCTTTGGCGTGAACAGGAACAAATCTACGGCCAGCAGAGCAAGCTGCGCGACCGCATCCACGCCGTGCCCGACCGGGAGATCGATGCCCACCTGCTGAAGGCGGAGCGACACATCGGTGAGGCCGCCCAGCTCTTGGGTTCTGCTGTCGCCGATGCCGCAAGGGTGGTGGGCTAGATGAGGCAGAGGACTGCACAGGACGCCATGTTTGAGAGCGATGACCTCTTACCCGTACTGGTCGAGGCCGTGGTTCGCTCAGTCTGGCTCGCCTTCGTAACGGCCTGGGCCCTGCTGCTGTTCGCCTTTCGCAACGCGGCAATGGCGGGGATCGTCGCCGGGCTGATGATCGTCGGCCTCCGTGAAGGTTGGACTACAGCCGCACTCCTCATAGCCGGCGCGGCTGCCGTATTCGTGACCTGGCGGGTCCTACACCCCGCCTCCTTCACACAAGTCGCAGCACCCCGAGTCCAGCGGGTGTGGCGAGGCGCCTACTACCGGGCGCGTTGGCAACGGGTCGCGTCGCGCAACGGACTCGTCGCCTACGACGCCAATGTCGGTCGCCAGACGCACCGCCACGGTGAGGTCCCGCGTATCCGCAAGCTTGTGGTGACCCCTCAGGGAGTCGATCGCCTGAGCCTCCGCCTTCCCGATGGGCTGACTCCGTCCGACGTCGCGGCTCGGTGTGCTGGCATCGCCCACGCCCTCGGCTGTCGAGAATCCCGGGTTGTGGCTGACCGACCCGGAAGAGTCTGGCTCGAGCTGCACCGGCGAGACGCCCTCGCAGCCGTGATTCGCCCGCTGCCGCAGGCCAGTGACGTGGACCTCGAAGCTGTACCTGTCGGGCGACACGAGGACGGTACGCACTGGGAGGTGCGCCTGCTTGGCACGCATCTGCTGATCGCCGGCGCTACGGGAGCAGGGAAGGGATCGATCCTCTGGTCGCTCCTGCATGGACTCGCCCCTGACATCTCAGCGGGACGAGTACAGGTGTGGGCCATTGATCCCAAGGGCGGCATGGAGCTGCGTCCCGGGCTCCCACTCTTCAGTCGTTTCGAGGACTCAGATCCGGAGTCGATGTGTCGGATGCTCGAGGAACTGGTGGACCTCAAGGACCGACGGGCTCAGGGCCTTGCTCGCCACGGCCTGCGCAAGCACGCCGCCTCGGTCGACTCTCCACACATCCTTGCCGTCATCGACGAGCTGGCCACACTGACCGCTTTCGCGGAGCGCTCCGTGGTCAGGCGTATCGACCAGGCGCTCGGCATCCTGCTCACTCAGGGGCGAGCCTGCGGCATCACTGTGTTGGCCGCTGTGCAGGACCCCGGGAAGGACGTCGTCGCCTGGCGTGACCTGTTCCCCACTCGCATCGCACTGCGGCTCGACAACCCGATCCAGGTCGACATGGTGCTCGGTGAGGGCGCGAGAGACCTGGGCGCCACCGCGGACCACATCAGCGAACTGACGCCGGGCGTGGCTTTCGTCCGCACCGAAGGCACTCGCGCACTGCGACGCGTGCGCTCTGCCTATCTGACGGACGAGGACATTGCGGGACTCACCAGTTCCCATCGTGGGCACCGTGCCCTGACCCTCGTCGACACCCACGACACTCAAGGAGGCGAGGCAGCGTGAGTCGCGCGCCCAAGAACGTACCTGGATTTGGCTACGGCCGACCCATGCCGTGGGTCGACATGACCGGTGGACCCAGCCTGCGAGAGCTCGAGCCCGTCAACTGGCACCCGGATGCAGCCTGCTCGGGCAGCACCAACTGGGCGTGGTTCAACGACGGCAAGGGTCTTCGTACGCAGGAGTCACTGTCGGTCTGCGGGGACTGCCCCGTACGCCGCACATGCCTCGCGTCCGCACTGGTGTTTGCCGAGGCGTTCGGCATCTGGGGTGGTTTCATCCCGCCACGACGCAAGCCCATGCTCCACGCCCTGGCACGCGGGGCACGCCTCGGCGACGTGCTCGAAGCCGCGCTCCGCCCGGGTCAGCGACGAGACGTGGCGTGACCCGACAGCCGGCTCCTTCGACCGAATCCCGGCACTTCCCGGGATTCGGCGAGGGAGCCGGCCTGCCGTTGGGGGACCTCTCCCCCTCCCAAGAGCGGGACATCCTCCGCCGCCTCACTTCGCGAACGTTCGACGAGTGGGCCTCTGCCGCGGCGGGGGTGGGGTACTGCGCCAACCCGGTCCGCCTGCGCGGTCGCAGCACCACCTTCGACAAGGGTTCCGGCGAGGCCGTCGGCGAGTTCAGCAGCGACCGTCTGCCGCTTGGCGTACTGCACCTGCGCTGCGGCAATCGCAGGGAGAGCAAGTGCCCCTCCTGCTCGAGGTTGTATGCCGCGGACACCTTCCACCTGATCCGCTGCGGGGTCGTGGGCGGCAAGGGGGTGCCCGAGCACGTCGTCGACAACCCGCTCGTGTTTGCCACCCTCACTGCACCTTCCTTCGGGGCGGTGCACGGCCTGCGCGACGGACGCCGGTGCCATCCGCGATCCGGAAAGCGGAGCCGGTGTCCGCATGGTCGGTCGCTCTCGTGCATGGCCGTCCACCGCGAGGACGACTCACTCCTGGGGCAGCCGATCTGCTGGGAGTGCTACGACTACGCCTCGCATGTGGTGTGGCAGTGGTGGGCGCCGGAGCTGTGGCGGCGCTTCACGATCACGCTCCGCCGCCGCGTCGCCCGGCACCTGGGGATCCGCCCCACGAAGCTCAACGACCTCGCGACGGTCCAGTACGCGAAGGTGGCCGAGTTCCAGCTGCGGGGTGTTGTCCACTTCCACGCCCTGGTGCGTCTGGACGGGCCTCGCACGGACGGCGGTTTCGCCCCTGCTCCCCCGGCACTTGACGCTGGAGTCGTTGCGGATCTGGTGGCCGAGGCCGCAGCAGCCGTTAGCTTCGTGGCACCGGACGTGCTGGATCAACCGACCGCCCGGACGCTGCGCTTCGGATCCCAGGTCGACACCCGGCCCGTCCGGCACCACCGTCGCACCGACGACCCCGACCGTGGCCTCGACGCTGAGCAGGTCGCCGGATACCTCGCGAAGTACTCCACCAAGTCCGCCACCGAGTCCGCTGGCGACGATGCGACCAACCGGCATCTCGAGCGGCTCAGGCAGGTGGCCGATGCCATCGCCGATTGGGCCGAAGAGGATGAGTGCGCGGTGCAGGAAAGAGGTGGTGACGGGCCAGTCGAGCACCCCTACGAGCGCATGGCCAAGTGGGTGCACATGCTCGGCTTCCGCGGTCACTTCTCGACCAAGTCGCGACGCTACTCAGTGACCCTCGGCGCTCTTCGACGTGCTCGGCGACGGGCCAGTGTGCTGATCGCCCAGGCACGAGCGGACGGCCAGCGCATCGACCTGAAGGACCTCGAAGCCGAGCTGATGGCCGACGAGGACGAGGAGACCACACTCGTGATCGGTCAGTGGGCATTCGCCGGCACCGGCTGGGAGACGCCTGGGGACGCAGCCATGGCCAAGGCCGCCGCAGCTCGAGCGCGCGAGTACGCCCAGTGGAAGGCAGCACAGAAAGCGGGCAGGTAGGCCGGGAGATGAGAGGAGCAGGGCGATGGACGTGGAGCAGACGCAGGTGTTCCCCAAGCTGCTGACGGTGCGGGACGTATCGGAGATCCTGAGCGTGCCGCTCTCGACACTCCACCACTGGGCCGTCCAAGGTGCGGGTCCACCGTCCTTCAAGGTGGGTCGACACCGGCGCTACGACGCCGCGGTGGTTGCCGCCTGGCTCGAGAAGCAGCAACGGGACGTCGCATGATCGAGAAGCGGGTGTGGCGTGATGGCAAGACCGTCTCGTGGCGCGTTCGCTACCGCGGTCCTGACGGGCGGCAGCGCAACAAGTCGTTCGATCGCCGACGTGATGCAGAGGCCTACGAGGACCAAGTGAGCATCCAGATTCGTCGCGGCGACTGGATCGACCCGCGCCGGGGACAGGTCCGTCTCGTCGACGTGTGGCGGGAGTACCACGACAGCGGGACGCAGCATCTGCGCGAGACGACGAGGCAGAACTACCGGGCCGGCTGGCGCAACATCGAGCCCCACTTCGGGGATTGGCGCGTCAACCGGATCGAGCACGCCGACGTGGCCGACTGGATCCAGAAGCTGAGCGAGATCAAGGGCCCGGAAACGGTCAGGCAGGCCCATCGAGTGCTGTGCCTGGTTCTTGACTTCGCCATTCAGACCCGCCGACTGGCGTTGAACCCAGCGCGAGGTGTGCGTCTCCCTCGACGACCTCCGGCGAGGGAGCGAATCCTGACGGTCGACCAGGTGGCTTCCCTTGCTGATGAGCTCGGGAGGGACGGCGACCTAGTCTTCGCGATGGCCTACCTGGGACTGCGATGGTCGGAACTGGCCGCGCTCAGGGTGTCGGACGTCGACTTGCAACGGCGCCGCGTGCGGATCGTGGAGCGGGCGACCGAGGTGGGTGGACGCATGGACGTGTCCGCACCGAAGAGTCGAGCGTCCAGGCGGAGTGTTGCCATCCCCGCTCTCCTTGAGCCCGTGCTCCGGCAGCGGACCGTCGATCGCGGTGCTGACGAGCTGGTGTTCCCCGCTCCCGACGGCGGCTACCTCCGCAACGGCAACTGGAGGTCGCGCAGCGGTTGGGCTCGAGCCACCACACAGTTGGGACTCGAGGGCGTCACACCCCACGACCTGCGCCGGACCTTCGGCTCCCTTGCACGAGCCGCGGGCGCCGACCTTCGGTGGATCCAGCGAGCGATGGGACATGAGTCCATCAACACGACCGCCCGCATCTACGCACACCTCTACGACGAGGAGCTGGACATCGTTGCGGCCGCCCTGGACCGTCTCAGCGCGAGTCGGGTGGAGGGTCGATGAGGGGGCAGGCAGACGTGGCCATGTGTCCTTCTGGCGTCCTCGAAGGCCTGCAGCGGCTCCTTGCGGCCATCCTGGCGATGGTCGGCTCGACGGCCTCGAAACGCGTTCCCATGGGCTCTGACCAGCAGAAACGCCCTCCGGCGAACCGGAGGGCGTTGTCTGAGCCGCCTAAGGGAATCGAACCCTTGACCTATTCATTACGAGTGAATCGCTCTGGCCGACTGAGCTAAGGCGGCAGGTGCCGTGGGCACGGGGCATGAGTATACGGATGGCCCCGTCAAATGCCGAACCGGCTAGCACTTCAACCCGTCGCGGGGCACCTGCTTCTTCACGTAGTAGTTGTCGATGGCCCCGTCGACGCAGCTGTTGCTGCGCGTGTATGCCGTGTGGCCGTCGCCGTCGTAGGTGATGAGCGCGCTGTTGGCCAGCTGGTCGTTGAGCCGCACGGACCACTCGTAGGGGGTGGCGGGGTCGCGGGTCGTGCCGACGACGACGATGGGCCCGCTGCCCTCGGCGGTGATCTTCTTGGGCTCACCGTCGCCCTCCACCGGCCAGTAGCCGCAGGGCAGCGAGCTCCACGCCAGGAACGGCCCCCACGTGGGCGCGCTGGCGGTGAACTCCTGCGCCTGCTTCTGGTAGACCGACAGGTCGTCGGTGTCGGGCTTGTCGAGGCAGTTGACGGCGTAGATGACCTCCATGATGTTGCCGGTGTACTGGCCGGTGTCGGTGCGGTCGGCGTAGGTGTTGGCGAGGGCCATCAGGTCCCGCCCGTTGCGGTTGTCGACGGCGGCGCGCAGCGCGTCGGTGAGGATGCCCCACGAGCCCTGGTCGTACATGGCCGCCGCGATGCCGAGCGAGCCCCAGCCCTCGGTCAGCTCCGGTGCCTGCGGGTCGCCCGAGGGAATCGGGTTCTCGTCGAGGCCCTTGAGGAAGTCCCGCATGCCCTCCATCACCTCGTCGACCGAGCCGCCGAGCGGGCAGTCACCCTCGGAGACGCAGTCCTCGGCCCACGCCCGGGTGGCCAGCTCGAAGCCCGCTGCCTGACCCTCGTTGACCTCCGCCGAGGTGAGGTCGGGCGCCACGACGCCGTCGAGCACGAACTGTCCGACCGACTCCGGGAACAGGTCGGCGTAGGTGGCCCCGAGGTAGGTCCCGTAGGACTTGCCGAGGTAGTTGAGCTTCGGGTCGCCGAGCGCGGCGCGCAGGATGTCCATGTCCTTGGCCGCGTCGACGGTCGACACGTGACCGAGCAGGGGGCCCGCGTTGGCCTTGCACGCCTGCGCGAACGACTCGGCGTTCTCGGCGAAGGACTGCTCCTCCGCCGCGGAGTCCGGCGTCGGGTCCGACCCGAGGAACCGGTCGAGCTGCCGGTCGTCGAGGCAGTCGATGGGAGCCGACCGGTCGACGCCGCGCGGGTCGAACCCGACGACGTCGAAACGCTGGCGCACGGGCTTGCCGACGATGAAGTCGGCGGCCTGGGCGTAGTCGACCCCCGAACCGCCCGGCCCGCCGGGGTTGACCACGAGGGAGCCGACGCGGCTCTTCTGGCGGCTGGCCGGCACCCTCAGGACCTCGACCTTGATCGTCTCCCCGTCGGGGTCGTCGTAGCTGAGCGGAACGGTCAGTTCGGCGCACTGCCCGCCGGCGCACTTGCTCCACGAGAGCTTCTGCCCGTAGTACTGCGCGAGGTCCTCGGCGCCCGTCGGCGGCGTCTGCGGCACGGTCGGCGTGGACACCGCGTTATCGGACCCCCCGTCGTCGAACAGCGTGCAGCCGGACAGGGCGAGCGCCAGCACGGTCGCGGCCGCAGCGAGGGAGCGTCCCTTCACAGTCATGCACCCGACCGTATCCCGAGGAACCGTGCGCGGCCCCGCAAGCCCGCCCCGGTCAGGCCGGGAGGCGCAGCGAGAGGGCCATGGCCTCCAGCGCCAGCAACGGGTTGACGTTGAGGCCGATCCGTTCCCGGGCCGTGCCGATCGCGTCGATGGCGTGCAGCAGCTGCTCCGAACTCATCGCCTGGGCCAGCCGCTGCACCTCGCCCATGCTGTCCTGGTTGACCAGGTCGATCGGCGCCCCGGTGTGCAGCACCAGCGCGTCGCGGTAGACGGACAGCAGGTCGAGCAGCGAGCGGTCGAGCACGTCACGTGCGTAGCGCGTGGCCCGCGCCTTCTGCTCCTTCTCCAGCGAGGCGAGCTGGGAGCGGATGTGCGGGGGCTGGGTGCGTGCGGACGGGTCCGCACCGAGCGTCTCCATGAGCCGCTGGCGCTCGGCCGCGTCCCGCTCCGACGACGCAGCCCCGGACTCGTCCTCCGCGATCTTCGCGAGGTCGGAGGCGGCGTCGATGGCATGCCCGACACCGCGGATCTTGCCCGCGAGCGCGACGACGTCGCGGCGCCGGATCCGGGCGCCCTCGTCGCGGGCGAGGCGCCGGGCCAGGCCCACGTGGCTCTGGGCCGCCCGCGCGGCATACATCGCCATCGGCGCGTCGATGCCGTCGCGGCGCTGGAGCAAATCGGCGACCGCCTCGGCCGGCGGCGTGCGCAGGCGCACGTGGCGCGAGCGCGAGCGGATGGTGATGACGACGTCCTCGACGGAGGGCGCGCAGAGGATCCAGACCGTGCGTGCCACCGGCTCCTCGAGCGCCTTGAGCAGGGCGTCGGCCGCGCGCTCGGTGAGGCGGTCGGCGTCCTCGATGATGATGACCCGCCATGGGCCGACCGAGGGCCGGTGGGCCGAGAGGGCCGCCAGGTCGCGGGCCTGCTCGACCTTGATCGAGAGCCCCTCGGTGGCGATCACGTCGACGTCGGCGTGCGAGCCGTCCATGGCCGTGCGGCACTCGATGCACTCCCCGCACCCGGTCGACGGGCACTGCAGCGCGGCGGCGAAGGCCCGGGCGGCGACGGACCTGCCGGAGCCGGGCGGGCCCGTGAGCAGCCAGGCGTGGGTCATCGCCCCGGGGTCGGTCGCCGCCCGGTGCAGCATCTCGACTGCGGACTCCTGCCCGATGACGTCGCGCCAGACCGTCACGGCTCGACCGCCCCCATGGACTCGAGCCTCTTCATCACCGCGGCGTGGATCTGCTCCGGCGCCTCGGTGCCGTCGACGATCAGGTAGCGCTCGGGGTTGCCCTGCGCCATGGAGAGGAAGTGCTGGCGGATCGCCTCGTGGAAGTCGTCCTGCTCCGACTCGAGGCGGTCGTGCACCTCGCCGCGGCGGCGCCGGCCCTCCTGCGCGCTGATGTCGACCACGACGGTCAGGTCGGGCACCAGGTCCTCGACAGCCCACATGTTGAGGTCGTGCACCTCCTGGGCGCCGAGGTCGCGCCCGGCGCCCTGGTAGGCCACCGAGGAGTCGGTGTAGCGGTCGCTGATGACCACCTCACTGCGCTGCAGCGCCGGTCGCACGAGCGTCTCGACATGGTGTGCCTTGTCGGCCGCGAAGAGCAGGGCCTCGGCGCGCGGCGCCACGTGGTCGCCGTGCAGCACGAGGTCTCGGATCTGCTGGCCCAGCGGGGTGCCCCCGGGCTGCCGCGTGACCGTGACCGTGCGGCCGGCTCGCTCGAGGGCCTCGCGCAGCAGGGCCACCTGGGTGGACTTGCCCGCGCCGTCGCCTCCCTCGAAGACGATGAAGAGTCCGCTGGTCACGCGATGAACCTTAGGCCACCGCGCCGACGGCCCTCACCGGTGCAGGGCCACCAGCACCCAGGTCGCCGTGACGGCCGACAGCAGCAGCACGGCAGCCGGCAGCAGCGTGAGTCGGAGCACCTCGCCCGTGCGCCGGGCCGCACCCACGGCGCTCAGCCCCAGCAGGATCACCACCGGCGCCAGGGAGTTGCCGATGTTGCCCCCGGCCAGCTGCCCCGCGAGCAGGTCGGCCGGCCGGTCGCCGACGAGGTGGGCCACGTCCGCCTGCAGCGAGGAGAAGAGGGCGTTGGAGCTGGTGGTCGACCCGGTGATGAACGACCCGAGGGCCCCCACCAGCGGCGCGATGGCCGGGTAGGCCTGCCCGGTCGCCACGGCGGCGCCCTGGGCGACGGTGCGCACCATCCCGCTGTCGACGAGCACGCCGGCCACAGATGCGAGGAGCACCACGGACGGTGAGGACTTCCAGGCCTGGCGGAGCGCTCCCCGCCACACCGCAGCCCAGGCGCCGCGGCCCCACGCGCCCATCCGGCGCCACACGAGCACGCTGCCGAGGCAGGCGAGGAGGAGGAACGTGCCGGGGTGACCGACCAGCGCGATGGGGTTGTAGAGGTCGACGGCCTCGTTGAGCGTGCCGCGCGACGTCGTGGTCGGGGGGAAGGACGGCCCGAGCAGCAGGTGGCCCTTCGCCCAGGTGCGCAGGGCCGGCGGCAGGAAGATGGCGAGGGCGACCACGCCGAGGAGCACATAGGGCACTGCCGCCGCCCGGGCCCTCTCACGGGTGCGTTCGACCGGCTCGCCGTCGTCCGGTCCGGTTCCCGAACCGCCCGGTGCGGAAACCTGCGCAGGCGGGGCGTCGGCCCCCGTGCGGTCCGCATATGCCGTGGCGTGGCCAGCCGCCACGCCCACCGTCGCCGCGGCCCCCTCCTCGGAAGAGCCCTCCCCGCGGCGCGTCAGCGCCCGGAGCACGAGCACGACGGCGATACCGGAGGCCCCGGCACAGAGCGCGCCGATGCCGGGCTCGAGCCGTGCCGCGCCCGCCTGCACCAGCGCCATGACGGGACCGACGGTCAGCAGCATCCGCCACCCCTGGCGCAGACCGCCCCACCCACCGTCCATGACGGCCACGAGCACGCCCGCGAGCACGCAGTTGACGCCGAGGACGACAGCCGCCGCGGCGGCATACCCGGCCTGCTCCGCGGTGTCGAGGTGGGCCGTGAGGGCGCCCATGTAGAAGGACGAGCCCATGGAGCCGAAGCCCACCGCCCAGTGGTAGCCGATGAGCGGCAGCGCCACCGCACGGGTGGTGCCGACGCCCAGGGCCACGAGCAGCGGGGCAGCCACCGCGATCGGGGTGCCGAAGCCCGACACGCCCTGGATGAACGACGGCAGCACCCAGGCGAGGAGCAGCACGTTCTCGGTGCGGCGCGGCAGCAGCGTGGACAGGGCCCGCCCGAGCGCGGCCATCCCGACGTGGGAGGCGAGGTGGTGCATCAGCAGCGCGGGCCAGATGACGTACAGGATCCACAGGCCCACCCACGCCCCCTTGCCGAGGCCCACGCCCACCGTGAGCGGCCCGGCACCGAAGGCCGCGACCGCCACCGCCACGCTGTAGGCGACCGTGGTGCCCGCGTTGACGATGGTGGAGAAGCGGCCCCACAGCACCAGCGCGAGCAGCAGCACCACCGGGCTCACCGCCAGCAACCAGGTCGTCGGCGGCACTGCGGTCAGCGCCGCCTGGGCCGGGTGTCCGAGGTTCAGGGACGGGATTGGCATAGATTGTCTTTCGTATACGAACTGCCGGGAGTGGCGGAACGGGCGGAGACCGCTCGAGGACGGACGAGGAAGAAGGGGCAATGGCGCTCACCGACGGGGACCGCACGATCGGAGGCCGGCACCAGGCCCTGCGCGACCAGGTGCTCGCGGAGCTGCGGCAGCGGATCGTCGACGGCGACTACCCGCCGGGGCAGCGGCTCACGGAGGACCGCCTCGCCGCCGACTTCGGGGTCTCCCGCAACCCGGTGCGCGAGGCCCTGCGGATCGTCGAGGCCGACGGCCTGGTCACGATGGTGCCGCGGCGCGGAGCCGTGGTCGCCACGCCGGACGCGTCAGCCATCGCGGACCTCTTCGCCGTGCGAACCGCCTTGGAGTCCGTGGCCGCCCGGCTGGCCGCGCAGCGCGCCACCCCACAGGACGTGGCCGACCTCCGAGCCCTCCTCGACGCCGCACGGGAGGCGACGGACCGCGACGACCTCTCGCGCGTGGCCGAGCTGAACACCGAGCTGCACCGGCGCGTGATCGAGATCAGCGGCAACCGCTGGCTCTCCTCGATCGCGAGCGCGCTGTACCTGCACGTGCAGTGGGTGTTCCGCATCGGAGCCGCCCACCGGGCCCCGCACTCGTGGCAGGAGCACATTCGCCTCGTCGACGCGATCGAGGCAGGCGACGCCGAGGGGGCCGAGGCGGCCGCGCGCGCCCACACCGACGCTGCTGCGCACGCGGCGCTGGAGCACGCGGGTGACGACCCTGCCGAGCAGACCCGCTGAGCCGCGCCCTGCTCAGCGACCCACGGCATAGCCCTGCATCCCCCGCGGGTTGGCGCCGGCGCGCAGCACCCCCGAACCCGGGTCGCGCGTGACGGCGCAGAGCCGGCCGAGGCTCCAGGGGTCCGAGACGCGCACCGTGTGGCCGCGGCGCTCGAGGTCGGCAAAGGTGTCGTCGCCGAGCCGGTCCTCGGCGACGATGACGCCGGGCTCGGTCTCCCGCGGGTAGAACGAACCGGGGAAGCTGGTGGTGTGCCACGCCGGGGCGTCGATGGCCTCCTGGAGCCCCTGGCCCTGAACGAGGTGGCGCAGCAGGAAGAGCAGCTGCCACTGGTCCTGCTGGTCGCCCCCGGGCGAACCGCAGGCCAGGTAGGGCTGTCCGTCACGCAGCACCAGGGTGGGGGTGAGCGTGGTGCGCGGGCGCTTGCCGGGTGCGAGCGAGGAGGCGAGCCCCTCCTCGAGCCAGAACATCTGCATCCGGCTGCCCAGACAGAAGCCGAGCTCGGGGATGGTGGGCGAGCTCTGCAGCCAGCCACCGCTCGGCGTCGCCGAGACCATGTTCCCCCAGCGGTCCACGACGTCCACGTGGCAGGTGTCCCCACGCGTGACGCCCGACCGCGACACCGTGGGTTCCCCGGTGGTCGCGTCACCGGTACCGGTCGCGCGCTCGGCTCCGCCCTGCACGTATGCCGCGACAGCCGGTTCGCGTCCGTCCGGGCTGCCGGGTCGCAGGTCCTCCGAGGCACGCTCGCCGATGAGCGAGGCGCGCTCGGCCGCGTAGGCGGTGGAGAGCAGGGCCTCGAGGGGGACCTCCCCGTCGCCGTACCAGGCCTCGCGGTCGGCGAAGGCGAGCTTGAGGGACTCGGCGACCACGTGGATGCCGTCGGGGGTGCCCGGGTCCAGCGCGGCCGGGTCAGCCACCGCATCGAGCAGGCGCAAGGTCTGGAGCAGGGCCGGCCCCTGGCCCCACGGGCCGGTCTTGGCCACGGTGTGCCCCTGCCACTCGATGGTGGCCGGGTCCTCCCACGACGCCGCGTAGGCAGCCATGTCGGCGCCGGTCACGAGACCGGAGTGCGCCTCACCGCTGGAGTCACGAAACGCCTTGCGCGAGAATGCATCGACGGCCTCGGCGACGAAGCCCTGGCTCCACGCCCGGCGGGCTGCGTCGATCTGGGCCTCGCGGCTTCCCCCCGCCGCCTGCCCCTCCCGCACGAGCCGCTCCAACGTGTCGGCGTAGGTCGGGTTGGCGAACAGGGACCCCGGCTGCGGCGCACGGCCCCGGCTGAGCCAGAGGTCGGCCGAGGTGGGCCAGTCGTTCTCGAACAGCTCACGCACCGTCTCGATCGTGGCGCTGACGCGTCCGATGAGCGGGTGGCCGGAGCGGGCATAGCCGATGGCCGGCTCAAGCACCTCGAGGAGGCTGCGCGTCCCGCTGTCACGCAACAGCAACAGCCACGCGTCCACCGCTCCGGGCACGGCTGCCGCCAAGGGGCCGGAACCGGGGATGAGGTCAAGGCCCTCTGCCCGGTAGTGCTCGATCGTGGCGGCCGCCGGCGCGGGCCCCTGCCCGGCGAGCACTCGGGGGCGGGGGTCCTCGGCCGTGGCGATGATCGCCGGCACCTCACCTCCCGGCCCGTTGAGGTGTGGCTCCACGATGTGCAGCACGAAGCCGGCGGCGACCGCTGCGTCGAAGGCGTTGCCACCGAGCTCGAGGAGGCGCATCGCCGACTGGGAGGCCGCCCAGTGCGTCGACGACACCATGCCGAAGGTGCCCTCGAGCGTCGGCCGGGTCGTGAAGGTCATGCGGGGCTCCCTGTCGTGGTGACGGGCTGGTCCTGACGAATGTCCGGGGCGCTCCCGTCCTCGTGCACGAAGTGGCACGCCACCGACGCGCCCCCCGACCTGCGCAGTGCGGGCACCTCCTCCGCGCACCGGGCGACGGCGACCGGGCAGCGGGTGTGGAACCGGCAGCCGGACGGCGGGTCCATCGCCGAGGGCAGGTCGTCCCCCAGCAGCACCCGCGTGCGCGACCTCTGGCGCCCCGGGTCCGCCACGGGCGCAGCCGCCAGCAGCGCCTGCGTGTACGGGTGGCGGGGGCGAGCGAAGATCTCCTCGCGAGAGCCCTGCTCGACGAGCTGCCCGAGGTACATCACGGCGATGTCGTCGGCGAGGTACTCCACGGCCGAGAGGTCGTGGGTGATGAACAGGCAGGCGAACCCGATGTCGCGCTGGAGGTCGGCCAAGAGGTTGAGCACCGCCGCCTGCACCGAGACGTCGAGGGCGCTGGTGGGCTCGTCGGCGACGAGCAGCGTCGGCTCCGACATCAGGGCCCGGGCGATGCTGACCCGCTGGCGCTGCCCCCCGGAGAGCTCGTGGGGGTAGCGCCTGGCGACCTCGGACCGCAGGCCCACGCGCCGCAGCCCGTGGGAGACACGTTCGGCGCGCTCCTTGCGCGAGAGCCGGACTCCCTGGAGCTGGAGCGGCTCGGCGACGATGTCACCGACGAGCATGCGCGGGTCGAGCGACCCGGCTGGGTCCTGGAAGACGATGGACACGTCGCGCCGGTGGCTGCGCATCTGCGACCGGGACAGGTGCGTGATGTCGGTGCCGGCCAGCCGGACCGTGCCACCGGTGGGTTCGACGAGCCGCACGATGCACCGGCCCACCGTCGACTTCCCCGAGCCGCTCTCCCCCACCAGCGCCGTGACCTGTCCGCGGCGGATGCGCAGCGAGACGCCGTCCACCGCGCGCACGGGCCCGAAGTGCATGGCGAGGTCGTCGAGCTCGAGCACCACCTCGGGGTCGCCTGCGGCGGCCTGGTTGTCGCGGGCCTTGCTCACGAGCGCTCCTCCACGGTCGGGCGGGGTCGGTCCCCGCGGGGATGCCAGCACGCCACCTCGTGGGGGTGGCCACCGGCCTGGGCTGCCAGCGGCGCCGGTTCCAGCGGCGGCGCCGACGAGGAGCACCGTTGCGTGGCGGCTGGGCACCGGTCCGCGAAGGTGCACGCGTCGGGCTGGGACTCGAGCACCGGCACGAGTCCCGGGATCTCCTGCAGCCGGTGTGTCCCCGCGTGACGCCCGGGGGTCGGCGAGGCGCAGAGCAGGCCGGCGGCGTAGTGGTGCTGCGGACGGTCGAACATCCGCTGGGCGCCGGCCCTCTCGACGACGCGGCCGGCATACATCACCACCACCCGGTCGGCGATGTCCGCGATCACGCCGAGGTCGTGGGTGATCACGAGGATGCTGGTGCCGAACCTGTCCCGCAGGTCGCGGAGCACGTCGAGGATGCCCGCCTGCACCGTGACGTCGAGGGCGGTCGTGGGCTCGTCCGCCACGAGCACCTTCGGGCTGCACGCCACCGCCATGGCGATCATCACCCGCTGGCGCATGCCGCCCGACAGCTGGTGCGGGTAGTGCTTCACCCGCTCCCGGGGCGACGGGATGCCCACCAGGGCCAGCAGCTCCACCGCGCGCTCCAGCGCCTGCCGCCGCGAGAGGCGCTCGTGGACCTGGAGGACCTCGGCGATCTGCCGACCCACGGTGAGCACCGGGTTCAGCGAGCTCATGGGCTCCTGGAAGATGTAGGCGATGTCGCGCCCCCGGGCGGCGCGCAGCGTGCCGGGACGGGCTCCCACCAGCTCCTCGCCCTGGAGACGTACCGAGCCCTCGACGCGTGCGCTGCGGGGAAGGAGGCCGGCGAGGCTCATGGCCGTGACGCTCTTGCCGCAGCCGGACTCGCCCACGATCCCGACGATCTCACCGGGAGCCAGACGCAGGTCGACGCCGTCGACGGCCGAGACCGACCCGGTCTCCGTGCGGAAGGTGACGCTCAGGTCGCGCACCTCGAGGACCGGTGGCGCGTCGGCGAGGTGCTCAGGGGAGGCAACAGCGTTCATCGGCGGTTCGCCTTCGGGTCGAGGGCGTCGCGCAGGCTGTCACCGAACACGTTGAACGCCAGGGCAAGGGTCATGATGGCCAGGCCTGGCAGGACCGCCGCCCACGGGGCCCGCGCCGCGAACTGCTGTGCGTTCGCCAGCATGGTGCCGAGGCTCGGGGAGGGTGGCTGGATGCCCAGCCCGAGGAAGGACAGGACGGCCTCGCCGAGGATGGCGGCCGGGATGGCGACCGTGGCCTGCACCAGCACGACCGAGGTCGCGTTGGGCAGGATGTGCCTGCGCAGCACCCACAGGTCGCTGGCGCCGTCCACCACTGCCGCGGCCACGAAGTCGAGCGACTTCAGGCGAAGCGCGTCGGAACGGACCACGCGGATGACGCCCGGTATCTGGGCGATGCCGATGGCCACGGCGGCGTTGCCCAGGCTGGCACCGCGGATCGCCGCGAAGCCGACGGCGAGGATGAGGAACGGGAAGGCGAGCAACAGGTCGGTCAGACGCGAGATCACCGAGTCGGCCGCACGGAAGTAGCCGGCGACCAGACCGAGGGGCACGCCGATGACCAGGGCGGTGAAGACCGCCAGCGCCGCGACCTGCAGCGACGCCCTGCTGCCCAGGATGATGCGCGACAGCACGTCGCGCCCGAGGTCGTCGGTGCCCAGCAGGTGCCCCGGGGTGCCCGGCGGCGCCAGGGTGTTGGCGAAGTCGGTCTGCTCGGGGGCGTACGGCGCCAACAGCGGCGCGAACATGGCCACGACGACCGCCACTGCGAGCACGACGGAGCTGATGACGGCCAACGGGTTCCGGCGCAGCCGCCGGATGACCCGGGACCCCTGGGACGCCTCGGCCGGAGCCGATGCGGGCGCCTGGGTGAGGGCGGTGTCGACACTCATGAGGCATCTCCGGTGACGCGGACCCGGGGGTCGATGATCGAGTAGAGCAGGTCGACGGCGAAGTTGATCACGATGTAGGCGGTCGCGGTGACGAGGACGACGGCCTGGATGACGGGGTAGTCGCGCTGGAAGACCGCGTCGATCGTGAGCTTGCCGAAGCCCGGCAGGCCGAAGATCTGCTCCGTCACCACGGCGCCTGAGATGAGTCCGCCGAGCTGCAGGCCCACGATGGTCACGACCACGATGAGGCTGTTGCGCAGGGCGTGCCGGCCGATGACTGCGCGCGGCCTCAGCCCCTTGGCCTCGGCGGTGCGGACGAAGTCGGTGGACAGGGCGTCGAGCATCGACGAACGCGTCTGTCGCATGATCACGGCCGACAGTCCGGTGCCGAGGATGACCGCGGGCAGGGCCAGGTGGTGCAGGTTCTGGGCCAGGCCCTCCGACACCGGCACGAAGCCCGAGGCGGGGAACAGGCCCGTTGCGACCGAGAGCTACAGGATCGCGACCAGGCCGAGCCAGAAGTGCGGCACGGACAGCCCGAGAAGGGCGAGGGCGTTGGCCACCCACTCGGCGGGACGTCCCCGGCGGACGGCGGCCACGACGCCGGCGCCGACGCCGAGGACCACGGCGATCGCGATGGCCAGGAGCGACAGCTCGAGCGTGACGGGCAGCGCCGTGCGGAGCATGTCGCTCACGGGCTGACCGGTGCGGATCGAGGTGCCGAGATCTCCCTGGAGCGCGTTGGTCAGGAAGGCCCAGAACTGCACCGGCAGCGACTGGTCGAGGCCGTACTCGCTCCGGATGGCCGCCAGCGCCTCCGGAGTCCGGTCCTCGCCCGCGAGGGCGAGGGCAGGGTCACCGGGGAGCGCACGGACGCCGAGGAACACCACGACGGTGGCCAGCACCAGGGTCAGCAGGGAGTGCCAGGCCCTGCGCAGAAGGTAGCCCCGCACGGCGCCTACTTGGCCATCCCGGCGAAGCCGAGCCGGACCACACCGTCGGGGAACACCTGGACACCCTTGACCTTGGTCGACACCCCGGTCAGGTTCCGTTGGCGGTAGAGGTAGATCAGCGGGTTGTCCTGGTGCAGCTTGTCGACGACCTGGGCATACAGGCCCTGGCGCTCGGCAAGGTCCTGGGACTCGCGCGCCTTCTCGAGCAGGCTGTCGACCTCGGCGTTGTTGTAGCCCGCGACGTTCTGGCTGCCGCCGGTGCCGACGAAGTTGGTGATGTTGGCGTCGGGGTCGATGCGGCCGGACCAGCCGAGCTGCAGCAGGGAGAAGTCACCGCGGTCCTGCTGGTCGAGCAGCGAGGCGTACTCGACGGGCTGGATCTTCAGGTCGAACCCGCCCTCCTTGACCATGGACTGGAGTGCCTGGGCGAGTCGAAGGCTGTCCGGGTTGTTGGAGGTGATCATCTGGATCGGGAACGGCGTCGTGACGCCGGCTTCCTTCAGCAGCGCCTTGGCCTTGGCCGGGTCGTGAGGCGTGCACTTCTGCACGGCCTCCGTGGAGAACTCGCTCTTGGGCGAGATGGGCGAGCAGGCCACGGTGTTGTAGTCGTTGAAGACGACCTTCACCAGCCCGGCCCGGTCGATGGCGTACTCGAACGCCTGGCGGATGCGGGGGTCTTTGGCCTCGGGCCGGTCGATCGCCTTCGCCGGGGTGCCGACGCCGTCGACGTTGCCCACGTTGAAGGTGACGCCCTGGTAGCCCAGCGACTGCGACTGCAGGATCTGCAGGCTCTTCTCCTTCTGGAGGGCGGGGACGTCCTGCGCGGAGAGCGAGTCGGCCACCATGACGTCACCGGACCGGAGGTTCGCGGCGCGGATGCTGGCATCGGTGATGATCCGGTAGGTGATCTTGTCGAAGTTGACCTTGTCGGCGTCGTAGAAGTTCGGGTCCTTCACGAGCTCGATGGAGTTCTGCGGCACGCGCTTGGAGAACTTGAACGGGCCGACGCACACGGGCGCGGTGGCGAACTTCGAGCCCAGCGCCTTGGTCGCCTTCGGGCTGAGGATCCTGCCGGCGCGGTCGGTCAGCGCGGCCGTCAGCGGAGCGAAGGGCTTCGAGAGCGTGATCACCACGGTCTTGGCGTCCTTGGCCTCGACCTTGGTGACCGGCCCGAGCTCGCTCTTGCGGCCCGACCCCTCGAGGGTCAGGTTGCGCTCGAGGGTCGACTTGACCGCCTCGGCGTTGAACGGCGTGCCGTCGGCGAAGGTCACGCCGTCGCGCACGGGGATGGTGACGGTCCTGCCGTCGCCGCTGACGGTGGGAAGCGCGGTGGCCAGCTGCGGCACGACCTTGGCGTCCTGGTCGACGTCGTAGAGCTTCTGGCACATCGCGTGGAAGACGTACCTCGAGTAGAGGCTGCCCGACAAGGTCGGGTCGAGCTGGTCGGGCTCTGCGGAGAGCGCCATCACCAGCGCGCCACCCTTGGCCACCTCGCCGGCGGAGGCGGGCTCACCGTAGGCGTCCGAGCCGGCGGCACCCGCCGCCGCCCCACCGCTGGCGGTGCCCCCGCCCTGGCCCTCGGCCGGTCCGACGGCGCTGCACCCGGCAGCCGTGAGCGAGGCTGCGGCGACCGCCAGTGCCACCAGGCGTCGTCCGTGCCCGGACGAGGGAAGGAAGAGATGCGTGGTCATGAGGCGCTCCGCTGCAAGGGGATTGGAGGGATTTCGCCCGAAAGGGGCCGATTCCTGCGACCGTATCCTGTATACAAACGACAGAGAAGGCCTCAGCGGAACTTTTTTCCTCCCGCGCACCTCCCCCCCCCGCTTCGAGGATTCACGAGAAGCGGTCGTCCACGTCTCAGCATCCAAACGTCCTGTTTGTCCGATTAAAACCTTTGGTTATCTCTCTGGGAGACCTGCCAGCCCAGACCCCGAGACCCCTGGAGAAGACGTGGCCCTGCTCACCGGCGTCGCCGACGCCCTCAGCACCGAGCGCCGCCCGGCGCCCGAGCCCCCGACGGCACCGCCGGCCAAGCGGGTGCCGCTCGCCGCGGGCCTCACCCTCGCCGTCGCCCTCGCGGGCGCCGTTGCGGCCACCGCCGGGCTGCGGCTCACCCTGCTGTTCGTGGTGGGCCTGGCGCTCGGGGTGGCGCTGTTCAACTCGCGGTTCGGCTTCACCAGCGCCTGGCGGCAGCTGGTGGCGGTCGGCCAGGGCCGGGCCCTGCAGGCGCACATGCTGATGCTCGCGGTCGCCTGCCTGCTGTTCGCTCCGCTGCTGGCGGCGGGCACCGGCTTCCGCGGCGTCGAGATCGAGGGCTCGGTCTCCCCTGTCGGGACCAGCCTGCTCGTGGGTGCCTTCCTCTTCGGCATCGGCATGCAGATCGGCGGCTCCTGCGCCTCCGGCACCCTCTTCGCCATCGGCAGCGGACAGACCGCGATCGTCCTGACCCTGGCCGGGTTCATCGCCGGCTCGGTGCTCGGCGCCTGGCACCTGCCCTTCTGGACGACCCAGATGCCCACCGGACCGGAGGTGTCCTTCGCCGACACCCCGCTCGGCTACCCCGGCGCCGTCCTCATCTCGCTGACCCTGATGGCCCTGGTCGTGGGCGCGACCGTCGTCATCGGCCGCCGGCGCCAGCCCCCTGCCCTCGACCGCCCACCGGTGGCCCGCGGGGTGGCCCGCGTCATCCGCGGCTCGTGGCCCATCTGGGTCGGCGCCCTGGTGCTCGCCGGCCTCAACGCCCTCACCCTGTGGCTCTCCGGGGGCGCCTGGGGCGTCACCTCGGCCTTCGCCCTCTGGGGCTCCAAGGCGCTCGACGCGGTCGGAGTGGACGTGGCCTCCTGGGGCTACTGGCAGAATCCCGGCAACGCCGAGAAGCTCGCAGGCCCCGTGCTCGCCGACAGGACCTCGGTGATGAACGTCGGCATCATGGTCGGCGCGCTCATCGCCTCCGCCGCGGCCGGCGCGTTCACCCTGCACCGCCGGATCCCGGGCAAGCTGGCCGCCGGAGCCGTCATCGGCGGCATCCTCATGGGCTACGGCGCGCGCCTGGCCTACGGCTGCAACATCGGTGCCTACTTCGGCGGCATCGCCTCGTTCAGCCTGCACGGCTGGGTGTGGGGTGCGGTGGCCATCCTCGGCACGGTGGTGGGGCTCAGGGCCCGGCCGCTCTTCGGGCTGGGCAACCCCAAGCCGACCGACTCCGTCTGCTGACCGGATCCACCCGCCGGCTGCCATGATGCCGCCATGGCAGTGCGGATCGTGAGGCTCGGCGAACCACGTGCGGAGGGCGAGGGCCTGCGGATCGGCACGGTCCGGCGCCCTCCACGCGGGGTGCCCAAGGAGGAGTTCGCCGCCCGCGACTTCTACGACACCTGGCTGCCCGAGCTCGCGCCCAGCCAGGAGCTGGTGGCGCAGGCGATGGCCGCCGTGACCGATCGGGAGTGGCAGGCCTTCACCCGCGCCTACCGCAAGGAGATGGCGACCCCGGCCGCGCGGCACCTGCTCGAGCTCCTCGCTGCGCTCTCGCGCCGCACCGACGTCGCGGTCGGCTGCTACTGCGAGGACGAAACCCGTTGCCACCGCTCGGTGCTGCGCGAGCTCCTCGCCGAGCACGGCGCGGACGTCGCGCCCGCCTGAGCCTCACCCGCCCGAGCTCACCCACCACGCCGGTATGCCGCGTGCGCACGGCGCGCCCGCGGCACACCTCTGCGGTGGTCAGGACTCGTGCCGGTCGGCGTTGGCGTGGATGGCGTCGCGCACGTAGTGCGCCATGCCCGGCCGGATCTCGTCGTAGGTGGCGGTGAACCGCGGGTCGCTCACGTACAGGTCGGCGAGGTTCCGGTGCATCTCGTAGCCGCAGTCGTAGAACCGCTGCATCGAGGCGCGGTGCAGCTCGGCGGCGTCCATGGCCGCCTTGCTGGTCGGCGGCTCCCCGGCGTCCATGGCGTCGGTGAAGGCCTGGTGGGTGCGGTCGGACTCCGCCTTGACCTGCTCCCAGTCGGCCTTCGTGTAGCCCTTGGTCCGCTCCTGCGACTGCCGCCAGGCGTCGCTGTCGCCCCAGCGTTCCTCGGCCTCGGCCTGGGCGTCGTGGAAGCCCTCGCCGAAGAGCTCCCTCATGTCCTCGGGGGTGGCTGGCTGGTTGCCCATCTCTCTCTCCAGTGCTCGGTCGATGGCCTCGACGAGGTCGCGCATCTCGTCGAGGCGGGTGAGGACCGCGGCCCGCTGGCGGCGCAGGTGCTGCTCCACCGACTCGGGGTGGTCGAGCAGCAGCGCGACCTCCTCGAGGGCGAAGCCCAGCCGGCGGTAGACCACCACGTGCTGAAGCCGGGCCAGGTCGGCCCCGGTGTAGAGGCGGTACCCCGCGGGTGAGCGGTCGCTCGGGCTGAGCAGGCCGATCTCGTCGTAGTGGTGCAGCGTGCGCACGGTGATGTCGAACAGCTCGGCCACCTGGCCGACGGTCCGGGTCACCTGCGACTGTGCCCTCGGTGCGGTCATGGGCACCACTGTCGCGCCTCACGCCGCGTCAGGGTCAAGCCAGCGGCCCTGGCCCCAGGGACTAGAGGCGCTGCCCGGACTTCACGCGACGCCGCTGCAGCCAGGCGCTGAGGCCGTTGCGGGCGGTGCCCCAGATGCCGTGACGGAAGGCGAGCACGATGACCACGAAGATCGTTCCGGTGATGATGCCGATGCCGTTGAAGCCCGAGGAGGCCAGCTGGTCCTCGAGAAGCACCACGACGGCCGCGCCGATCGGGCCGCCCCACAGGGTGCCGATGCCACCGAGCACCGTGATGAGCACGACCTTGCCGGACGTGGTCCACACGAGCTCCTGGAGCGAGGCAAAACCGTGGCTGATCGAGAACACCCCGCCCGCGAGGCCGGCGAGCCCCGCCGAGAGCACGAACACCATGATCTTGTAGCGCTCGACGTCGTACCCGAGGGCCCGGGCGCGAGCCGGGTTGTCACGGATCGCCACGAGCACCCGCCCGAACGGGCTGTTCACGGTGCGCCAGGCGATGAGTACGCCGAGCAGGATGATCGGGATGGCCGCGTAGTAGAAGTAGAACGGCTCGGTCTCCACGAGCTCGACCCCGAAGAAGGACTTGGGGATGCCCTGCAGGCCGTTCTCGCCGCCCGTGACGTCGCGCCACTGGTTGGCGATGAAGTAGAGCATCTGCGCGAAGGCGAGCGTCACCATCGCGAAGTAGATGCCGGTGCGGCGCACGGCGAGGTAGCCGGTGGGGACCGCGATGACCATGGCGACGACCGCCCCGCCGATGACCGCCAGCGGGAACGGCACGCCGAGCTCGATGGCGATGAGGCCGGTGGCGTAGGCCGAGGCACCCCAGAAGGCCGCGTGGCCGAACGACAGCAGGCCGGTGTAGCCGAGCAGCAGGTCGACCGAGATGGCGAACAGCGCCCAGGCTGCGATGTCCATGGCCACCGGCGGGTAGACGAACCAGGGCAGGGCGAGCACCACGACGAGCCCCACCGCGACCATCAGCCACCGCAGCCCCGGACGGGCCTTGGGCATCATGGACTCTGCTGGCAGGTCGACCTGCACCTTCTGCGTCAGCTGCTGGCTCATGCCGCCTCCTCCCTTCCGAACAGGCCTGCGGGTCGCACGAGGATCACCGCGGCCATGAGGACGAAGATCAGCACCTGCGAGAACTGGCCGGCGTAGCCCTGGCCGTAGGCCTCGACCAGGCCCACGAGGAACCCGGCCACGACGGCGCCGAGGATGGACCCCAGGCCGCCGATCACCACGACGGCGAACAGGATGATGATGAAGCTGCTGCCCATGTCGGCGTTGATGGCGCGGAACGGCGCCGCGAGCACGCCCGCCAGGCCGGCCAGCGCGATGCCGAAGCCGAAGACCGGGGTGACCCAGCGCCCGACGTTGATGCCCAGGGCGCGGGAGCGTTCGGCGTTCTCGGTGGAGGCGCGCACGATCATGCCGATCCTGGTCTTGGTCAACAGCATCCACACGGCCACGCAGACCAGCACCGAGAAGAGCGCGGCGAAGATGAGGTACTTCGACAACCCGATGCCCGCGATCTCGATGCGACCGTCGAGGCCCGCAGGGATCTGGTACGGCAGGCTCGACACGCCGTAGCGGCGCTTGACGAAGTCGACGAGGAACAGCGTGACGCCGAAGGTCAGCAGGAAGTTGTAGAGCGGGTCGAGCGCCAGCAGCCAGCGGACCAGCAGCCGCTCCATGAGCACGCCGAAACCGAACATCAGCACCGGCACGAGCGGCAGCGCCACCCAGAAGCCGAGGCCGAGGGTGTCGAGCAGGACCGCGGAGAGCACGGCGCCGAGCATGTAGCAGGCGCCGTGGGAGAAGTTGACGACGCCGAGGACGCCGAAGATCACGGCGAGGCCGAGGGCCGACAGGGCGTAGAACCCGCCGTTCGCGAGGCCCTGCAGCGTGTACTGGATGAACGCGCTCATGGTGCTCCTGGTCAGGACGTGGCCCGGTGGGGGCCGGTATGCCGCGGGGCTGGCCGCGCGGCATACCGGCCGTCCTCACTGGGGTCAGGTCACATCTTGCAGTCGGGCGAGACCGGTCCGAAGGCCTCCTGGGCCGGGATGGTGCTCACGATCTCCTCGTAGTCCCACTCCTCGGCGACCTTGTCCTTGGACTTGACCTTCACGAGGTAGGCGTCGTGCAGGACGCGGTGGTCCTCCGTGCGGACCTCGCCGTTGCGCAGGAAGACGTCGTCGATCTTCTTGCCCTCGAGCTTGGCGACGACGTCGTCTGAGGCGTCGGTGCCGGCCTCCTGGACGGCCTCGAGGTAGTTCATCGCGGCCGAGTAGTTGGCGGCGTGGGCGAAGGAGGGACGGGTCTGGGTCTTCTCCTTGAACTTGTCGGCCCAGGCCTTGTTCTTCTCATCGAAGTTCCAGTACCAGGCATCGGTGAAGGTCGTGCCCTCGAACTGCTCGACGCCCAGGCTGTGGATGTCGGTGATGAACATGAGTCCGACCGCGAGGCTGGCCTTGTCCTTCATGCCGGCCTGGTTGTACTGCTTGACGAAGTTGATGAGGTCGCCACCGGCGGCCATGGTCCCGACGACGTCGGGGTTGGACGACGCCGCCTTGGTGATGAAGGTGGCGAAGTTGTCGTTGGGGAACGGCGTCGGGATCGACTGCTGCACCGTGCCGCCCGCCTTCGTCACGGCGTTGGTGAACGACTTGTTCATGTCCTGCCCGAACGCGTAGTCGGGGTAGACGATCGACCAGTTCTTGCCGCCGTTCTCCACGGTCGTGCCACCGGTGCCCTGGGCGAGCATGAAGGTGTCGTAGGCCCAGTGGAAGGTGTACTTGTTGCACGACTTGCCGGTCAGGGCGGTGGTGCCGGCGCTGATGTTGATGTGCAGCTTCTTCTTCTGCTTGGCCTGCGTCGCCACGGCCAGTGCCGCCGAGGAGGTCGGCACGTCGAGGATGATGTCGGCCTTCTGGCGGTCGTACATCTCCTGCGCCTTGGTGTTGGCGATGTCGGGCTTGTTCTGGTGATCGGCCTGTACGACCTCGATCGTCTTGGCCACCGCCTTGTCGCCGTACTTGGCCTTGTAGTCGGCGATGGCCATCTCGATGGCCACCTTGCTGTTGGGGCCGGAGAGGTCCTTGTAGACACCGGACTGGTCGTTGAGCAGACCGAGGACGACCTTGTCGTCACTGATCTTCCCGCCGCCCGAGGCCGGTCCGCCGCCGCCACAGGCGGCGAGCACGAGGCTGCCGGTGATGGCGGTGGCGGCCACCGTGATGGACTTCGTGCGCATGTCCCCTCCTGGGGTGTGGTGGTGCGGGCTGGTTGAGACGAACTGCTGGACGAACGTGGTGGTGGGTCAGATGCCGAGGTACTCGAGGAGCTCGGTGGTGCGGCCCTGGAAGGTCGCGTTGTCGAGGGACTCGACGACCTTGCCCTGGGCGAGCAGGTAGTGGCGGTCGGCGACCGTGGACGCGAACTTCACGTTCTGCTCCACGAGGAGGACGGCCACGCCCTGGGCCTTGATCTCGCGGATGATCTCGCCGATGCGCTGCACGATGACCGGGGCGAGGCCCTCGCTCGGCTCGTCGAGCAGCAGCAGGCGCGAGCCCATCCGCAGCACCCGGGCGATCGCGAGCATCTGCTGCTCACCGCCGGAGAGCTTGGTGCCGGGGAAGTCACGGCGCTCGTGCAGCACCGGGAACTGCTCGTAGACCTGCTCGAGGGACCAGGCGTCCTTGTTGACGACCGGGGGCAGGGTGAGGTTCTCGGCGACGCTGAGGCTGGCGTAGATGCCGCGGTCGTCCGGGACCCAGCCGATGCCCGCCTTGGCACGCGAGTCCGGGGAGCGCTTGCCGAGGTCACGGCCGTCGAACGTGACCGTGCCCTCGACCTGGCGGTGCAGCCCCATGATGGAGCGCAGCAGGGTGGTCTTGCCGGCGCCATTGCGACCGACGAGGGTGACCACCTCTCCGGGGCGGACGGTCAGCGAGACGTCGGTGAGAACCCGCGCCTCGCCGTACCAGGCCGAGAGCCCGTCGACGTCGAGCATGGTGCCTCCAGCGTGGTCAGACATGTGCGTCACCGGCCTGCCCGAGGTATGCCGTGATGACCCGTTCGTCGGTGCGCACCTGCTCGTAGGTCCCCTCCGCGAGGATCTGCCCGGACTGGAGCACCGTGACGGTGTCGGCCAGCGACCCGACGACGTGCATGTTGTGGTCGACGAAGACGACCGTGCGGCCCTCGGCGACCTTCTTGACCAGGGCGATGGTGCGGTCGACGTCCTCCAGCCCCATGCCGGCGGTGGGCTCGTCGAGCAGCAGGAGCTGGGGGTCGAGGGCCAGGGCGAGGGCGAGCTCGAGCGCACGCTTCTGCCCGTAGGCCAGCGACCCGGCAGCCTGCCCCGCGCGGTCCTCCAGGCCGACCTGGTCGAGCAGCTCCATCGCGCGGTCGCGGAACCGGCGCATCTGCGAGGAGGACCGCCAGAACCGGTAGCCCAGCCCCGTCGGCGAGGCCAGCGCCAGCTCGAGGTGGTCGACCAGGCTCATCTGGTCGAACAGGCTCGTGATCTGGAACGAGCGGGCGATGCCGAGGTGGGCGATCTGCTCCGGCTGCCTGCCGGTGATGTCCGCACCCCGGACGAGGATCTGCCCGGAGCTGGGCGCCAGGAACCCGGTGAGGAGGTTGAACAAGGTGGTCTTGCCGGCGCCGTTGGGGCCCACCAGCGCGTGCACGGTGCCCTCGGCCACCCTCAGGCTCACCTCGGAGACCGCTCGGAAGCCGCGGAACTCCTTGGTCAGGGAGCGCGTCTCGAGCAGTGCTTCGGCGGGGGACTCGCTGGGCACCGGCACCTCCTTGTGCAGGCTGGGCCGGCGGGGCTGCCGGCTCAGGTTCTGCTGAACACTAGGACCGACGGCGGCACACTGACATGTCCGACTCGTCCACATACCTACGCGAGCACATGTGGAGAAAACACATACACCGGCAAGCCGCACAGGCGGGAGGATGCGGCCGAGTGGGTCGGGCACCAGAACGGCTCAGAAGAAGGTGTGCCAGCCATGGCCGATCTTCGCCCTGCTTGAGAAGCCCCCCTTGCCGTTGCCCTTGTAGAGGTAAAGGTCGCCGGTCATGGTGACCGCGCCGATGTCGACACGCCCGTCACCCGAGAAGTCCCGCATGGGGAAGACGGCGCCGAAGCCACTCCAGCCGGGGCCGATCCGCGTGCTGGTGTCACGCCAACCACCCTTGCCGTTGCCCTTGTAGAGCCTCATCGTGCCCGTGGAGTCCACCGCCACAACGTCATTGAATCGGTCACCGTCGACGTCACCGGTCGACATGACTGCCAGCATCGAGCCCCAGCCGGTCCCGATCCGGGTGCCCGGGGTCAGTCGGCCGGTGCCACTGCCCTTGTACAGGTAGAGGTCGCCGTTCTTGGCGACGCCCAGGACGTCGCTGCACCCATCGCCGCTGAAGTCGTAGCCGCCGTCGACGAACTTCATCGATCCCCAGCCCGTGCCGAGGCGGAAGCGGTAGCTCACCGCACCGCGACCGTTGCTGGCGTGCAGCTCGAGGTCATTGTTGGCGTTCACGAAGGCGTAGTCGGCGTCTCCGTCGCGGTAGAGGTCGCCGCCGGGGGCCATCCGCTGCACGTGTTCGCTCGCCATCGTCGTCCGCTTCCCCGAGAAACCGCTGCGACCGCTGCCCAAATAGGCGGACACGGTGCCGAGCGTGCCGACCGTCGGACCGAACGCGATGACATCGGCACGGCCGTCGGAGCTCACGTCGCCCACGCCGAAGATCCGGTCCGACATGCGAGGGATGGCTCGGGTCACCGCGGTGGGCCCCGCCCCGACCCCGCTCTGTGCGGTGATCGAGAAGGTGTACTGGACGCCAAAGGACAGACCGGTCACCGTGTACTTCTGGAACGGGCTCTCTCCGGACCGGTTCACCGGGAGGGTCACGATCCGCCCACCGGGGTTGGCCTCGACCCGGTACGAGGAGATCCCAGGCAGCTGGGCACTGTCCTGCTCCCAGCTCAGCTCGACCGCTCGCGGCTTTGGTCGGGCCAGCAGAATGCTGGGAGCACTGGGCTTCACGATGAGGTCGGCCGCTTTGAAATCGAAGGAGTGGGTGGACCGGTTGGCTCCCTGGACGACCGTCCCGTCCCGCAGGTACTCCACCCGGTTCCCAACGCGGTCCGCCAGGACGGCCTTGGTCAGTTCATGTGTCCCGACGGAGAAGACGCGGCCGCTCAGCCGGGCCGTCAGCGCAGGGGAGTCCGTGTCCCCCAGCCACACCAGCTGGCCGTCACTGGCCCTGAACTGGAACTCGACACCGTCCAGCGGCGGCTGGTCCTCGGTTGCCACGTAGTCGACCGACACGGTGTCGCCGGCCGTCAGCGTGGAGTCGACCACCGAGAAGTCCTTCAGCGTCGGAGGCTCGGTGTCACGCAGTGACCCCGCGACCGTGAAGGTCACCTTCGAGAAGTCCATCGCGTGGGTCGCTGGAGCCGTGCCGTTGAAGTTGCTCACGACCGTGCCATCCGTGCGGTAGGTCGCGGTGTTCTGGAAAGTGTCGGTGACGTACAGCCGGTCGAGCACGTACTCACCGTTGTAGGCGGTGGTGGGCACACCCGCTATGAAAGACGTCCCCACGAGCGGGTCGTACGGGTGGCTGGTGGTGGTCTTGTAGAACGAGATCTCATGGTGGAAGGTCGGGTTGATGAAGACGGCGGTCACCTGCTTGGTGGTGTGGACCTCGTCCTGGGTCCACGCGTTGGTCACCTTGTCGAGAGGCTTCACCGCGCTCGGGTGGACCGACACCGTGCGTACCACGGGCGCGGCGGTGTCTTCCGTCGACCCGGACACCGTGATGTCGCCGTTGCTCAGGTCGTAGGTGTGCGTTCCACCCGACTCGATGGTCCCGTCTCTGTTGTAGAGGGTGTCGTAGCCGTTCGGAGTCCTGAGGAGGACTCGGTAAAGGGTCCAGCTGCCGTTGCGCACACCGTCGGGGAGGTTAAGGACCACCGTGCCGTCCAGCGGTGGGTTGTGGGCCTGTGCGGCGTAGCCACGGCCGTCGCTGTCGCGGAAGTGGAACATGACATAGCCGAGGCCGTCGGCACTCTCCGCGGAGTAGGAGACGCTGACGGTGCCAGGCGCCGATGCCGATGCCGGGCTCACCGAGAATGCCTTCAGCACGGCATACGTCGCTGCCGTGGCAGGTGTAGCGAGCCCCACGAACAGCGCTGCGAACAGGGCCGTCACAACAGAGAACGGAAGCAGGCGACGGCGCGCCGGACGCGTGTACACGGTGACAATTCCCCCAAAACGTGCGATTACTGTGGCGAGCATAGGGGCCGCGACCGCTCCCTGGGGCCGTACAGGCAAAGTCCTGAGCTGCCCGCGGCGTCAGTGCCAGCGCGAGGGGTGCACGTCGCCCGGGACGTCGGCGACCGGGTCGGAAGGGCGTGCGGGTGAAACGGAAGGACCGAGGTCGAGGTGGCTGACGCAGCCTGTCCCGTCGCGCACGACGGTGAGCAGCTCGCCCTGGAAGTAGCCGTCGAGGCCGACCCAGCGGCCTCGACCGGCCGGAACCGCGACCCGCCCTGCCGGCCCGGAGCCCGGAGGTGTGCGAGAGCAACTGGGCCACGGTGACCTCGCCGTGCGGGGTGTGGGCAAGGCGAGCCGCGATCGGATCGTTCAGCTCGAGCCGCCACTCGTCGCGCAGGCGGCGCACCTCCACGGCCACGAAGGTCTTGGTGATCGAGCCGATCCGGTACTACTTCAGCGGGGTTGTGGGGTGCCATCGGCACGCCCGTCGACGGTGCCGACCGCGCCCGCCCACACGAACTGGCCGCAACGGACGAGGCCGGCGGCCACCGAGGGCAGCCGCTGCTCGGCCTGCTCCACCGCGAGCCGGTGCGACAGCGCCTGGGCACTGCTCGCGTCGATGCCCATTCAGACGGTCCCGGCCACGGTTACGCCTTCTTCGCGGCTCGCTTGGCCGTGGCCTTCTTGGCGGTGGACTTCTTCGCCGCGGTCTTCTTCGTGGCTGCCTTCTTGGTGGCCCGCTTGCGGGTGGTCGGGCCCTTGGCGCGCTTCTCGGCGAGCAGCTCCGCGCCGCGCTCCGGGGTGATCGACTCGGGCTCGTCGCCCTTGCGCAGCGTCGCGTTGGTCTCGCCGTCGGTGACGTACGGGCCGAAGCGGCCGTCCTTGACCACCATCGGCTTTCCGGACACCGGGTCGTTGCCGAGCTCCTTGAGCGGGGCGGTGCTCGCGCCGCGCCCCCGCGTCTTGGGCTGGGCGTAGATGGCCAGCGCCTCCTCGAGCGTGATGTCGAAGAGCTGTTGCTCGGTGGCGAGCGAGCGCGAGTCTGAGCCCTTCTTCAGGTAGGGCCCGTAGCGACCGTTCTGCGCGGTGATCTCGACCTCGGTGCCGTCGTCCTCGGTGGTCGTGCCGACGACGCGGGGCAGCGACAGCAGCTTCAGCGCGGTGTCGAGGTCGAGGCTCGCGAGGTCCATGTCCTTGAAGAGCGACGCGGTGCGCGGCTTGACCTTGGCCTTGCCCTTCAGCGCCGCCGTCTCCTCGTCGAGGACCTCGGTGACGTACGGCCCGTAGCGGCCGGCCTTGGCGACGATGTCGCGGCCGGTCTCGGGGTCCTGTCCCAGCACCCGGCCGTCCTCGGACGACTGCTCGAGCAGCTCTCGTGCCTTCTCGGGCGTCATCTCGTCGGGCGCGACGTCGTCGGTGATGGTGGCCCGGCGGGGCTGGCCGGTCGCCCCCTCGGCCACCTCGCCGGTGGTCAGGTCGACACCCTCGGGCGAGACCTCCTCGACGTAGGGCCCGTAGCGGCCGACCCGCACCACGATGCCGTCGCCGATCGGGATGGTGGAGATCTCGCGGGCGTCGATCTCGCCGAGGTCCTCGACGAGACGGCGCAGCCCCTCCTGGGTCCGGCCCTCGTCGCCGAAGTAGAAGCGGGCCAGCCAGCGCGCGCGTTCCTCCTCGCCGCCCGCGATGCGGTCGAGGTCCTCCTCCATGGAGGCGGTGAAGTCGTAGTCGACCAGCGAGCTGAAGTGCTCCTCGAGCAGGCGGATCACCGCGAACGCCAGCCAGGTCGGGATCAGCGCCGAGCCGCGGGTGTTGACGTAGCCGCGGTCCTGGATCGTGCCCATGATCGAGGCATAGGTCGAGGGGCGACCGATCCCCTTCTCCTCCATGGCCTTCACCAGGGTTGCCTCGGTGTAGCGCGGGGGCGGGCTGGTCTCGTGGCCGTCGGCCTCGGCGCGGACCACCGTGATCGCGACACCCTCGCTGAGCTTGGGCAGGCGGCGCTCCTCGTCGGCCGCCTGTCCGCCGCGGCCGCCGTCGTCGTCACGGCCCTCCTCGTAGGCCGCGAGGAAGCCCCGGAAGGTGATGACGGTGCCGCTGGCGGAGAACTCGACCGCGCGACCGTCGTCGAGGGTCGTGCCGAGCTTGACGGTGGCGGTCGACCCGCGGGCGTCGGCCATCTGGGAGGCGACCGTGCGCTTCCAGATCAGCTCGTAGAGGGCGAACTCGTCGCCCCGCAGCTCACCGGCCACCTGGGCAGGGGTGCGGAAGCGGTCACCAGCCGGGCGGATCGCCTCGTGCGCCTCCTGGGCGTTCTTGACCTTCTTCTCGTACAGCCGGGGCGACTGCGGCACGTACTCGGCGCCGTAGAGGTCGCGGGCCTGCTGGCGGGCGGCGGTCAGGGCCGCCTCGGACAGCGTGGTGCTGTCCGTACGCATGTAGGTGATGTAGCCGTTCTCGTAGAGGCGCTGCGCGACCCGCATCGCGTTCTTGCTCGACAGCCGCAGCTTGCGCGACGCCTCCTGCTGGAGGGTCGAGGTGGTGAACGGGGCCGAGGGACGGCGGGTGTAGGGCTTCTCCTGCACCGACGTGACCGCCACGCTCGCGGCCTGGACGGCCTCGGCGATGGTGCGGGCGGCCGCCTCGTCGAGGTGGGCGACGCCCTTGGTCTTCAGGGTGCCGTCGTCGGCGAAGTCACGGCCGGTGGCCACGCGGGCACCGTCGACCATGGTCAGGCGGGCGGTGAACTGGCTCTTCTCGTCACCTGGCGTGAAGTCGCCCTCGACGTCCCAGTAGGAGGACCGGACGAAGGCCATCCGCTCGCGTTCGCGCTCGACCACGAGGCGGGTGGCCACGGACTGCACACGGCCCGCGGACAGGCCGGCCTTGACCTTGCGCCACAGCACCGGGGAGACCTCGTAGCCGTAGAGCCGGTCGAGGATGCGCCGGGTCTCCTGCGCGTCGACGAGGCGGGTGTCGAGGTCGCGGGTGCTGTTGACGGCGCGCTGGATCGCCTCGCGGGTGATCTCGTGGAACACCATCCGCTTGACGGGCACCTTGGGCTTGAGCACCTCGAGCAGGTGCCAGGCGATGGCCTCGCCCTCGCGGTCCTCATCGGTGGCGAGGTAGAGCTCGTCGGCGTCCTTGAGCAGGCGCTTGAGCTCGGAGACCTTCTTCTTCTTGTCCGCGTCGACGACGTAGTAGGCCTCGAAGTCGCTGTCGACGTCGACGCCGAACCGGCCGAACGGGCCCTTCTTGACCTCGGCCGGCATCTCCGAAGGCGTCGGGATGTCGCGGATGTGGCCCACGGACGCCTCGACGTCGTAGTCCTTGCCCAGGTAGCCGCCGATGGTCTTTGCCTTGGCCGGCGACTCGACGATGACGAGCTTGCGCCCAGTGCTCACGTGTTACACCTCAGTCCTGCCGGCACGTGCAGCGGATTCGTCGCTGCGCGGACGTGCTCGACGGAACGCACGGTAGCCGGTCGGCCCGGCCCCACGTCCACCCGGTCGTCAACGGGTGGGATGCAGGCTGGTCCGGCGACCCGGGCGGCAGAGCAATTTGGTTGAAACTTAAACTTGATTGGGCGTACACTGGCCCCGTGACCGACACCGCCACCCGCCAGCCCGTGCTCTACCTCAGCCACGGAGCGCCACCCCTGGCCGACGACCCCGTGTGGACCCGCCAGCTCGCCGACTGGTCGGCCCGGTTCGGCAAGCCGAAGAACATCCTCATGGTCTCCGCGCACTGGGAGGAGGCGCCGCTGGCGCTCAGCTCCACCTCGGGCCGGACGCCGCTGGTCTACGACTTCTGGGGCTTTCCCCAGAAGTACTACGAGGTGACGTATGCCGCCCCGGGCGCGCCGGAGCTCGCCGACAGCGTCACCCGCCTCGTGCACGACCACGACACCCCGGTGCACCGCGACGAGACGCGCGGCCTCGACCACGGCGCCTACGTGCCGCTGGTCGAGATGTACCCCGAGGCCGACGTCCCGGTGCTCCAGATGTCGATGCCGACCCTCGACCCGCAGCACCTCTTCCAGCTCGGCCGCAGGCTCGCGCCGCTGCGTGACGAGGGCACCCTGATCGTCGGGTCGGGGTTCACCACCCACAACCTGCGCTGGTTCAACCCCGCCGCCGGTCCGAACGGACCCGTGCCACAGGCCTCCGCGGAGTTCGACCACTGGGCCGCCGAGGCCCTCGAGCGGCAGGACATCGACGCCGTCCTCGACTTCATGCACAAGGCGCCGGCGGCCCACGCCGCCCACCCGCGCACCGAGCACTGGGCCCCGCTCTACGTCGCGCTCGGCGCGGCCCACGAGTCGGGCTCGCTGGAGAACGAGAGCGTCATCGACGGGTTCTGGTTCGGCCTGAGCAAGCGGTCCTGGCAGTTCGCCTGACCATCGCCTGACCATCGTCTGAGCCCCGGCAGACGCCACCTCCCCGACACCTCGGCGTCGACGTCGGCGGCGCCTGACAGGATGCCGGGCGTGCGTGAGCTACAGGGGTGGGTGCGCTGGCTGCTGGTCGGCCGGTTCGTGGGCGCGCTCGGGTCGATGGCCTGGCTCGCCCGCGGCCAGCACCGGTGACGAGAGGTGCCGGCGGCCCCTACCGTGGAGCATGATCACCGCTCTGCACACCCTCGTCTACGCCGATGACCCCGAGGCGGCCCGCGCCTTCTTCCGCGACGTCCTGCAGCTCCCGGGCGTCGACACCGGCGGCGGCTGGCTGATCTTCAGGACGGGCTCCAGCGAGATGGGCGTGCACCCCGCGTCATGGGAGCACGCGGGCCGGACCGGCGGCACGGACCAGCACTTCGACCTCTCCTTCATGTGCGACGACCTCCAGGCGACCATGGAGGAGCTCGCAGCCCGCGGCGCCCGCTTCGAGGGCGAGGTCGAGGAGCAGCCTTGGGGCTCGACCATCCGGGTCCACGTCCCCGGCGCCCGGCCGGTCACGGTGTACCAGCCGAAGTACGACCCACCGGCCCTGGCCCGCGACGACCTCGAGGCCATGTGGTGACCTGACGCGCGAGACGGGTCGCCTTTCCTCGTGTCGCCCTAGGCGTCGAAGACCTCCTCCAGGGCGCGTCGCATCACCGCGCGGTCGGGCTCGGCACCGGTCCAGAGCTCGATGGCGATGGCGCCCTGCTCGACGAGCATCCCGAGGCCGTCCAGGGTCTCCGCGCCACGGTCGGCCGCCTCGCGCAGCAGCCGGGTCTCCGGCGGGTTTGGGATGACGTCAGCAACGAGCATGCCCGGCCCGATGCTGTCGAGGTCGACGTCGATGAGGTCCTCGCCGTTGGGCGCGAGGCCCACCGACGTGGAGTTGACGACGATCGATGTCCCGGCGGGCACGGCATACGTCTGGTCCCACACGGCATGCCGGGCCCGTGCCGGGGTCGCCCGGTTGACCAGGTCGGCCAGGGAGGCACCCCGCCCGGGGTCGCGGTTGACGACGGTCAGCTCCGTCACGCCGGCCAGCGCCGACTCCACAGCGATCGCCCGCGCCGCCCCGCCCGCACCGAAGAGCACCATCGACGCACCGGCCGGGTCCACCACGGTCCGCAGCGAGCTGACGAACCCCTGCCCGTCGGTGTTCTCGCCAACCAGGTCCTGGCCTTGCCTCACCACGCAGTTCACCGCGCCGATGATCCGCGCCGACCCGGCCAGCCGGTCGAGGTGCCCGACCACCGCGACCTTGTGCGGCAGCGAGCAGTTGAAGCCGGCCCACCCCATGGCCCGGGCGCCCCGCACGGCGTCCCCGAGGTCCTCGGGCTGGACGTCACAGTTGAGGTACCGGGCGTCGAGGCCCAGCGCGCGGTAGGCCGCCTCGACCATCGCCACGGTGGGGTTGTCGGCGGCGGGTGTCGAGAAGGAGCCGGTGAGCGTGCTGACGAAACTGCGGTTCTGGGCCATGGAGTCCTCGCTCGTGGGGTCACATCGACTCGACAGGCATCATGCACACCGCGCGGCCGATGTCGTCGTCATCCCCGCTGATCCGGCTAGGCCTGCGACGGGCCCTGCTCCTCGGACTGCGACGCGAGCCACTCGTCGACCCGCCGCTCGGCCTCGGCGGGGTCGACGTCGTCCACCCGGGTCATGAGGGTCCAGCGGTGGCCGAACGGGTCGAGCAACGCCGCATACCGGTCGCCCGTCACGAACGTCTCGGGCTCGCCGTACCCCTTCGCCCCGGCCGAGGTCGCCGCGGCGTAGACCCTGTCGACGTCCGCGCAGTGTGCACGCAGGAGTGGGTCACGGCGTCCGAGCCGCCCGGCGCCCGGAGGTTGTGGTCCGGCGCGGGGTCACTCAGCTGGATCCGGCCGTTGCCGAAGTCGAGCTGGGCGTGGGCAACCGTCCCTCCGGGCCCGTCGTTGCGGCTGACGAGCCGGGCCTCGAACACCGCCGTGTAGAAGTCGATGGCGGCCGCGGCGCCGTCCACGCACAGGTAGGGGGTGATCGAGGTGTAGCCGTCGGGGACGGGGCCGACGGCCGGAGCCTCGTGGGTGCGGGTGTTCTGGTCTGTCATCTCGTGGGTGCTCATGTCGGCCAGCCTGCCTAGGCTGCCCCCGTGGGGGCTTGGACGAACGCGACACCCGCGGTGCCGAGTGGGTATGCCGCGCGGCCGGCCCCGCGCCGCCTCCCGCCCGATGCACGCCGCCCCGCGACGGCCACCACCGCTGGGATCCTCCGCCCCCGCGAGCACGCCACGGTCGTCGAGCTCAACCGCCCGGCGGCCAGCCCCGAGCTGGAGTCCTGGGTCGAGCACTACTGGACCGTGCGCTGGGACCTCGGCGACTCGGCGTACCGGTCCGAGGTCGTGCCCCACCCGGCCGTGCACCTGTCGGTGGAGTCCGGCACCAGCCCCACCACGGCATCCCGATGCCCGCCGCGCTGGTGCACGGCGTGGTGACGACACGCTTCACGGTGGACCTCGCCGGCGAGGGGCGGGTGTTCGGGGTGAAGTTCCGCCCGGGGGGTTCGGGGCGTTCACCGGGGAGGACGTCGGCGCCTGGACCGGGCGGATGCTCGACCTGCGTGCGGCCTTCGGCTGCGCCGCGGACGCCTTGCGCGAGGCCGTGCTGGCGGCGGACACCGACGAGGACCGCGTTCTCGTCATGGACGCCTTCCTGATGGCGCGGCGGCCGGGAGCCGATGCTGCCTACGAGCGGCTCCTCGGAAGTGGGTGCTGCGCCGGTACCGGCTGCACGACGCGGTGGCCCTGATCGACGCCGGCGAGGGCCACGACCTCGCCGCCCTGGCGACGCGGCTCGGCTGGTACGACCAAGCCCACTTCACCCGCGACTTCACCGAGGTGGTCGGCAGACCCCCGTCCAGGTACGCCGCATCTGGTGGGGGTGGCGCTACGCGAGGGTAGGTGCACACCATGGGTAATGGCCGTTTCAACCACTCTCGGACGTCGCGCATTCCTCCGCTCGGCCTCGGCCGCTGCCACCCTGACTGCCGCCGCCGCCGCTGTGCCGCTCCCGGGTGCGCACGCGGCCACGGCGTCGAGCTCCGGCTCCCGCTCCCTCCCCCACGCCGTGCGGCTCCCCGACGGCCTCCGACCCGAGGGCATCACGTCGGGTCCGGGTGACCGCTACTACGTGGGCTCCCTCGCCGACGGCCGCATCGTGACCGGCGACCTGCGGCGCGGCACCTCGAAGGTGCTGCTGCCCGGCGCCACGGGACGCCAGCTGCGCGGTCTGTGGTTCGACAGGCGAAGCGGGCTGGTGTGGGCCGCCGGCAACCTCGAGGCGGAGGCGCACGTGTGGGCCGTCCGGGCCTGGAGCGGAACGGTCGCCCACGACATCGTCGTGCCGGACGCCGTCTTCCTCAACGACCTGGTCGTCACGCGCCGCGCAGTGTGGGTCACCGACTCCCGCAGGGACCGGCTCACGCGCATAGACCTCGACCGCGACGGCCACCCCTCCAGCGACGAGCCGGAGTTCGTCGAGCTCGGCGGCGACTGGCCGAACTTCGACGGGACCAACATCAACGCCAACGGGATCCGGCAGCTCCCGGACGGCAGCCTGGTTCTCAACAACAGCAGCGCCGGCGGGCTCTGGCAGGTGCACCCGCGGACCGGCAACGCCACCGAGATCCCCGTCTCGGGTGGCCCGGGCCTGACCGGAGGCGACGGCCTGGAGCTGCACGACGACGTGCTCTACGACGTGCGGGGCAGCGGAGACGCCGAGGTGTCGGTGCTGCGCCTGACACACGACGACGGCGAGTGGCGGGCCCGCTGGGTCACCGCGCTCCGGGACTCCACGCTCGACGTGCCGTCCACCGCAACGCTGGTCGCGGGCTCGCTCTGGGCGGTCAACGCCCGGTTCGGCACACCCAGCCCCGAGACCGCGAGGTACTGGATCACGCCCCTCCCCGCACGACACCACTGACGCGACGGGTCGTCAGCCCACCGGGTCCGCGGCGGTGATCGCGACGGCGAGCACGTGCTTGCACGGACCGCGCCCGCCACGGTGCTTCGCGTGCCACAGGCAGGTGCACGAGGCGGCCTCGCCCACCCCGCGGACCCAGTGCTGGTGGTCGTCGACGGTGACCACCCACCGGTCACCGTCGCGGCCGACCGCCCCGTCGGACACCAGCCTCCGGGCGGCGACGAGCCGCGGGTTGTCACGTTCCACCCGCTCGGCCAGCGGCAGCTCGCGGTGGAACCAGCTCTGCTCGACGACATCGAAGCCGACCTTGCCGGAGGTCGCCAGCACTGCCAGGCCGGCGTGCACGCCTTCCGGTGGCAGCCCGGTGAGCTCGGCCAGGGCGATCGGGTCGACCACCGGCTCCCAGGCGAGGAACTCGAGCAGCTGCGCGGCTGCCCCCTCCGCCGCGTCGGCGCTCAGCGCCCGCAGCAGGCCTCCCTCTCCCGAGAAGCCGCGGTGGGGCTCGGGCGAGAGCAGCAGCGTCAGCCGCGCTCCGGGCAGGTGGAGCACCCAGCCACTCGCGCCGCTGTCGCTGCTGAAGGCGTCGAGCGAGGTGGCGAAGCGCGCGATTCGCGCGGCTGCCGCCAAGCGCCCCGCACCGGCCAGGTGCACCGCCCCCGGCACCGGTCGGGCGCTCTGGCGCAGTCCTGCCGGCCCCGGCACGAGGTAGAGGCTCGGGCCGGGCTGCCGCTTGGGCAGCCCCGCCAGGAACCGCACCACCGCCGAGCCGGTGAGCGAGGCCGCGTGCGCGAGACCCGACGCGAGCACGGGCACCTCGGCGAAGCCGCGCACCCAACGGTCGGGCATCGCCACCTTCCGCTCCTCGTGGCTGGCCTCCGGGGTGGAGACCCGCAGCTCGTCGGCGCCCACGCTGAGGTGGACCAGGGCCTCACGGCCGACCGAGGCCAAGGCGGTGCGCAGGGGCTGGTTGACGTCGACGTTCGTGGTACCGAAGCCGACCTCGCCGCTGGCGATGCCGTCGCCGAGCAGGTCGAGCCGGGCGTGGACGCCGTTGCAGGCCGAGAACGACTCGAAGCGAAGCCGGTCGCCGCTGGCCGTCACCACGGGGTCGAGGTTGGCCAGGCGCCGCATGAGCCCGGCGTCGAAGTACCGGGAGGCAGCCACGTCCGCGACCGCCAGGAGGCCGGCCGCGGCCACGTCGGGCCGGGCCAGCAGGCCGGTGAAGAAGTGCGGCCGCTCGACCGGCCCGGTGGGCGTGAGGCCGAGCGCGGTCTCCAGGGCGAGCAGTGAGCCGTCCGCCGTGGGCGACATCACCGACGCCCCGCGGTAGCCGGCGGACGTCATGCGTGGCCCTCCGTGTCGCGCACCCAGGCCCGCGCCTCCACGTGCACCTTGGACGCCCCCTTGGACTGGGCGATCTCCACGACGGCAGGCGGCACCACCGCACCGGGCGCCGCCGCGGCATACCTGCGGGCCATGGAGAGCAGCTCGGCCAGGCCGGCCGGGCGTCGCTCCAAGCGGCAGGCTGCCTCGACGACGGCCGTGACCGCGGGCCAGAGCGGCTTCATCCCGCCACCGAGCACGACCTGCTCCCACGCCGAGGTGGTGCGCGCCAGGCGGAGCTTGCCGCGGCGAAGGAGCGCGAGGCAGGCCCGCTCGAAGTCCCCGCCGTCGAAGCGGCCTCGCGCCATGAGGGCCAGCGCTGCGTCGACGCCGCGCAGGCGAGCGGCCTCGTCGGCGTGGCCGAGGGTGGTCGCCAGCGCGTGGTGCACGGCCGGCCCGGCGACGCCCGGCGCCTCGACGAGCCACTCCAGCCACCGTGACGACCACCCGGACGACTGGTCGAACGAGGCCTGCGTCTTCGCCGCGACGAGCTCGGGCCAGTGGGGCACGACGTCGATCGTGGTGTCGGCCGCCACCTGGTACTCGGAGAAGTCCTTGTCCCGCCCCAGCTGATGCCCTGCCACGAGGTCGGGCGGCACGGACGGGAAGACGTCGAGCCGCACCGGGAGCTCGGCCGGCCCCACGTGCAGGCCCCTCTCGACGGCCCTGACCTCGAGGGCGGGAAGGCCCCCACCCGCCACCCACTGCCGCACCACCCCGGCGGCGTCGGCGCCCGGAGACCGCGTGCCCCGCAGGAGCCTGCGCAGCCCGGTGGCCTCGCGTCCGCGCAGCGTGACGACGACGCCGTCGAGCTCGTCGGCGCGCGCCGGGTCCACCGGCTCGAGCCGCAGCAGGGCCTGGAAGAGGTCGAGCTCGCCGCAGGGTGCATCTCGGTAGGAGCGCAGCCGGCTGAGCAGGTCGTCGAAAGAGACGCTGCCGCTCTCGTCGGACGGGGTGCTGAGGAGGCAGGGCACCGACCCCGCGGCGAGCAGCGTCTCGGAGACGTGCAGGCGCACCAGGGCCCAGGTGACCGGCATCGACGACAGGTGCCAGTCGTGCGAGACGTGGGGCCGCCAGACCCCGCCGTGGTAGAAGCGGATCCTGGCGACCTCCTTCTCGTGCTGGGCCCGGTCGAGGCCGCCGTGGGCCCAGTCGGCGGCTCGGTTGACGACCTCGGGCCGCTGCCAGTCGTGGCGCGGCCAGGCGCTGCGGAGGAAGGCGGTGAAGCCCGCGCGGTCGTCCCAGGCCCAGCGGACGAAGGCGTCGAGGAAGCGGGCGGTGACGTGGCCGAGCCCTCCCGTGCCGAAGGCCGACAGCGCAGCCGTCAGCCCCTCCGGGGTGGGCTCGACCTGCCGGAAGGGCTGGGGCGGCGGGGCCGGCGCCGGGTCGCACCACAGGTCGGCGACGGGCTGCGGCGCGGGGCGTTCTGCCTCCACCCCGAGGCCGGCCAGGGCGCGGCGGGCCCGCCCGGCCAGCGACTCGTCGTCGCTCTCGGCTGCGGCGGCCAGGCCCGCCACGACTGCCTCGCGTCCGAAGCGGTCCACCGCCTCGCGGTGCACCAGCGCCCGGAGCAGCACGGTCCGCTGGCGCTTCTCCTTGCGGGAGAACACCGTCACCGCGAGCTCGGCCATCTCCTCCGGACCCGAGACGGTGTCGAGCAGCACCGGCAGCAGCACCGCCGTGACGGGTCCCCGTGCCGTGGCCATCGCACCGAGCAGGAGCGGCGCCCGGCCCTTGGCGTCCCCTGCCGAGAACCCGAGCGCGGTGAGCACCGTGGCCAGCGCCTTCTGGGTCGCGGCCGGCTCGTCACGGGTGAGAGCCTGAAGGCAGGGCTCCAGCAGGCGCTCGCGCTCGAGGCGCCCCTCGTCCACCATGGCCGACACCGCGGGGCCGAGCTCCCAGCCCGGCACCGAGAAGCCCACGAGCGCGCCAAGCGTGCCAGGCCGTTCGACGACGGCCGGCAGGACGTCGGGCAGCAGCGGATCGACGCGCCACTGCCCGGCGAGGGTCTGCTCGGCGGCCGGCACGGGCTGCGTGTGCAGCCGGCCCTGGGCGTCGAACACGAGCCTGGTGCCCGTCGCCGCGGGCGCCTGCGCGTGCGCCCGAAAGCTGGCCTGGGCCATGAGGTGCTGGTAGTGCCCGGCCCAGCCGAGGGCGAAGGAGTCACCCATCGGCAGGGGCAGCTCGAAGTGCTCCGCGAGCGGGAGCCCGATCCCGGCCAGCCGGGTGGCGTCGGACTCGAAGTCGCCGCGGAAGACCCTCGCGCTGGCGGCCTGCAGGAAGGCGGCACACCAGTCGCGGCCCTGGTCGCCCATGCGCTGGACGACGGTCTCGAGGCGGTCTCCCCCGTCGGTGCGCCAGTAGTGGTTCCAGCCGAACCAGGCGGCCGCCTTCTCCGGGCTGGGCGCGAGGTGCACCGCGAGCAGGTCGCAGCACGACCTGACCCCGTCACGGTCGACGGAGCTGCTCCAGTCGCGTGCCAGCGCGTTCAGCGGTGCGCGGTTCGTGCGGTACCAGCGCCTGGCCTCCCGCACGCCGTCGGCGTCGAGGCGGCCGAGCAGGTCGTCGAGCGCACGCCACTGGCCCGATGCCGTGATCAGGTCGAGCTCTTCCCCCAGAGTCACGGCCGCCACGGTAGGGGGCAGGGCCCAAGGTGCGCGCCGTTTTCCGGCCCAACCCGGCCGTGCGGACGATGGTCCGTATGCCGTGCGGCTAGGGCCCGCTCCCGCCGGCGCCGGTCGCCGCCGGGACGGCCGGCTCGTCGGGCGCCGGGGCCTCGCCGGTGTCGACGTCGACCGCGGCCCCGCTGAACTGCGCGGCATACAGGCGGGCGTAGGCGCCCTCCCGGGCGAGCAGCTCTGTGTGCGAACCCTGCTCGACGATGCGCCCGTCCTCCATCACGAGGATCAGGTCGGCGTCGCGGATGGTGGACAGGCGGTGGGCGATGACGAAGCTGGTGCGGTCGCTTCGCAGGGCCGCCATCGCGTGCTGCACCAGCAGCTCGGTGCGGGTGTCGACCGAGCTCGTCGCCTCGTCGAGGATCAGCAGCGCGGGGTCGGAGAGGAAGGCCCGGGCGATGGTCACGAGCTGCTTCTCCCCCGCGCTGATGTTGCCGCCCTCGGGGTCGAGCACGGTGTCGTAGCCGTCGGGCAGCGCGTGCACGAACCGGTCGACGTAGGTCGCACGCGCCGCGGCGAGCACCTCCTCGTCGGACGCGCCGGGCCTGCCGTAGGCGATGTTCTCGCGGATGGTGCCGCCGAAGAGCCACGCGTCCTGCAGCACCATCCCGATCTGCGAGCGCAGGCTGTGTCGGGTCAGCTCGGTGATGTCGACGTCGTCGATGGTGATGTGCCCGCCGTCGAGCTCGTAGAACCGCATGACGAGGTTGACCAGGGTCGTCTTGCCGGCCCCGGTCGGGCCCACGATGGCGACGGTCTGACCCGGCTCGACCACGAGGTCGAGGTGCTCGATGAGCGGGGTGTCCGGCCGGTAGGAGAACGAGACGTCGTGGAACTCCACCCGCCCGTGGGGCGCCTCGAGCGCGCGCGCCGAGGCCGGCTCGGGCCGCTGCTCCTGCGCGTCGAGGACCTCGAAGACCCGCTCGGCGGAGGCGACTCCGGACTGCATGAGGTTGGCCATCGAGGCGACCTGGGTGAGCGGCTGGGTGAACTGCCGTGAGTACTGGATGAAGGCCTGGACGTCCCCGAGGCTCATCGAGCCGTTCGCCACCCGCAGCCCGCCCACGACGGCGATGGCGACGTAGTTGAGGTTCCCGATGAACATCATCGTCGGCATGATGATGCCGCTGACGAACTGCGCGCCGAACCCGGCGGCATACAGCTCGTCGTTCTTGGCGGCGAACGCCGCCTCGGTCTCGCGCTGGCGGCCGAACACCTTGACGAGGCCGTGGCCGGTGAAGGTCTCCTCCACGACCGAGTTCAGCTCGCCGGTGCTCTTCCACTGCTGCACGAAGTGGCGCTGCGACCGCTTGCCGATCACGGTCGTCACGACGATCGACAGCGGGATGGTCACGAGGGCGATGAGCGCCAGCAGTGGCGAGATGACGAGCATCATCGTCACCATCGCCACCACCGTGAGCAGCGAGGTGAGCAGCTGGCTCAGCGTCTGCTGCAGGCTCTGGGCGACGTTGTCGATGTCGTTGGTGACGCGGCTCAGTAGCTCGCCGCGGGGCTGGGCGTCGAAGTACGGCAGGGGCAGCCGCCCGAGCTTGTCCTCGACGTCACGGCGCAGGGCGAAGATCGTGCGGTTCACCGCACCGGTGAGGATCCAGCCCTGCGCCCACGCGAGCACGGCGGCGACGGCGTAGATGCCGAGCACGGTCAGGAGCACCTGGCTGACGGCGGTGAAGTCGATGCCCTGGCCCGGCACCACGTCGAGCGCCGAGACCATGTCGGCGAGCGTGTCGTCGCCCCGGGCGCGCAGGCCCAGCACGACCTGCTCCTTGGTGGCGTCCTCGGGCAGCTGGCTCCCGACCACACCGGTGAAGACCAGGTCGGTCGCGCGGCCGAGCACCTTCGGCCCGATCGCCGACAGCGTGACGCTCACGACCGCGAAGCCCAGGACCGCGGCCAAGGCTGCTCGCTCGGGCCGGAGCAGGCCGAGCAGCCGCTTCGCGGAGGGTCCGAAGTTCTTGGACCGCTCGACCGGCACCCCCACCGACATGTGCGGCCCGCGCCTGGCAGCACCGGCCGCCGGTCCCCGCCGTGCCTCGGCGGCCCGCTCCTCCTCCGTCTTCACGCCCTCAGTCACGCGGCCACCTCCTCGGCGCCGCGCTGCGACTCGACGATCTCGACGTAGGTGGGGCAGGTCGCGAGCAGGTCGTCGTGGCGCCCCGACCCGACCACCCTTCCGCCGTCGAGCACCACGATGTGGTCGGCGTCGACGATGGTCGACACCCGCTGGGCGACGACGATGACGGCGGCGTCACGGGTGACCGGGCGCAGGGCAGACCGCAGCCGGGCGTCGGTGGCCAGGTCGAGCGCGGAGAACGCGTCGTCGAAGAGGTAGACGTCGGGCTTGGCGACGATGGCTCGCGCGATGGCCAGCCGCTGGCGCTGCCCGCCCGAGACGTTGGTGCCACCCTGCGCGATCGGGGCATCGAGACCGCCGGGCATCGCCCGCACGAAGTCGTCGGCCTGCGCGACCCGCAGGGCCTCCCAGAGCTGGTCGTCGGTCGCCTCGGCGTCTCCGTAGCGCAGGTTGCTGGCCACGGTGCCGGTGAAGAGGTAGGGGCGCTGCGGCACCAGCCCGATGCGCGACCAGACGTCCTCCAGGCCGGCGTCGCGCACGTCGACGCCGGCGAGCCTGACCGAACCCGCGGTGGCGTCGTAGAGCCGGGGCACCAGCGAGACCAGCGTCGACTTGCCGGAGCCGGTGCTGCCGATGATCGCGGTGGTGTGGCCCGGCTCGGCCGTCAGCGAGACGCCCCGCAGGACGGGTGCGTCCGCGCCGGGGTAGGTGAACTCCACGTCGCGCAGCTCGACCGTGGTGCGGCCGCTCGGGAGGGCCACCGGGTGCTCCTTCTCGGCGACGCTGGAGGTCGTGGCGAGCACCTCGCCGATGCGTCCCGCCGAGACGGTCGCCCGCGGGAGCATCATCGACATGAAGGTCGCCATCATCACCGACATGAGGATCTGCATCAGGTAGGACATGAAGGCGGTCAGCTCGCCGATCTGCATCTCCCCCGAGGCGACCCGGCGCGAGCCGAACCACAGCACCGCGACGGTGGAGGCGTTGAAGACGAGCATCACGAGCGGGAAGGCGAGCGACATCAGCCGGCCGACCGCGAGCGCGGTACCGGTGTACTGCGTGTTGGCCGCACCGAACCGCTCCCGCTCGTGCTCCTCGCGCACGAAGGCGCGCACCACCCGGATGCCGGTGATCTGCTCGCGCAGGATGCGGTTGACCCAGTCGACCGACTCCTGCATCAGCCGGAACTGCGGCACCATCCGCCGGATGACCAGGCCCACGGAGAGGGCCAGCAGCGGCACGGCCACGGCCACCAGCCACGAGAGGCCGACGTCCTCGCGCAGGGCCATCACCACGCCGCCGACCATCATGATCGGGGCGGACACCATGAACGCCAGGCCCATGAAGACAGCCTGCTGCACCTGCGTGACGTCGTTGGTGTTGCGCGAGATCAGGGTCGGCGCACCGAAGCGCGAGACCTCCTGGGCGGAGAGCTCGGTGACGCGGGCGAACACCGAGCCACGCAGGTCGCGCCCCAGTCCCGCCGCCGACCGCGCCCCGAGGTAGGTCGCCCCGACGGTCGCGGCGATCTGCACCAGCGAGATGGCCAGCATCCACGAACCGGCCGTCACGATGTAGCCGGGGTCGCCCTTGGCCACGCCCTCGTCGATGATCTGGCCGTTGAGGCTGGGCAGGTAGAGCGAGGCCATCGTGCCCACCAGCTGCAGGACCACGAGGACCGCGACGAGGTTGCCGTAGGGGCGCAGGTGCTCGCGGACCAGGCGGACGAGGGTCACCCGGTCAGGTTAGGCGAGGCCTGACGGGGACTCGACCGGTTATGCCGTGGGCGAATCCGGAGGCCCGACGAGCATGCCGTCGGCGACCAGCTCACGGATGACGGGGATGGCGGAGGCCCGCAGCTCCTCGTCGGAGACCCCGAGGAGCGAGGCGATGGCGGTCAGCGCCTGTCCCGCCGTCAGCTCGCCGTCGCAGACGCTCGCGAAGGCGGCCATCGCCGTGTCGAGCCGCACCGTCCGCCCCAGCCCGCCGCCCTGACGGAGCAGGATGACGCTGGGGTCGTCGGCCCCCGGACGCCCGTGCCGTTCCTCGGTGACGTCGGGCGCGCACGTCCAGGCCACCGCGAGCAGGTCGTCGTCGCTGTGCTCCGCGAGCCAGGTGCGCGCCCGCAGGCCCTCCAGGACCGCCGGGCCCATGGGTGTGGCCACCCGCCCGGTCGCCTGCTCCAGGTGCACGAACGGCTCGCGCTGCGTGGCCGGGCGCTGCAGGGTGATCACCCCGAAACCGATCGCCGTGACGCCCCGGGAGGCGAAGTCGTCCAGCCACGCGGCATACATCGCCGCGAACTCCGCCGTCGCACTGTGGTGCCCGCCGTCGCGGGCCCAGGTCTCGGCATACTGCGCCGGGTCCTGCAGCTCGCGCTGCACCACCCAGGCGTCGAGCCCCGTCTCGGACACCCAGCCGCGGACCCGCTCGCGCCAGTCGGCGTCGCCGACGATCTCCCAGTTGCCGAGGAACTGCGCGATGCCACCGGGCTCGAGGTGCTCGCCGATCGAGCGGACCAGGCCCGATACGACGGCGTCGCCCGAGGCGCCACCGTCGCGGTACTCGAAGAGGGGCACGCCCGCACGGCGCGGCGTGATCACGAACGGCGGGTTGCTGACGATGAGGCCGAACCGCTCCCCTGCGAGGGGGTCCAGCATCGAACCGGCCCGCAGCTCCCACTCGACCTCGTTGAGCAGGGCGTTGAACCGGGCGTAGGCCAAGGCCCGCTCGGAGATGTCGGTCGCGGTGATGTGCCGGGCGTGGGCACCGAGGTGGAGGGCCTGCACGCCGCAGCCCGTGCCGAGGTCGAGGGCGCGCTCGATCTCGGGTCGAGGCGTCCACGAGGCCAGCGTGGTGGAGGCGCCACCGATGCCGAGGACGTGGTCCTCGCGCAGCGGCTGGCGGGTCGCGATCTCGGAGAGGTCGGACGCCACCCACCACTCGTGGTGCTCGTCGCCGTAGGGGCGCAGGTCGCAGGTGGCGACGACGCCCGGCCCCTGCAGCGTGACCAGGCCGAGGTCGAGGGCGCCGGTGACACCCAGGGTGGGCAGCGCCGCCCCGGCCTCGGCCTCGTCGACGGCGTCGCCGAGCGTGAACAGCCGCACCAGGGTGGCCACGGGCGTGTCGGCCTCGGCGGTGACCCGCTGCGCGGGCAGGGTCTGCTCCCGGTCGAGCGCCGCGCCGGCCAGCGGGCCGAGCAGGGCGGCCACGCCGTCGACGGTGTAGCCCGAGGAGCGCAGGTCGGCGCGCAGGCGGCCGACGAGGTCCGCGTCGGGGCGCGGCGGGGCGGTGGTCGAGGTGCTCACCCGTCTGCTCAACCGTCCAGGAACCCGCCGAGGTTGAACCCGCCGCCGCCCTGGGCCGAGGCGGGCGAGCCCATCCACTCGCTGGGCTGCACGACCACGAAGCCCGGTCCCTGGAAGGCGTACTGGAACGCCTCACCCGAGCCGCCGCGCAGCATCGACCGGACGTTCATGCTCGAGACCAGCTGGGGCACGAGGTTGGCCGACCAGGCGACGCATGCCTCGACGTCGACGTAGGTGGGCTGCGTGCTGCAGTCGAGGACGACCGGTTGCCCCACGGCCGTGATGGCCGCGGTGCCGGTGCCCTGCAGCGTCGTGTTGAACAGGCCGCCGCTCGCCATGCCGGCGCCCTGCACCCGCTTGATGTCCCAGTCGATGCCGGAGTCGAAGGCCAGCAGGTTCCGCGCGTTGACCGACAGCCCGTCGCCGGTGAGGTCGACGAGGAAGACGTAGCCGGCCGCCGCCGCGAAGAACACGTCGCCGGTGCCGGACACGCGCATGAGCGAGACGTCCTCGCCGGAGACGACCTTCTTCAGCAGCTTGCCCATCGAGCCGGACTTCTCGTGGTCGAAGCGGATCGCCCCCTGGTAGGCCACCATCGCACCCTTGACGGCGAGGACGTCGCCGCCGAGGTGCACGCGCAGCATCTGGGGGTTCTGCAGCGCGAACCGCTGGTCCGCCTGGACCTCGAGGTTGGCCTGCTCGAAGAGGGCACTGTGCATGCGCACAGGGTATGCCGCCGTGCCCGAGGCGGCCGGGCGGCATACCGCTGGGGACGAACGACGGCGGCCGGCGTCACCACGAGGTGACGCCGGCCGCCGGCTGGGTGCGCGGGAGGTCAGTTGCGCAGGTGCTCCTCCTCGAGCTCGCTGCCGCGTGTCTCGTCGCCCTCGGTGACGTTGCCGCGGCCGGGCACATGGGCGTGCGCGTGCGCGACGGCGGCTTCCTCCTCCCCGAGCTGCTCGGGGGACTCGCCACCGATCGCGAGGTCACGGGACTTGGAGACCGCGACCGCGCCGATCACCACGGCCAGGGCGGCACCGGCGATGCCGTAGCGCAGCACCGGGTTCTCCCCCGCGCCGATGCTCAGCGTGATGATGGCGGGGGCCACGAGCACCGACACCAGGTTCATCACCTTGATGAGCGGGTTGATGGCAGGACCGGCCGTGTCCTTGAACGGGTCGCCGACGGTGTCGCCGATGACGGTCGCGGCGTGGGCCTCGCTGCCCTTGCCGCCGTGGTGGCCGTCCTCGACGATCTTCTTGGCGTTGTCCCACGAGCCGCCCGAGTTGGCGAGGAAGACCGCCATGAGGGCACCGGCGCCGATGGCGCCGGCCAGGAAGCCGGCGAGGGCTCCGATGCCGAGGCCGAAGCCGACCGCGACCGGCATGAGCGCGGCCAGCAGGCCCGGGGTGGCGAGCTCGCGCAGCGAGTCCTTGGTGCAGATGTCGACGACCTTGCCGTACTCCGGCTTGGTCGTGCCCTCCATGATCCCGGGGATCTCGCGGAACTGGCGGCGCACCTCGAAGACGATGGCGCCGGCCGCCCGGGTGACGGCGTTGATCGCCAGGCCCGAGAAGAGGAACACCACGGCGGCACCGAGGATCAGCCCGACCAGCGTGGCGGGCGAGGTGACCAGCGCGGCGGCGTCGTTGACGAAGTCGATCGCCTCCTCCTGGGTCACGTCGCCGGGCTCGATGGCGCGGAACGCGCTCTGCCAGGCCTCGGTGTAGGAGCCGAACAGGGCGGTGGCGGCCAGCACGGCCGTCGCGATCGCGATGCCCTTGGTGATCGCCTTGGTCGTGTTGCCGACCGCGTCGAGGTCCGTGAGGATCTGGGCGCCTTCCTCGTCGACGTCGCCCGACATCTCGGCGATGCCCTGCGCGTTGTCGGAGACCGGGCCGAAGGTGTCCATGGCGACGATCACCCCGACCGTCGTCAGCAGGCCACACCCGGCCAGCGCGATGAGGAACAGCGACAGCGCCACCGATCCCCCACCGAGCAGGAACGCGAGGTAGACCGCGCCACCGATGATGGCCGCGGTGTAGACGGCGGACTCGAGGCCGACACCGATGCCTGAGAGCACCACCGTGGCGGCCCCGGTGAGCGAGGTGCGGGCGACGTCCCTGGTCGGACGCTTGTCGGTGCCGGTGAAGTGGCCGGTCAGCCAGAGGATGATCCCGGCCAGGACGATGCCGATCACCACCGCGAGCACAGCGATGACGCGCGGGTCGCCGTCGAGGCCGAGGACCTCCTGGTTCTCCGTGCCGAGGTCGGCGAACGACGACGGCAGGTAGATGAAGGCGGCGACGGCCGACAGGACCGCCGAGATGAGGGCCGAGATGTAGAAGCCGCGGTTGATGGCCGTCAGGGCGTTCTCGCCCGGCTTCACGCGGGTGATGAACACGCCGATGAGGGCCGTGACGGCACCGATCGCCGGGACGAGGAGGGGGAAGACCAGGCCGTACTCGCCGAAGGCGACGGAGCCGAGGATGAGGGCGGCCACCAGCATCACGGCATACGACTCGAACAGGTCGGCGGCCATGCCGGCGCAGTCACCGACGTTGTCGCCGACGTTGTCGGCGATCGTCGCGGCGTTGCGCGGGTCGTCCTCGGGGATGCCCGCCTCGACCTTGCCGACGAGGTCGGCGCCGACGTCTGCGGCCTTGGTGAAGATGCCGCCGCCGACCCGCATGAACATGGCGAGCAGCGCGGCGCCGAAGCCGAAGCCCTCGAGCACCTTGGGTGCGTCACCTTCGTAGAGCAGCACCACGATGGAGGCGCCGAGCAGGCCGAGGCCGACGGTCGCCATGCCGACCACACCACCGGTGCGGAAGGCGATCCGCATACCGAGGTCGCGGTCGCCATGCCGGGCGGCGGAGGCGACGCGGACGTTGGCCTTCACGGCCAGGCTCATGCCGAGGTAGCCGATGGCAGCCGAGAACAGGGCGCCCACGATGAAGAAGCCCGAGCGGCCCCACCGCACCCCCGCGGTGTCGGCCGGAAGCAGGAGCAGCAGGCCGAACACGAGGACGACGAAGATTCCGAGCGTCTTGAACTGCCGCGCCAGGTAGGCCTGCGCCCCCTCCTCGACGGCCGCACCGATGTTCTGCATCTTCTCGGTGCCGGGGTCGGCGGCGAGCACCTGCCGCCGGAAGAAGACGCCCATGGCCAGGGCGATCACCGCGATGACGGCGACCACGATGACCAGGGTGAGATTGTTGCCGGTCAGCGACAGATCAGCCGCTGCGGCGGACGCGAGGCCCGACATTCCATCCTCCTTGATGGGTGGCATGACGCCGTCCCCCTGGGCGCGCCACAACAGCGGCACTGAGACGGTTGTGGCGACAGTAATGCACATCACAACCGCGTGGAGGTGCTGTGAGGACCTTCACACCGGCGTTTTGCGGGAGTTCACGGGGCTTTCGTTGCAAGCGACCCGTGGCCGCGAGGTCGCCCGTCAGGCTTTGGCGGCCGCCTGCGCCAAGTCGACCGAGTCGTAGATGTGGAACACCTTGTCGAGGCCGGTGATCTTGAAGACCTTGAGGATGCGGTCCTGGCTGCTGACGATGCGCAGCGTGCCGTTCTGCCCGCGGACGAGCTTCAGGCGCCCGACGAGGACCCCGAGTCCGGTCGAGTCCATGAAGGTGACGTCTTCGAGGTCGACGATCAGGTCGGTGCGGCCCGCCGCGACCTGCCGGTCGAGCGCCTCGCGGAGCAGCGGGGCGGTGTAGACGTCGATCTCGCCGCCGACATGGACGACGGTCAGCGCGCCATGCTCGCTGGTGGAGACCGAAAGGTCCACGGGCGCACCCCTTCTTCTCGCGGGTTTCCTGGGCAGAACGCCATGGCGTGCTGCCTGTGTGTCCGGTTTACCGTATCGGCAATGTCCAGCACTGAAGAACAGCGGATATCCGACGCGCCGTTCGACCCCGCCGCCGCGCTGGCCCGGCTGGCCTCGGGGAGCCGCGCCGGGCGGCTGCTGCACGTCCACGAGGTGCCCGCCCGCCAGGCCCGGCGCGCGGAGTGGCCCGACTGGGTGCACCCCGCGGTGTATGCCGCGTTCGCCAGCTCCGGGATCACCTCCCCGTGGTCGCACCAGGCCGAGGCCGCCGACCTCGCGTGGCGCGGCCAGCACGTGGTGATGGCCACCGGCACCGCCTCGGGCAAGAGCCTGGGCTACCTGGCCCCCGTCCTCTCCTCGCTGGTAGCCGGCGCGAGCGCACCGAGCGGGCGGGGCGCGACCGCGCTGTACCTCTCGCCGACCAAGGCCCTCGCCGCCGACCAGGTGGCCCGGCTGCAGTCGCTGGCGATTCCCGGGCTGCGGGCGGCCACCTATGACGGCGACACCCCGCAGGAGGAGCGCCGGTGGATCCGCGAGCACGCGCACCTCGTGCTGACCAACCCCGACCTCGTCCACCACTCGCTGCTGCCGCAGCACCAGCGCTGGGCGCCGTTCCTGCGCGCGCTGCGCTACGTCGTCATCGACGAGTGCCACGTCTACCGGGGCGTGTTCGGCTCGCACCTCGCCGCCCTGCTCCGCCGGCTGCGGCGGGTGGCGGCCCGCTACGGCGCAGCGCCCACGTTCGTGCTGGCCTCGGCCACGGTGCGTGACCCCGCCGTGCACGCCGAGCGCCTGACCGGGCTGCCGGTGCAGCCGGTCGAGCAGGACGGCTCGCCCCGCGCGGCGATGACCTTCGGGCTGTGGGAGCCCGCCGAGCTGCCCGGGCGCTCCAGTGCGCCCGAGCCCGGCGAGTCGGGGGACGCAGGTGACTCCGGGCAGCGCGGTGGGGACGGCGTCGCGGATGCCTCGGGGGGCAGCGCCGTGGACGCCTCGGGCGAGACGCCTGTGCGGCGCAGCGCCACCAGTGAGGCCGCCGACCTCCTCGCGGACCTGGTGGCCGCCGGGGTGCAGACCGTCGCCTTCGCCCGGTCGCGGGCCGGTGTGGAGGCACTCTCCGCGAGTGCGCGGCGGTCGCTGGCGGAGGTGTCGCCGCTGCTGGAGGGCGCCGTGGCGGCATACCGGGGCGGTTACCTGCCCGAGGAGCGCCGCATCTTGGAGCGGGCGCTGCGCGAGGGGTCGCTGGTGGGACTGGCCGCGACCAACGCCCTCGAGCTCGGCATCGACATCAGCGGTCTCGACGCCGTGCTGCTGGCCGGCTGGCCGGGCACTCGGGCGTCGCTGTGGCAGCAGGCCGGGCGGGCCGGGCGCGCCGGCACCCGGTCTCTCGCCGTGCTCGTGGCAGCCGACGACCCCCTCGACACCTACCTGGTGCACCACCCCGAATCGCTCTTCGGGCAGTCGGTGGAGGCCACCGTGATGGACCCGGAGAACCCGCACGTGCTCGCGCCGCACCTGGCCGCGGCCGCTGCCGAGCTGCCCCTCACCGAGGCGGACCTGCCGCTGTTCGGCCGGGACGCACCGGCGCTCGTGGAGGCCCTCGTCGCGCGGGGCATCCTGCGGCGGCGCCCGACCGGCTGGTACTGGGCACGCACCGACCGGGCGAGCGACCACGTGTCGCTGCGAGGGTCGGGCGAGGTGGTCGGCATCGTCGAGCGCCGCACCGGCCGGGTGCTCGGCACCATCGACGAGGCCTCCGCCCACACGCAGGTGCACACGGGGGCCGTCCACGTCCACCAGGGCGAGACCTACGTCGTCACCGACCTCGACCTCGAGGACAGAACGGCGTGCGTGGTGCGCGGCGACCCCGGCTGGAGCACGTTCGCGCAGTCCGTCAGCGCCTTCGACATCGTGGCCACCGAGCGAACCGTGGCCTGGGGCCCGGTGACGGTGTCGTTCGGCCCGGTGAAGGTGCACACGCAGGTCACCTCCTTCCTGCGGCGCCTGCCCAGCGGCGAGGTCATCGGCACCCACCCGCTGGAGCTGCCTCGGCGCACGCTGGCCACCAAGGCGGTGTGGTGGACCATGCCGGTCGACGCGCTCGCGCAGGGGGGTGTCGACGAGACCGCCATCCCGGGAGCCGCCCACGCGGCCGAGCACGCAGCCATCGGCATGCTCCCGCTGGTGGCGACCTCCGACCGCTGGGACATCGGCGGCGTCTCCACGGCGCTGCACCCCGACACCGGGCTGCCGACCGTGCTCATCTACGACGGGCACCCGGGCGGCGCAGGGTTCGCCGAGCGCGGCTTCGAGGCGCTCCGCACCTGGCTCTCGGCGACCCGTGACGCCATCGCCGCCTGCGGCTGCGAGCGGGGCTGTCCCGCGTGCGTGCAGTCGCCGAAGTGCGGCAACGGCAACGACCCCCTCGACAAGGCCGGGGCGGTGGCCCTCCTCTCCATGGTGCTGCGATGGGGTGAGGCTGCGGACTCTCGAAAGGCGCAGGCAGCGGCCGGGGGCTAATGTCAGGAGATGGGCAAGGACGCACGGTGCGTCCCCCAGACGACGGAGGTAACCGACCGTGATCGTGCTCGGACTCATTCTCATCGTCCTGGCAGTGGCCGCTGGGGTCCTGCTGTTCATGGCGACGGCACCACTCACCGACCCGGTGGAGCTCGAGGCGCTCGGCGTGAAGGCCGAGGTGCTGCCGCTCGCGCTGCTCATCGCCGGGGCCGCCGTCCTGCTCCTGCTCTGGCTCGGCCTGGTCATGATCCGCGGGAGCGTCCGCCGCAAGGCCCGGCGTCGACGCGAGACCAAGGAGCTCGAGCGCCAGGCCCAGGCCGACGCCGAGGCCCGTCGGAACGCGGAGGCAAGAGCTGCGGAGGCCGGGACCGCCACCCCCGTGCCCGCCCGCTTCGCCGACACCCGCGAGCGCCCTGGCGACGGCTGGGCCGACGACACCCCTCCCGGCCGGCACGCCGCCGCGCCCGCCGCCGCCTCGTCCACGACCCGCGCAGACTCGCGGGACACCACCGCGGAGCTGCCGACGGCGAAGGATCCTGACGCGCCCACCACGGCGGACCGCGTCATGGGTCGCGACGACCGCGAGCCGCACCGCGCCTGACCCTGTTCACGGCCCGGGCGGGACCACCGGCCCCGCCCGGGCGTGAGCATGCGCAGGACCGAGCCGCAGCGCGGGCAGGGGCGTCCGGGTGGGAGCAGTGACCGCGAGGGAGACGGTGCCGTCGGGGTCTGCCCGGCACCACCGGAGCTCGCAGCCGTTGGCGCGGGCGATCTCGCGGGCGCGGCTGCAGGCGGAGTCGGCGGAGGCGACCCGCTGGTGGACCGACGCTGCGGCGAGCACCGCGAGGTCAGCCCCGGCACGCGCCCGGTGCGCAGCGTGCACCGCACCCACGAATGCCAGGCCCCCGACGAGGCAGGCAAGCAGCGCGCCGACCGCTGCCACCGCCAGCACCGTGGCGGCTCCCCGCTCCCGTTGACCGCGGGCCCTGTCCCTCAGGGTCGGGCTCGTGCCCTCGGCACCTCCCCTGCCCACGGCGCCTCCCCTGCTCATGGCGTCTCCCCCGGCCAGGGACCGGCGTCGGCGAGCGCGTCCTCGCGGACGGCCACCGCGTCCGCTGACGGCCGGACCTCGAGCCCCAGCAGGCGCAGGCCGGCCACGGGCGGGGCGACCACGACCACCGACACCTCCCCGCCCCGGGTGGTGACCCGGATGCCGGCCCCACGCGGAGCGAGATGACGCCCCGCGTCGACAGCCCGCTGGGGCGGTTCCCCGCGCGCCGCAAGGCGGGCGACGGCCCGTGCCGCGTCGACGCAGCGCACCTGGTCGACCCCGGCGGACAGGGCAGCCAGGCCCAGGCCGAGCACCACCAGCACGCTCGGCATGGCGACGGCCAGCTCGGCCGTCGCCATGCCCCGGTCGCGGCCTACGACCCGATCCCGAGCGCCGAGGTGATGACGCCGGCGAGGGCGGACTTCACCGGCCCCGACTTCACCACCGCGAGCAGCACCGCCGCGAACGCCACCGCCGCCAGGGTGCCGACGGCGTACTCCGCCGTGGTCATCCCCGCCGCGCCGGTCGCCCGTACCGCGCGCACCCTCCGCCGCAGGCCCTCCATCCGTCGTGTCATGGTCTTCTCCTTTCCGCCGGCACCCTGCCGGCACCAACCCGGCCCTCATGGGCCGAGAACCGTGTGGGCGAGCGCCAGCACCACCGGCACGACCGCGGTGCAGGCGAAGGCCGGGAGGAAGGCGAGCCCCAGCGGCAGCACGAGCCGCACCCCCGCGCGTCCGGCGGCGGCCTGCAGCCGCCTGTCCTCCCGCTCCCGGATCCGCCAGGCCGCCTCCTCGACGAGCTGCGCGGGCGCCGCCCCGGACCGCTCGGCGACCTCCCACGCCAGCGCCGCCGGACGCCAGGCGGCCGGGACGTAGGCCCAGGCCTCGAGTGCCGACTGCCCCCACCTGAGCGCGGCCGCCACCGAGCCGAGGTGGGCCGCGACCTCGCCCTCGCTGGCCTGCGCGACCCGCTCGAGCGCCTCGCGTTGACCCATCCCGGAGCGCAGCGCCAGGGACAGGAGCACCAGCGCGTCAGCGACGGCGTGCACCGTGGCCGGTGTGCCGGCCGGCGGTCCCTCGCGCCGTGGCTCCTGGTTGCCCCGGCGCGGTGGCGACGCCGAGCGGGACGGCCAGGCCAGGACTGCAAGGGTGGCCAGCACCACGAGCAGGCCGGTGCTCACGGGGTCACCGGCTGCGCCGTGACGGCACCTGGGCGCAGCGCTCGCCGCAGGATCGCCCGGCTCCACAACCAGCCGGTCACGCCCAGCGCCCCACCCGCCAGCAGGCAGAGGGCCGACCCGGTGGAGCGGCCGTAGAGGTCGACCGGGGTGAGACCGAAGAGCAGCCCGACCACCGGACCCGACGCCGGCAGCAGCGCGAGCAGCCCCATCGACGCCCGAGCGCCCGCAGTCGCGGCGTCAAGAGTGCGTTGCGCCGCCTGGCGGGCTCGCACGCTCCGCGCCGCTGTCGCCAGCGCCACCGAGAGCGGCACGCCGGTCTGCTCGCTGAGCGTCCACGAGCGGGCCACGAACTGCAGGTCCGGCGAGCCTGAGGCCGACGCCGCGTCGTTCCAGACCTTCCCCAGCGATCTGCCCGCGCTCGCCGCTGCTGACAGGTCACCGACCAGGCTGCCGAGGCGGCGGCCCCCAGCGGACAGTTCGCCCGCGGCCATGGCCCGACCGGCCACCTCGACGGCAGCGCCGACGCTGGTGCCGGCCCGCAGGGGCGGCACCAGCAGCTCGAGGAGGTCTGCGAGCTCGTCGAGGCCGGCCCCGGCCCGGCGCCTGCCGAAGGGCGCGTCGACCCGGAGCCGATCGAGCCAGGTCCGCAACCCGGTGGCATCCCCGTCCGCGCGAGCGCCGTCGAGCCCGAGGGATCGGCGGGCACCGGCGGTCATCATTGCTGCGGGCCGACTCGGCCAGAGCAGGACCGCGACCGAGGCCGCGAGCGCCAGCAGGGTCATGACGGCAGTCCCAACAGGGCGGCCAGACGAGGCCAGCCGGGACCTCGCACGGCACCGGAGGCCGTGCGGGCGCAGTCGAGGGCGAGAGCCACCTCGAGTCCGCTGCCGGTCCGGAGCACCGAGAGCGAGGCGACCCGCCGGACGGCACGGTCCCGGCGCAGGTGCACCACGACCTGGACGGCGCTGGAGAGCTGCGCCTGCACCGCCTCGCGGCCGAGCCCGGCCAGCGCGCCGAGCGCCTCGAACCGGGGCACCACGTCTGCAGCGCTGTTGGCGTGCACCGTGCCGCCCCCGCCGTCGTGGCCGGTGTTGAGGGCAGCGAGGAGCTCGCGCACCTCGGCGCCGCGCACCTCGCCGACGACCAGCCGGTCCGGTCGCATCCGCAGTGCCTGCCGCACCAGGTCGACCAGCGTCACCTCGCCGGCTCCCTCGACGTTGGCCGAACGCGACTGCAGCCGCACCACGTGCGGGTGCTCCACCGCCAGCTCACGGACGTCCTCGACCAGGACGAGACGCTCGTCGGCGCAGGCCTCGGCCAGCAGGGCTCCGAGCAGCGTCGTCTTGCCGCTGCCGGTGCCACCGGTCACGAGGAACGACACACGGCGCTCGACCAGCCGCCGGAGCAGCCGACCGGTCGGCTCGTCGAACATCTGCGCGGACTCCAGGTCGTCGAGACGCCGCAGCGACCGTCGCGGCACCCGCAGGCTGAGGTGGGCGCCTCCGTCGACCAGCGGCGGGAGCACGGCGTGCAGGCGGACCCCACCGGGAAGCAGCCCGTCGACCCACGGCTGGCTCTCGTCCAGTCGCCGCCCCGCCTGACCAGCCAGCCGCACCGCCAGCATCCGCGCGGCCTCCGCCCCCAGCAGGTCGCCCGGGGCACGCTCCAGGCCGGTGCCGCGGTCGAGCCACACGGCACCGTCACCGTTGACGAGCACATCGGTCACGAGCGGGTCCTCGAGGTGGGGCTCGAGCGGACCGGCGCCGAGCAGCGCGGCGCCGAGGGCGGCCCTCACCTCGCCCGCCCCCGCCCGGCCCAGGCGGAGGGCCTCCGCGGCGACCAGGTCGTCGAGCTCTGCGGGCGCCGGTGGCCGGCCCTGGAGAATGGCCTGCCGAATGCCGGTTTCCAGCCCCATCAGGCGGCCCGCCGGTGGTGTGCCATGCGCTCGAGCAGGCGCCCGCTCAGCGACGCCAGCCCGGAGCGCGGCCCCTCGCCCGGGGCCCGCCCGCGTTCGGCGTCGAGGACGACGCGGCGGTCGTCGCGCCAGCAGCCCGCCAGCGCAAGGCCGAGGTGGTCGGCCAGCGCGGTCGCCAGGCCGCGACTGCGCGAGCCTCCTCGGACGACCAGCAGGACGGCGCCGTCCGGGAGTCGGGCCGCCAGGCGGGTCCGCGCCGCCACCGCGTCAGCCAGGTGGCGCGGGGTCGACCCCACGAGCAGCAGGACCGCATCGCACGCATCGAGCAGGGGCTCCGTGGCACCGTCGCCGCCCGGCTCCGCGCCCGCGCCCGCAAGGTCGACCACCACCAGACCGGCCACGGCGCGCACCGCCTGGACGACGCTCGAGACCACCCCCTGCGGCGGGGGCGCGCCGGGAGCCGCGGCGAGCACCCGCGCCCCGCCAGCGCACCGCGGCAGCTCGGCCACCAGGTCCGCTCCGCACACCTCGCCTCGCACGCCCGCCAGGTCGGGCCATCGCAGCCCGGGCTGGTGCTCCACGCAGGCCGTCGTGTCGAGTCCCCCGCCGCCGAGTGCCCCGTCGACGGCCACAGCGGCTGGCAGACCGGAGGCCGCGAGCTCGCGGGTGGCCGCCACGGCGAGCGCCGCGGCGAGCGTCGAGGCGCCGAGGCCCCCGGACGCACCGAGGACGCCGAGGACCGGGGTGGCAGCGGCGAGGGTGGGCATGCGGCAAGCGTTGGCCCAGCCGCGAGCCCGGACCAGGCCCGCTCACCTGCCTGTGCACCGTGTGACGACGGGGGCCCCGCTGTGGACAGGCGGCCGCACGGTCCAACCCGGCCACCCGGCTCATCCACGCCACATGGCCAACCGTGCCGGAAAAGGGGACGGCCCCGGTCGGGGGGACAACCGGGGCCGTCGACGCGCCAAGCTCCGGGGGGGAGGAGCTGGTGCGCCGGCTCGCTCGACCCCGCGAGGGGGAGCGAGCACTGCAATGGTGGACCTTTACCTCTCGGATAGCAACTCTTGGGGCGAGTTTCACCCAAAAGACCGCGAAACACATGAGATGGCACCCCGCCTGAACGGGGTGCCATCGGCCGCGAGCCGGCTCGGGTTACCAAGCGTGCAGTCACGATGTCGCATCGGGACAAGCCCGCCACGACCGGTCCATCAGTGGACTTCCCGCACGTGGGTGCCCTGCAGGCTCACGGTGGTCCATGTACGTCCTGTGTACCCCACCCGCGCGCCAAACGTAAGGCTTGACATTTGCGCCCTGACGGTCGCAGCGGGCCCGTCAGCGCAGTCGGCCGGCGCGCACCGCGTCGCAGATGCGCACGCCTTCCGCGGCGCCCGCGACGATGGCCTCGCAGCAGTGCGCGAGCCACAGCGCCACCCCTTCCGGGGACCCCGTCCCGTATGCCGCGAGGGCGCCGAGGTAGGCGGGCCCGCCCTGCGCGCCGTGCCCGGCCTCGGACACCACCACGCCGGTGGGGTCGAGGCCGGTGGACTGGATGACCGCCCGTTCCATGGCACGCGCGACGGCGCCGTTGCCGCGGACGAAGGGGCGCACGTGGGCGATCTCCGCGTGCACGAGGGCGGCCACCACTACCGCCGGCGCCTTGTCTCCTGCGAGCAGCACCTCCACGAGGGTGGCCAGGCGCTCCTGCACCACGTCGGCGTCCGGGGCAGGTCCGAGGTCGACGAACTCGGCACACTCCTCGCCCGGCCGGCGGGGGCGCCCGAGCTGGTCGGGTGCGACCAGGCCGGAGGCCGCGGCCACGTGCAGGCGGGCGAGCGCCTGGAGGGGGGCGGTGCGCAGCATGGCGCCCAGCCGCTCCGTCTCAGCAGTGGCCTGGACCACCCCGCGGGCGACCTGCTCGACCGGGTCCGGGTCCGAGGGCCACTGCTGCGCGCCGCGCATGAGGTCGCGGACGATCTCCACCGAGAGGTTCGCGCCCTCGAGCGCCGCACTGGCGTGGGCGCCGCGCACCCGGGACTCGGCCGCGGCCTCGGGGATGCGCCGGCGCAGGGCCTCGTGCCAGCGCAGCTTCGTGCACGCCTCGCGCGCGGCGTCGGTCTGCTCGGGCACCCCCGGGAGGGTGGCGAGCGCGTTGAGCGAGGAGACGACGTCAGGCACGGGCAGCAGCCTAGAGTTCGCCGTGTGTCGGGCAGCTTCCACCTCCCCACGGCGATCGTGGTCGCGGGTGCCTTCCTGTTGGCGCTGGGGCTGCTGCGCCTGCTGCGGCAGGGCCGCCGCGGGTCCCGCGGCTTCGTCTCCGACGTCGACCACGCCACGCACGCGACACTGCACACGGCGTCGCTGGCCTCGCGCCACCTGCAGGACGGCCTGACGCCGGAGGGCACCGCCCGGGCCGCCAAGCACCTGCGCGCCCTGCTGGGGTCACCGGCGATCGCGGTCTGCGACCCGTTCTCCCTGCTGGCCTGGGAGGGTGCCGCCGACCACCACCGCGAGCACGCCCGTGCCGACGCCGAGGAGGTCCTGGCCACGGGGCGCACGATCGTGCTCGGGTTCGACGCCGTGGGCTGCCCCGACCCCGACTGCCCGGTCAAGACGGCCGTCATCGCACCGGTGGTGACCGAGGACCGCGTGGTGGCCTCCATCGCGGCATACGGGCCGCAGGCCTCGGCCGGCCTCGCCCGGGCGGCCGAGGAGGTGGCGCGCTGGGTGGCCACGCAGGCCGAGCTCGCCGAGCTCGGCCACGAGCGCACCCGCACCATGGAGGCCGAGCTGCGCGCCCTGCGGGCGCAGATCAGCCCCCACTTCATCTACAACTCGTTGGCAGCCATCGCCTCGTTCGTGCGCACCGACCCGGAACGCGCCCGGGAGCTGCTGCTGGAGTTCGCCGACTTCACCCGCTACGCCCTGCGCCGTGGTGGCGCGTTCACCACCCTCGCGGAGGAGCTGCGCAACGTGGAGCGCTACCTCACGCTCGAGCAGGCCCGCTTCGGTGACCGGATGCGGATCTCGTTGATGATCGCCCCCGAGGTGCTGCCGGTGACGGTGCCCTACCTGGCCATCCAGCCGATCGTGGAGAACGCGGTGCGCCACGGCATCGCGCGCAAGGAGGGCGGCGGCGAGGTCAGCATCCGGGCGACCGACCGCGGGTCGGAGGCTGAGATCTGCATCGAGGACGACGGGATCGGCGCGGACCCGGAGGAGGTCCGGCGGGCCCTCGACGGGCAGGGGGACGCCGACAGCGTCGGGCTCGGCAACGTCGATGCGAGGCTGCGCCAGGTGTACGGCGACGACTACGGGCTCGCGGTGGAGACCGCCCCGGGGGCGGGCACCAAGGTCACCTTCCGGGTGCCGAAGTACGCCCCGGGCGTGCACGCCTGACCCTCCGGGGCCTGCGCGCGTCGTAGGCTCGCCCTGTGGCGAGCGCCGGACCGGGACATCCCCGTGAGCGCCGCCCCGACCCCGCCAGCGCCGGCGGAGCGGGCGGCCCCCGCCTGCGTGCCCTGGTCGTGGATGACGAGCTCCCGGCCCTGGAGGAGCTCAGCTGGCTGCTGAGGCAGGACGAGCGCATCGGCGAGGTGCGGACCGCCAGCAGCGGCACCGAGGCGTTGAGGGCCCTCGAGGAGGGGCCGGTCGACGTCGTGTTCTCCGACATCAACATGCCCGGCCTCGACGGCATGGACCTCGCCCGCGTGATCGCGCGGTTCGCGCAGCGGCCACGCATCGTCTTCGTCACCGCCTACGACAACCACGCGGTCGACGCGTTCGCCGTCGACGCCACCGACTACGTGATGAAGCCTGTGCGGCCGCACCGCCTCGCCGAGGCGGTGCGCCGCGTCGTCGAGGGGACCGCCGAGGCGACCGACGCCCCGGAGGCGACGGCGCCGCAGCTCGAGGACGAGACCATCCCGGTCGAGCTCGGCGGCGTCACCCGCTTCATCTCGCGCAGCCAGATCCGCTACGCGCAGGCCCAGGGCGACTACGCCCGCCTGCACACCGACACCGGATCCCACCTCGTGCGCATCCCCCTCAGCACGCTCGAGGAGCGCTGGGGGGCGGCCGGTTTCGTGCGCATCCACCGCAGCACCCTGGTCGCGCTCCCCCACGTGCGGGAGGTCCGCATGGAGCACGGCCGGTGCACGGTGGTGCTCGACGAGGCCGAGCTCCAGGTGAGCCGCCGGCACACCCGCGAGCTGCGCGACCGCCTGCTGCGCGCACCCAAGCCCTCGACGCCATGAGCCCCGGCAGGGCCGCGGAGACCGGTGGCCGGCAGGACCGCCCGGACCGGCCGCCCCGGGTTCGGGTGACCAGCTCGCGACGCAGTGCGGCCACCCGCCGTGACCTGCGCCCCCTGACCCGCGACATCGACGAGCAGACCGACCTCGGCGAGGTCTACATGGCGGGCCTGATGACGGCCCAGCTGCGGCTCGCCCTGCGGGTGCTGGCCTTCGGCGCCCTCGGGCTGGGCGGGCTGCCCCTGCTCTTCCTGCTGGTGCCCGACACCCGCACCCTCGAGATCGGCTGGGTGCCCTTCCCCTGGCTGGTCCTCGGCGTGCTCGTCTACCCCGTCGCCCTGCTGGTGGCGCGCTACTACGTGCGGCAGTCCGAACGGATCGAGCGCGAGTTCAGCCAGGTGGTGGGCCGCCGGTGAACGCCGCCTACGGGCTGACCGCCATCGTGCTCGTCTGCCTGGTCACCCTCGGCGTCGGTGCGTTCGGGCTGCGCCTGTCGCGGACCACCAGCGACTTCTACGTCGCCGGCCGCACCGTCACCCCCTACCGGAACGCCAGCGCGATCGGTGGCGAGTACCTCTCCGCCGCAAGCTTTCTCGGCATCGCCGGCCTGGTCTACTCCAGCGGGCTCGACATGCTCTGGTTCCCGGTCGGCTACACGGTGGGCTACATCGTGCTGCTCGTGCTCGTCGCCGCCCCGCTGCGCCGGTCGGGCGCCTACACGCTGCCGGACTTCGCCGAGGCCCGGCTCGAGAGCACGCGGATCCGCTTCCTCTCGTCGCTGCTCGTCGTGGGCATCGGCTGGCTCTACCTGCTCCCCCAGCTGCAGGGTGCGGGTCTCGCCCTCCGTGTCGTGACGGGTGCGCCGACCTGGGTCGGCAGCCTCGTCGTCGTGGTGGTCGTGATCGCCAACGTGGCCGCCGGCGGCATGCGCTCGATCACCCTCGTGCAGGCGATGCAGTACTGGCTGAAGCTGACCGCCATCGCCATCCCGGCGTTCGTCCTGCTGGCGGTATGGCTCCAGGACGGCCGGCCGGAGCCGCAGCTCACCGGGGGCACGGCCTCGGACTGGGCGCAGCCGCTCAGTGGCTTCGGGGGCCAGGACCACCCGGTCTACGCCACCTACAGCACCCTGCTCGCGCTGGCGCTCGGCACCATGGGGCTGCCGCACGTACTCGTGCGCTTCTACACCAACCCCGATGGGAGGGCGGCCCGGCGCACGACCCTGACCGTCGTGGCCCTGCTCGGCCTCTTCTACCTCTTCCCGCCGGTCTACGGCGTGCTCGGACGCGTCTACCTGCCCGAGCTCCCCGCGGGACTGCGCGCCGACACCATCGTCCTCGCGCTGCCGGAGGCGGTCGTGCCGGGAGGCGTCGGCGAGGTGCTGTCGGCGGTGCTCGCAGGCGGTGCCTTCGCGGCGTTCCTGTCGACCGCCTCGGGGCTGACCATGTCGGTCGCCGGCGTCCTCGACCAGGACGTGCTGCGCGGCAGGCTCGGGCGCCTGACCGGGGAGGACGCCACCGTCGTGCAGGGCTTCCGCCTCGCCACCGTGCTCGCCATGGTCGTGCCGTATGCCGCGGCGTGGCTGGTCGAGCCCATCGGGCTCGCCACCACGGTGGGGCTCGCGTTCGCCGTGGCCGGCTCCACGTTCTGCCCGCTTCTCGTGCTCGGCTCGTGGTGGCGCGGCCTGAGCACCGTGGGAGCCGCCGCGGGCTTGGTGTCCGGCGGTGGCCTGGCGGCCGGGGCCGTGCTCGTGACCATGTTGGGCGGGCCGATCGACGGCTGGCCCGGCGCCCTGCTCGGCCAGCCCGCGGCGTGGACCATCCCCATCGCCTTCGCCGTGGCGGTGATCGTCTCGCTGGCGACCCCGGGCCACATCCCCCGGCACACCTCGCGCACCATGGTGCGCCTGCACACCCCGGAGGACCTGCAGCTCGAGCGCAGCCCGCGCCACCGCTGAGACCCCTCAGCCTCGACCGCTGGTCGCAGATCGTCGACCGTTCGGCGCACTGTGACCCGCCACACACCTACGGTGACCGCCCACCCGGCGCGCACCCGCGCGCACGCCCTTCTGCGCGGCATACCGAGTCGCAACAGTGGGCCTCAGCCGCGGGAGCCGCCCGCGTCCAGTCCTGGAGGTGCGCAGTGAGCAACGTCGCTCGCGAACACAGCACGGATCCCTACGTCGCCCTGCAGCGGACCGACGAGTTCGTCGACCTTCGGCGACGGTTCCGCCGCTTCGTCTTCCCCATGACCGCGCTCTTCCTGGCGTGGTACTTCCTCTACGTCCTGCTGGCCGCGTTCGCGGCGGACTTCATGTCCCAGAAGGTATGGGGCAACATCAACGTGGGCCTCCTCTTCGGCCTCGGCCAGTTCGTCTCCACCTTCGTCATCACCGTCCTCTACGTGCGCTGGGCCGACCGGGAGTTCGACCCGCGCGCCGAGGCGCTCCACGACCGTCTCGAGGGAGGCCAGAAGTGACCGAGACCAATGTCGGCAACTCGACGCTGAACATCGCGGTGTTCGGCCTGTTCGTCGTCGTCACGCTGTTCATCGTCATCAAGGCCTCACGGCGCAACGCGACCGCGGCCGACTACTACGCGGGCGGGCGCTCGTTCTCCGGGAAGCAGAACGGCATCGCGATCGCCGGCGACTACCTGTCGGCCGCCTCGTTCCTCGGCATCGCCGGCGCCATCGCCCTCACCGGCTACGACGGCTTCCTCTACTCCATCGGCTTCCTCGTGGCCTGGCTCGTGGCGCTCCTGCTCGTGGCCGAGCTGCTCCGCAACACCGGCCGCTTCACGATGGCCGACGTGCTGAGCTTCCGTCTCAAGCAGCGCCCGGTGCGCACCGCGGCCGCCATCTCCACCCTCGCGGTGAGCTTCTTCTACCTGCTCGCCCAGATGGCCGGTGCCGGTGGCCTGGTCTCGCTGCTGCTCGGCCTCGACGGCGACACGGCGCAGAACCTCGTGATCGCCCTCGTCGGCATCATCATGATCGCCTACGTGCTCATCGGCGGCATGAAGGGCACGACCTACGTGCAGATCGTCAAGGCGACGCTGCTCATCGCCGGCTCCATCGTCATGACCGTCTGGGTGCTGGCCCTCTTCGACTTCAGCCTCTCGGAGGTGCTCGGCGGCGCCGTCGAGAACTCGCCCAAGGCGGGCGAGGCCCTGCTCAACCCGGGCCTGAAGTACGGCACGTCCACCCTGACCCAGGTCGACTTCATCTCGCTGTCGCTCGCCCTGGTGCTCGGCACCGCCGGCCTGCCGCACGTGCTCATGCGGTTCTACACGGTCCCCTCGAGCAAGGAGGCCCGCAAGTCGGTCGAGTGGGCCATCTGGCTGATCGGCCTGTTCTACCTGCTGAGCCTGGTCATGGGCTACGGCGCGGCCGCCCTGGTCGGCCCGGACAAGATCCTCGCCGCCCCCGGCAAGGCCAACTCCGCGGCCCCGCTGCTCGCCTTCGAGCTCGGCGGCGAGATCCTGCTCGGCCTGATCTCGGCGATCGCCTTCGCGACCATCCTCGCGGTGGTGGCCGGGTTGACGATCACCGCGAGCGCGAGCTTCGCGCACGACATCTACGCCCAGGTCATCAAGCGCGGTGAGGTCTCGGCGGACGCCGAGGTGAAGGTCGCCCGCATGACGGCCCTGGTGATCGGCGCGATCGCGATCGTCGGCGGCATCTTCGCCAAGAACCAGAACATCGCGTTCCTCGTGGCACTGGCCTTCGCCGTCGCGGCGAGCGCCAACCTGCCGACGATCCTGTACTCGCTGTTCTGGAAGCGGTTCAACACCCGCGGGGCCCTGTGGAGCCTCTACGGCGGCCTGATCTCGGTCATCACGCTGATCGTCTTCAGCCCCGTCGTCTCCGGCAAGCCGGCCGACGCCACGGGCAAGTCGCCGTCGATGATCACCGACCCGAACGTCGACTTCAGCTGGTTCCCGCTGGACAACCCGGGCATCGTCTCGATCCCGCTGTCCTTCTTCCTCGGCTGGCTGGGCACGGTCACGAGCCGCGAGCCCTCCAGCGAGCTGAAATTCGCCGAGATGGAGGTGCGCAGCCTCACCGGCCACGGCGCCGAGAAGGCGGTCGCGCACTAGCGCGGGCCCTGCCCCAACCACGGTGCCGTGTCCCCGCGCAGGGGGCGCGGCACCGTGCTGTGGGTGGTGGGACAGCAGCTTCGAGGGCGACACCCAGCTCGGCCTCGGGGTGCGCGCCCGCCTCCCGTTCCGGGTGTCCACCCTGCAGGACGCGATGACGAGCCGGCTCGTCATCGACGTGGCGCACCGCTGGTGATTCCGGCGGCGCCGCTCGTCGCTCCCAGAGCCCGCCGGGCGAGCCCAGGAGGCGTTCCCCTTGAAGCCGGGCGGGAGAGGCGGTTGGCTGGGGGACGTCACTCTCGGCCGCAGCGACGCGGCCGTCGCGCCGTCAGCCAGGAGGGAAGCCGTGTCCGAGGAGAGCCTGTCGACCGTGCTGCAGCAGGACCACTCATTCGAGCCCAGTGAGGAGTTCGCGGCCAACGCCAACGGCAAGGCCGAGATGTATGCCGCGGCCGACGCCGACTTCGAGGCCTTCTGGGCCGACCAGGCCCGCACGTACGTCACCTGGAGCAAGGACTTCGACACCACGCTCGACTGGAGCGGGGCCCCGTTCGCCAAGTGGTTCGTCGGCGGCGAGCTGAACGTCGCCTACAACTGCGTCGACCGCCACGTCGAGGCCGGCAACGGCGAGCGTGTCGCGCTCCACTTCGAGGGCGAGCAGGGCGACACTCGCACCGTCACCTACGCCGCCCTGCAGAAGGAGGTCGCCAAGGCGGCCAACGCGCTGGCCTCGCTCGGTGTCGGCAAGGGCGACCGGGTGGCCATCTACATGCCGATGATCCCCGAGACCGTCGTGACCATGCTGGCGTGCGCCCGGCTCGGCGCACCGCACTCGGTGATCTTCGGTGGCTTCTCGGCCGAGGCGCTGCACACCCGCATCGACGACGCGCAGGCCAAGGTCGTCGTCACCACCGACGGGCAGTGGCGGCGCGGGAAGGCCGCACCCCTCAAGGCCGCGGTCGACGAGGCGCTGCAGCACGGCGAGAACCCGGTCGAGAAGGTCCTGGTGGTGCGGCGCACCGGCACCGACGTCACCTGGGTCGACGACCGCGACATCTGGTGGCACGACCTCGTCGACGCCCAGCCCGACACCCACGAGCCCCAGCCGGTGGACAGCGAGCACCCGCTGTTCATCCTCTACACCTCGGGCACGACCGGGAAGCCGAAGGGCATCTTCCACACCACCGGTGGCTACCTGACCCAGGCGGCCTACACCAACCACATCGTCCACGACGTGCACCCCGAGACCGACGTCTACTGGTGCACCGCCGACGTGGGCTGGGTGACCGGCCACTCCTACATCGTCTACGGGCCGCTGGCCAACGGCGCGACCCAGGTGCTCTACGAGGGCACCCCCGACACCCCGCACCAGGGCCGCTGGTGGGAGATCGTCGAGAAGTACAAGGTCTCGATCCTCTACACCGCCCCCACGGCGATCCGCACGTTCATGAAGTGGGGCGACGACATCCCCGCCAAGTTCGACCTGTCGTCGCTGAGGCTGCTCGGGTCGGTCGGCGAGCCGATCAACCCCGAGGCATGGCTCTGGTACCGCAAGCACATCGGCGGCGACCGCTGCCCGATCGTCGACACCTGGTGGCAGACCGAGACCGGCGCCATCATGATCAGCCCGCTCCCCGGCGTCACCGACCTCGAGCCCGGCTCGGCCCAGAAGCCGATCCCCGGCATCAGCGCCGAGATCCTCGACGACGAGGGCAAGCCGTTCACCGAGCCGGAGAAGGTCGGCTACCTCGTGCTCACCAAGCCGTGGCCGGCGATGCTGCGCGGCATCTGGGGCGACCCGGAGCGCTACAAGGAGACCTACTGGAGCCGGTTCGGGCCGAAGTACTACTTCGCCGGCGACGGCGCCAAGTACGACGCCAAGGGCAACATCTGGCTGCTCGGCCGGGTCGACGACGTCATGAACGTCTCGGGCCACCGCCTCTCCACCGCCGAGATCGAGTCGGCACTGGTCTCGCACCCCAAGGTCGCCGAGGCCGCGGTCGTCGGCGCGGCCGACGAGACCACCGGACAGGCCGTCTGCGCGTTCGTCATCCTGCGCAAGGAGGCGGTCGCGGAGGCCGACGAGCCGGGCGAGGGCCAGGACCTCGTCCAGGAGCTGCGCAACCACGTGGCCCACGAGATCGGCCCGATCGCCAAGCCGCGCTCGATCATGGTCGTGGCCGAGCTGCCCAAGACCCGCTCAGGCAAGATCATGCGCCGCCTGCTGCGCGACGTGGCCGAGAACCGCGAGGTCGGCGATGTCACCACGCTGGCCGACTCCTCGGTCATGAACCTCATCAAGGAGGGCATGGCGGCGCCGGCCGCCGACTGAGGCGGCCCATCGACCCGAGCCGCGCCGTGTGCCGCGCCCGCCCCACCCGGGGGCCGGCGCGGCACACGGCGTCCAGAGCCAGAGGTGACGCTAGGCGCTTGCCGCCCCGAGCTCGGCGGCGATGGCGGTGGCGGCCTCCTCCAGCAGCGGCGCCGCCCGCTCCACGACGTCGTCGCCCATCCGCGACAGGGGGCCCGACATCGACACCGCGATCCGCTGCGGGGCGCCGGGCACCGCCACGGCAACGCAGCGCACGCCCATCTCCTGCTCCTCGTCGTCGAGGGCGTAGCCGCGCCGGCGGGTGCGCTCGAGCTCCTCGGCGAAGCCCTCGGGGGTCGTGATGGTGTGGCCGGTGCGAGCAGTCATGCCGGTGCGTGACAGGAGGGCCCGCACCTCGGCGGGGTCCTGGGAGGCCAGGATGGCCTTGCCGACGGCCGTGGTGTGCGGGTCGACGCGCCGGCCCACCTCGGTGAACATGCGCATCGAGTGCTGTGACGCCATGACCTGGCCGACGTAGACGATCTGGTCGCCGTCGAGCACCGCCAGGTTGACCGACTCGCCCAGCGCAGCAGCGACTCTGGCCATGTGGGGCCGAGCCCAGCTGCCGAGGCTGCGTGAGGCGACGTCGCCCAGACGGATCAGCCGGGGGCCGAGGGCGTACTGGCGCGACGGCTCCTGGCGGACGTAGCCGAGGTCGACGAGGGTGCGCACGATGCGGTGGATCGTGGGCAGCGGCAGCCCGGCGTCGGCCGCCAGCTGCGACAGGCTGATCACGCCGCCCGCGTCGGCCATCGTCTCGAGGACGGCGAAGGCACGGTCGAGCGACTGCACCCCCGCCCGAGCACCCGGGCGGCTGCCCGCCGCTTCGTCGGCCTGCGCGTCGGCGCCACCGGGCTCATCCAGGGGGTCGGCTGCCGCCGGGGGCTCTGCAGGCACCGAGGCCTCCTTCCTGCCTCGCGGCCCTCGGCCGCCAAGGGGACACGTGTTTTCCTACTGGCGAGAAAACTATTCCATATGATGGAATATTGATCCACCCATCCTTCGCACGCCACTCAACGAGGAGACAGGCCTGATGGCAGACATCGCCGTGACCGGGGGCCCGGTCGAGCGCAGCGACGAGATCCTGACCCCCGAGGCGCTGGAGTTCCTCGCCGACCTGCAGACCCGCTTCGGCCCGCGCCGTGACGAGCTGCTGCAGGCTCGCGTCAAGCGCCGGGCGAGGATCGCCGAGACGGGGCGCCTCGACTTCCTCCCGGAGACGGCCGAGGTCCGGGCCGGGGGCTGGACGGTGGCGCCGGTCCCGGACGACTTCGCCGACCGCCGCGTGGAGATCACCGGCCCCACCGAGCGCAAGATGGCCATCAACGCCCTCAACTCCGGCGCCCGCGTCTGGCTGGCCGACCTCGAGGACGCCAACACCCCCCACTGGGCCAACGTCGTCGGCGGCCAGGTCAACCTGTTCGACGCCGTGCGCCGCACCATCGAGCTCACCACCCCGGAGGGCAAGCACTACGCGCTGAAGAACCCCGACGGCATACCGGTCATCGTTCCGCGGCCGCGCGGTTGGCACTTCGACGAGGCCCACATCGAGGTCGACGGGCGGCCGATGGTGGGCGCGCTCGTCGACTTCGGCCTCTACTTCTTCCACAACGCCGCCGAGCTGCTCGAGCGGGGCAGCGGTCCGTACTTCTACCTGCCCAAGATGGAGTCCCACCTCGAGGCCCGGCTCTGGAACGACGTGTTCACCCACGCGCAGCAGCAGCTCGGCATCGCCCACGGCACCATCCGGGCAACGGTGCTCATCGAGACGATCACCGCCGCCTTCGAGATGGACGAGATCCTCTACGAGCTGCGCGACCACGCCGCCGGGCTCAACGCCGGCCGGTGGGACTACCTGTTCAGCATCATCAAGAACTTCCGCGACGCCGGGCCCGACTTCACCCTGCCCGACCGCAACGCGGTGACCATGACGGCCCCGATGATGAAGGCCTACAGCGACCTGCTGGTCAAGACCTGCCACCGGCGCGGGGCCTTCGCGATGGGCGGCATGGCTGCCTTCATCCCCAGCCGTCGCGACGCCGATGTCAACGAGCGCGCCTTCGCCAAGGTCCGCGAGGACAAGAACCGCGAGGCGCAGGCCGGCTTCGACGGGTCGTGGGTGGCCCACCCCGACCTGGTGCCTGTGTGCGCGGAGATCTTCGACGGCGTGCTCGGCAGTGCCCCCAACCAGACCAGCCGTCAGCGCGACGATGTGACGGTGACCGCCGACGACCTGCTCTCGGTCTCGCAGACGCCGGGCCAGCGCACCGAGCAGGGCCTGCGCGACAACATCAGCATCGGCATCCAGTACCTCGAGGCGTGGCTCGGCGGCAACGGCGCGGCCGCGATCAACAACCTCATGGAGGACGCCGCGACGGCCGAGATCTCGCGCTCGCAGGTCTGGCAGTGGACCTTCAACGGCGTGACGCTCGAATCGGGCGACACGGTGACGCCGCAGCTCGTCGAGCGGCTGGTCGACGAGGAGTTCAGCGCGCTGCGCGAGAAGGTCGGCGAGCAGGCCTGGGGCAAGGGGCACTGGGACCTGTCGCGACGCCTGTTCGTCGAGTCGGCCCTGAGCGAGACGTTTCCGGACTTCCTGACCCTGCCTGCCTACCGGGCCGTGCTGGAGCTCGAGCGCTCCTGAGTCCGCCGGGTGGGTGGTCAGCGCGTCTTGACGCGCCGACCACCCACCCAGACCCCGGCGAGGTCGGCCGGGCCGCCGAGCGCGAACGCCTTGGCCAGCGCGTCCTCCTCGCTGTGCGCATGGCGCAGCACCACGTCGAGGGTGCTCCCGTCCTCGGGGCGGAGCCACACGGCGTCGAACTGCTTGCCGACGCTCAGGTCGCCCACTTCGGCCCCCAGGCCCAGCGCGTCGGCGCCTGCTGCGGTGGCGAGGTGGAGCAGGTGCGCCGAGGTCAGCGGCAGCCCGTCGTCGCCGAGCAGGTGCTGCACGAAGTAGGCCTGCAGCCCCTCCTTGAGCAGCGAGAAGCCGGTGCCGGCGCCGACGTCGGAGCCCAGCGACACCCGCACGCCGTGCTCGTGGTGGCGGCGCAGGGGGAACAGCCCGCTCCCCAGGGCCGAGTTGCTCGACGGGCAGTGCGCCACGGTGGCGTCCTGCCCGGCGAGCAGGGCCAGTTGCCGGTCGGTGGGGTGCACGTTGTGGGCCAGGATGCTGCGCCGACCGACCAGTCCCTGCCGGTCGTACGTGTCGAGGTAGTCGACGGCCCCGTCGAAGAGCTCGCTGACGGCCATCACCTCGGCGACGTTCTCGTTGAGGTGCGAGGTGAAGAAGGAGCCCGGCACGTCCTTGAGCAGGGCGGCACAGGAGGCGAGCAGCGCGTCGCCGCAGGACAGCGAGAACCGCGGCGTCACGGCATACCGCAGGCGCCCCGTGCCGTGCCAGCGCTCGGCCAGTGCCCTGCCCTCGTCGTAGGCCTGTTCGGCGGTGGTGAGCAGGTCGTCGCGCAGCACCCGGTCGCTGACGACCAGCCCCGTGGTGACCCGCAGCCCCGCCTCGGCCGCCTGGGTGAACATGGCGTCCACGGCACTGGCGAAGTGCGACCCGAACACCATGGCCGAGGTGGTGCCGGCCTCGACGAGCCCGGCGGTGAACTCGGCAGCGACTGCCCTGGCGTAGCCGACGTCGGACAGCCGGGCCTCCTCGGGCAGGGCGCACTGCTCGAGCCACTGGAGCAGCGGCATGCCCAGCCCGCCGATGACGCGCACCTGCGGGAAGTGCACGTGGGTGTCGACCAGCCCGGGCAGCAGCAGTCCGCCGCGGAGGTCGACGACCTCGACCTCCCGGTGCCGGCGGCGGAGCTCGTCGAACGGGCCACGGGCGACGATCGCGCCGTCCGACACCAGCAGCCCGGCGTCGGCCTCTGCCCTCAGGACCCCGCCCTCGAAGGGGCTCACCGGTGTGTCGAGCACCGTCGCGCGGTAGAGGACGGTGCGGCCGCTGGTCATCGCGTCATCTCCCGGCCGGCGTGCTGCCGGTCGAAGGCCATGAGGAGGGAGGCTGCAACCCCGACCGCGATGGCGGCAGGTTCCTTTCCCTGTATGCCAGGCAGCCCGATCGGCGTCGTGATGCGGGCCAGCTCTTCGGCGCTGTGACCCTCGGCGGCGAGCCGTTGCTGGAAGCGGCGCCACTTGGCGTCGGAGCCGATGAGGCCGATCGAGCCGAGGTGGCGGCAGCGCAGCGCGGCGTCGCACAGGGCGGCGTCCTCGGCGTGGTCGTGGGTCATCACGAGGACGTGGGTGCCCGGGGGAACCTGTCCGAGAACGAGTTCCGGGACCGGCGCGTGGTGGACGTGGATGCGCGCCCGGGCGTCGGCCAGCACCGCGAGCCTGTCGTCGGCGAGCTGGTCGGCGCGCGAGTCGACGAGGTGGAGGTCGAGGTCGTGACGGGCCAGGATGCGGGCGAGCTCCAGGCCGACGTGACCGATGCCGAAGACCGCCACCGACGGGGCGACCGCCAGGTGCTCGTAGAGCACGGTCACCTCACCACCGCAGCACTGGACGCCGTGCTCGGTCGGCGCCCGGTCGGTGAGGCGCACCGTCACCAGCTCGGGCGCGCCGGCGGGCGCGCCGAGCAGCTGCCGCGCCCGCTCGATGGCGGTGGCCTCGAGGTTTCCACCGCCCACCGTGCCCCACACGTGCCCGGCGGAGACGACCATCTTGGCGCCGGCCTCGCGCGGGGCGTGGCCGCGCACTTCGACGACGGTGACGACCACCCCTGCCCGCCGCTGTGCGCGGAGGCCCGCGACGGCGGTGAGCCAGTCCTGCCCGGACCCGAGGTCTGGTGCCATGTCAGGCCCCTCCCGCCAGCGTCGGTCGCGGCTCGCGCGCCGGGGAGTCCTGGCCTGCCACGGGATCCGCTGCCCTCCGCGCCGCCTCGATCGCCCAGAAGACCACCTCAGGCGTCGCCGGCGACGCGAGCTCCACGCTGTGACCCTCGGGCCCGAACGCCCCGGCAGCGGCCCGCAGTGCCTCGCGGACGCTGAAGGCCAGCATGAGCGGTGGCTCGCCGACGGCCTTCGAGCCGTAGACGACCCCGTCCTCGGTGGCCTGCTCGAAGAGCGTCACGTTGAAGACCTCGGGCATCTCCGAGAAGCTCGGCAGCTTGTAGGTGCTTGCCGCCTGGGTCGCGAGCCGACCGCGGTTCGGGCCGTCGCTGGTGTCCCAGCGCAGGTCCTCCAGCGTCAGCCAGCCGGCGCCTTGGACGAAGCCGCCCTCGATCTGGCCGATGTCGACCAGCGGGGAGAGGCTGTCGCCCACGTCGTGCACGATGTCGACGCGGCGCAACCGGTAGGCGCCCGTGAAACCGTCGACCTCCACCTCGGACGCCGAGACGCCGTAGGCGAAGTACTTGAACGGCTCGCCCTGCATGCGCGAGGCGTCCCAGTGCAGCCCTTCGGTGCGGTAGAACCCGGCCGCTGACAGCTGGACCCGCTGGAAATAGGCGTCGTGCACGACCTCGGCGAAGTCGAGGACGGTGTCGTGGAAACCGATGCCGGTCACCTTGCCGTCCCCGAAGCGCACGTCGGCCGGGTGGATGCCGAGCCGACGACCGGCCACCTCGGCAAGTCGGCCCCGGATCTGCTCGCAGGCGTCCTTGATAGCGCCACCGTTGAGGTCGGCACCCGAGCTCGCCGCCGTGGCAGAGGTGTTCGGCACCTTGTCGGTGCGTGTCGGGGCCAGGCGCACACTCGCCAGCGGCACCCCCAGGGCCGTGGCCGTCACCTGGAGCATCTTGGTGTGCAGACCCTGCCCCATCTCGGTGCCGCCGTGGTTCACCAGGACCGAGCCGTCCTTGTAGACGTGCACGAGCGCGCCGGCCTGGTTGAACGCGGTGAGGTTGAAGGAGATCCCGAACTTCACAGGCGTGATGGCCAGCCCCCGCTTGGTGTGCCGATGGTACGCGTTGAACTGCGCGATCTCGCGCTGGCGCCTTGCCACCTCCGCGGACTCCTCCACGATCTGCCAGATGCGCAGCAGCCGCTCGGCGTGGCGCACCGGCTGCCCGTAGGGCGTGCTCTGGCCCGGCCTGTAGAGGTTGCGCCGGCGGAGCTCCTCGGGGGTCAGGCCGAGCAGCGGGGCGCTCCGGCCGAGGATGTCCTCGATGACGAGCATTCCCTGCGGGCCGCCGAACCCGCGGAAGGCGGTCTGGGAGGTCTTGTGGGTCTTGGCGACCCGGCCCTCGACCTCGATGTCGGGGATCCAGTAGGCGTTGTCGACGTGGCACAGCGCCCGGGCCAGGACTGGCTCCGACAGGTCGAGGCTCCAGCCGCCGTCCGAGGTGAGCGTCGCGCGCAGGGCGACGATGTGGCCGTCGGCGTCGAAGCCGGCGGTCCACGACGCGTGGAACGGGTGGCGCTTGCCCGACATGGTGATGTCCTGGCTCCGGTTGAGGCGAAGCCGCACCGGACGGCCGGTGAGGGTCGCCCCCAGAGCCGCGATGGCGGCATACCCGTGCGGCTGCATCTCCTTGCCCCCGAAGCCGCCGCCCATGCGCAGGCACTGCACGGTCACCTCGTGGTTGCGCAGCCCGAGGACGTGGGCGACGATCTCCTGGGTCTCGCTGGGGTGCTGGGTGCTGCACTGCACGAAGACCTGGCCCCCCTCGTCGACGAGCGCCAGTGAGGCGTGGGTCTCGAGGTAGAAGTGCTCCTGCCCGCCGAACTCGAACTCGCCCTCGACGACTCGGGTCGCGGCGGCCAGCGCCGCGTCGGGGTCCCCGCGGTGGAGGGTCGGTCGGCCGCCCTGGAAGGACTCGGCCGCGATCGCCTCGGTGAGGGTCAGCAGCGACGGCAGCGGCTCGTACTCGACCTCGACGCGTTCGGCGCCGAGGCGGGCCGCCTCGATGGTCTCGGCCAGCACCCAGCAGACGGCGTGACCGTGGAACATCACCTCGGTGGGGAAGAGCGGCTCGTCGTGCTTGACCCCCGCGTCGTTCACGCCGGGCACGTCGTCGGCGGTGAGCACCCGCACCACCCCGGGAACCTCGAGGGCTGGCGCGGCCTCCAGCCGGGTCACCCGCGCGTGGGCATGCGGCGCCTGCACCGGCCAGGCGTGCAGCGCACCTCGGGTCCGAGTCAGGAGGTCGTCGGTGTACAGCGCCCGGCCCGTGACATGGAGGTCAGCGCTCTCGTGCGGGATCTCCAGTCCCACAACAGGATTCACCGGGCGATCGGAAAGCGCGCTCATGCGGTCACCTCCCGGCGTTCGGCGGCCCGGCTGGGTGGGTGCTCCGCGAAGAGCCGCAGCAGCGACGTCGCGAGCATGGCTGAGCGGTAGGCCGAGCTCGCACGGTGGTCGTCCATCGGGGTTCCCTCCCCGCGCATCGTCGCGGCGGCCTCGCGGACGACGTCCTCCGACCAGGGCCGGCCCTCGAGGGCAGCCTCGGTCGCGAGCGCCCGCAGCGGCGTTGCAGCCACCCCGCCGAGCCCGATCCGGGCACGCTTGACCACACCGTCCTCGATCGTCAGCGCATGGGCCACCGCCACGCTGGAGATGTCGTCGAACCGTCGCTTGGAGACCTTGTGGAAGGCGGTGACCGGCGCGAGCGGCAGGGGGATGCGGACCGCGACGATGAGCTCGTCGCCTGCCCGCACGCTCCGGCGGTAGCCGGTGAAGTAGTCGGCGAGCACGACCTCGCGCCGGCCCTCCCGTGACGCCAGCACGACGGTGGCCTCGAGGGCGAGGAGGGCGGGCGGGGTGTCGCCGATGGGGGAACCCGTCCCGAGGTTTCCGCCGATGGTGGCGCCGTTGCGGATCAGGCGCGAGGCGAACTGGGGGAACAGCTGGTCCAGCAGCGGCACGCGTCCGGCCAGCCGGCGCTCGACCTCCGAGAGGCTGAGGGCTGCGCCGATCTCCACGGCGTCTTCGGACCAGTTGAGCTCACGGAGCTCGGGCAGCCGGTCGACGGCCAGCACCAGCGCGGGTCGGGCGCCGCGCAGGTTGACCTCGACGCCCCAGTCCGTGGAGCCCGCCACGAGCTGGGCGTCCGGGCGCTCGGCGAGGAGGCCCAGTGCCTCCGTCAGGTCGGCCGGACGCACGAAGTCCCCGCCCCGCCCCGCCAGCCTCGTGTGCGCGGCAGCCGGCGCCGGTTCGGCGCGGCGGGCCGCCAGCGGGTCATCGGCGACGGGCTCGCCCAGCGCGTAGGCGGCGTCACGGATGGGCCGGTAGCCGGTGCACCGGCACAGGTTGCCGCTCAGCGCGTGCAGGTCGAAGCCGTTCGGCCCGCGCTCGTGGCCTGCGTCCGTGCGCTCGTCGCCCTCGCGGCCCGGGGGCACGGCGTGCCCGTTGCCGGTGGGGTCGACCGGTGACGTGGCCGGACCACCCGCGGCACAGCGGCCCTCGCGGTAGAACTCCGCGGCCATGCTGCAGACGAAGCCGGGGGTGCAGTAACCGCACTGCGACCCCCCGCGCACGGCCATCTCCTGCTGCACCGGGTGCAGGGCGCCCGGTGCACCCAGGCCCTCGGCGGTGACGACCTCTTGGCCGTCGAGCGCGGCGGCCGGGATGAGGCAGGCGTTGATGGCGGTCCACTCCGTGCCGGCGTCCTCGCCGTCAGCGCCCACCGCGGGGCGGGCGACGAGCACCGAGCAGGCGCCGCACTCCCCCTCGGCACAGCCCTCCTTCGCGCCGGTGAGCCCGCAGCCCCGCAGGAAGTCAAGAGCGTTCTCGTGCGGCGCGATGGCACCCAGGGCACGCGGTGTCCCGTTGATCATCACGTGCAGCGCATCCATGGTCGAGCTCCTCCACACCATTGCGGTCGTCTCATCATCCGCCCAGGACTGCCCTCGCATCACGTGCTCGGGCAGCTGGGGCAAGGTTGAAAAGGGTCTGATCGGGGGAATCGGCGTCGGCTACGGGAACTGGCGGCCGAGTTTCGCGTGTCGGTTGACGTCCTTGTAGAGCAGGTAGCGAAAACGGCCCGGCCCACCGGCGTAGCAAGCCTGGGGGCAGAACGCGCGCAGCCACATGAAGTCGCCCTCCTGCACCTCGACCCAGTCGTTGTTGAGCAGGTAGACCGCCTTGCCCTCGAGGACGTAGAGCCCGTGCTCCATGACGTGCGTCTCGGGGAAGGGGATCACCCCGCCGGGCTCGAAGTTGACGATGTTCACATGCATGTCGTGCCGGACGTCGAGCGGGTCGACGAACCGCTGTGTCGTCCAGCGGCCCTCGGTGCCGGGCATCTCCGCTGCGTCGACAGCCGTCTCCTCGGTGACGAAGGCCCGGGGCACCTCGATGCCCTCGACGCGCTCGTAGGCCTTGCGGATCCAGTGGAACCTCGCCGCCGCCTCGCCGGCGTTGTGCAGGGTCCAGTCCGCTCCCGGCGGGATGAAGGCGTAGCCGCCAGGTCGCATCTCGTGCACCTCGCCTTCGAGGACCAGCCTCACGGCGCCGTCGACGACGAAGAGAACGGCTTCTGCTGCCGGGTCGGGCTCGGGGCGGTCGCTGCCACCTCCCGGGGACACCTCGACGACATACTGCGAGAACGTCTCCGCGAACCCGGACAGTGGCCGCGCGATGATCCACAACCTCGTCTTCTCCCAGAACGGCAGCGCGCTCGTGACGATGTCCCGCATGGTCCCCCGCGGCAGGACGGCATACGCCTCGGTGAAGACCGCGCGGTCGGTCGTGAGCTCGGTCTGGCCTGGCAGGCCCCCGGTCGGCGCGTAGTAACGAGGCGTCATGTCCGTCCCCTCCTCAGGAGCCGCCCGCGCGGCTCCCCGTCGATGTCGATGGGCCTGCCGCGCAGCCACGTGTGCCGGACGGTGCCGGTGAGGGTGCGACCCGCGTAGGCGCTCACCGGGTTCCGGTGGAGCAGCCGCGCTGGGTCCACGATGAACTCGTCGTCGGGAGCGAAGACGACGAGGTCGGCCTGGCAACCCACGGCGATGCGGCCGCGGTCGGCCAGGCCGGCCTGTCGGGCGGGCCCGGCGGCCATCCACCGCACCACGTCGACGAGCGAGTGGCCGCGCCGCCGCGCCTCGGTCCAGACGACCGGGAGCCCGAGCTGGAGCGAGGCGATACCGCCCCAGGCCGCCCCGAAGTCACCGCTGTCGAGCCGCTTGAGCTCGGGCGTGCACGGCGAGTGGTCGGAGACCACCGCCTCGATGGTTCCCTCGGCCAGGCCCTGCCAGAGACGGTCGCGGTTACCGGCCTCGCGGATGGGCGGGCAGCACTTGAACTGCGTCGCGCCGTCGGGGATCTCCTCTGCCGTCAGCGTCAGGTAGTGAGGACACGTCTCCACGGAGAGGCGTACGCCCTCGGCCCGGGCGGCGGCGATCAGCGGGAGCGCATCGGCGTCCGAGAGGTGCAGGACGTGTGCCCGAGCCCCGGTCTCCCGGGCGGCCTCGACCACCTGGGCGATCGCGCGCTCCTCCGCCTCCTTAGGACGCGAGCCGAGGAAACCGGCATACCGCGGACCGGCGGGAGCCGGCGACCCGTCGATGGTCGCGGGGTCCTCCGCGTGCACGATGACCAGGCCGTCGAAGCCCGCGGCCTCGGCAAGGGCGGCCTTCAGGCCCGCCGCGTCGAGGTGCGGGAACTCGTCGACCCCCGAGTGCAGCAGGAAGCACTTGAAGCCGAAGACACCCGCCTCGTGCAGCGGGCGCAGGTCGGCGAGGTTGCCCGGGACGGCACCGCCCCAGAACCCCACGTCGACGAAGGCCTGGTCCCGGGCCACGGCCTGCTTGGCCCGCAGCGCCTCCACCGTCGTGGTCGGCGGGATGCTGTTGAGCGGCATGTCGACGATCGTCGTGACGCCGCCGGCCGCGGCGGCGCGGGTGGCGCTGGCGAAGCCCTCCCACTCGGTGCGGCCCGGCTCGTTGACGTGCACGTGGGTGTCGACCAGGCCTGGCAGCAGGACGAGCTCGCTGCCGAGGCGGACGGTTTCCCCACCGGTGAGGGTCGACCCGCCGCGTTCCACGGCGACGATCCGCCCGTCGGTGATCCCGACGGCTGCAGACCCCTCGCCCTCGGCGATGACCGCCCGCTCGGCGTGGACGACGACGTCACACCGCATGCCGTCAGCTCCCGCGGTAGGTCGAGTAGCCGAAGGGGTTGAGCAGCAGCGGCACGTGGTAGTGCTGGCCCTCGGCCACCGTGAACGCCACGACGACCTCGGGGTAGAACCCCTCCGTGCCCGCCGCTGCGAAGTAGGCGGCCGTGTCGAACCGCAACCGGTAGTCGCCCGGCTTGAGCCGCTCGGGCCCGATGGCCGCAACGCGGCCGTCGGCGTTGGTGACGCCCTCACCGAGGGGAGCCTGCGAGGCGAGTGCGAGGAGCTGGACCGGCACCCCCTCCGCCGGGCGGCCGCGGCTGGTGTCGAGCACGTGGGTGCTCAGCGTGCCCATCGTCAGACCACCTGCCTCAGCCGGAGCATCGCGATCTCCCGCAGCTGGGTGACCGTCTCGCCGCGCTCGGTGGCGTCGTCGTTCCGCATCCGTCGCTCGAGCTCACCGAGGATCTCATGCGCCGAGCGCCCCGCGGCCCTGATGAGGAAGACCCGGTCGAAACGCGCCTCGTAGGCCCGGTTGCCCTCCGCCAGTCGCAGGGTGACGTCGGGGTCGGACCCGTCGACGCCGGACTGCTCGCGCCGGGAGAAGGCCGCCTCGTGGCCAGGCTCGGTCGGCCGCTCCCCGATGCGCGGGTGCCGGCTGAGTGCGGCCTCGAGCTCGTCGTCGTCGAGCTGCGCGGCGGCCCGCTCGGCGCGGTCCCACAGCGATGCGTCATCGCTGTAGGGCCGGCCGGCGAGCACGTCGTCGACCCATCTGGGCACGGCCAGGCAGGTCTCGAGGCGAGCCCGGGCCTCGTCGTCGGGGAGGGCGTTGAACGCCTCCGCTGACGTGCTCACTCGATTCCCATGCGGCGGGCGCGGGCGCTGTGGATGGGGTTGGCGCCGGCGACGAGGTCGTCGAAGCGGTGCCCGGCGATCTTGGCGACCTCGATGAGGGCCGCCGCGTGCTCCTGTGTGGGGGAGTTCTCGAGGCGGTGCCAGCCATGACGCACGACCTGCTCGGAGGAGTCCTCGTCGCGGACACAGGCGATGAGCGGGAAGCCGAAGCGCTCGCGGTAGGCAGCGGTCAGCGTGGCGAGCTCGGCGTTCTCGTTCTCGGCGAGGTGGGTAAGGCCGAGCGAGGACTGGTCCCGCAGCGAGTCGGGGCCCTCCTCGCCCTGCGCCACCCGGGGCGAGCCCAGGTCGGGGTAGGACGCGATGAGCCGCTCCTGGTCCGCGTCGCTGCCGGAGAAGAGCGCCTCCTGGAACGCCCGTCGCAGGTCGTGGGTGTCCTCGAAGGGCCGCAGCCGGTAGGCCTGTTCGACCACCCAGTTCGGCCCCTGGAACAGACCGGAGAAGGTGCGCACGAACTCGTCGCGGTCCATGCCGTTGACCTGGTCGAGCCGCACCAGGTCGCCCGGCTGCCCGGCCACCGCCGGCCCGTAGCTCTTGCCGACGTGGTGGAACAGGGCATTGAGGCCGATGGCGGTGATGCTTCCGAGGGTGATGCCGCTGCCGAGGATGATCTGGGCCCAGTCCGGCACGGCCTTGGCCACGTCGGGCTGCGCGGTGACGAGCATGGCCAGGCCGATGCTGGTCGCCACGATGACGACGTTGCGGTGGTCGTGGAAGTCGACTCGCGACAGGGTCTGGAAGCCCACCACCGCGACCGTGGCGAACATGGCCAGGGCGGCGCCGCCGAGGACGGGGTGGGGTATGCCGGCGACGACCGCGCCCGCCTTGGGGATCAGGCCGATGAGGACCATGATCGCGCCGGCTGCTGCCACGACGTAGCGGCTCTTGACCTGGGTGAGCCGCACGAGGCCGACGTTCTCGGCGAAGCAGGTGTAGGGGAAGGAGTTGAAGACGCCACCGACGGTGGTGGCAAGGCCATCGGCGCGCAGGGCACGGGCGATGTCGTCCTTGCCGACCCGCTTCTCGACGATCTCACCGGTGGCGAACACGTCGCCGGTGGTCTCGACGGCGGTGATGAGCATGACGACGATCATCGAGATGATCGCGGCGACGGAGAACTTCGGCCAGCCGAAGTGGAACGGCGTGGTCACACCCACCCAGCCAGAGCTGGCGACGGCGTCGAAGTGCGCGTCGCCGAACGCCCAGGCGACGAGGGTGCCGATGACCAGGCCCGCGAGGACGGCGATCGTGGCCATGAAGCCCTTGAAGATGCGCTGGATCAGCACGATGAGGGCCAGGGTGCCCAGGGCGTAGGCGAGGTTCTTGCCGCTCGTCGGGTCGGACGTCGGCCCGGCGCCACCCGTGGCGTCCGCCGCGGCCACCGGCAGCAGCGCGATGCCGATGATGGTGATGACCGACCCGGTGACGACCGGCGGGAAGAAGCGGATGAGCCGGCTGAAGTACGGCGCGACGAGGAAGGTGAACAGGCCCGCCACGATCACGGCGCCGTAGATGACGAGAAGGCCGTCGGTGCCGCCGCCCGCGGCCGCGCCGATGGCGATCATCGGCGACACCGCCGTGAAGGTCACGCCCTGCAGCAGGGGCAGCTTCACACCGACCTTCCAGAACCCGACGGACTGGATGATGGAGGCGATGCCGCAGGTGAACAGGTCGGCGTTGATCAGGTGGATGAGCTCCTCGGTGCTCAGGCCGATGGAGTTCGCCAGCAGGATCGGCACGATGACCGCTCCGGCGTAGAAGGCCAGCACGTGCTGGAAGCCGTAGATGGCCAGTTTCGGCGCCGGCAGGACCTCGTCGACGGGATGCCTCACGCTGCGCTGTGGCGCGCGCCGGTCGGCGGGCTGTGCGGTCATGACTGACACCTCTTCCTGGCGGTGACCTGGCCTTCAGGTCGTTTCAGAGCGCTTGGTGGTTGAGCAGGGCGGCGCGGCAGCAGGGGGCCGCTCAGCAGAAGCCGGGGACGGCCAGCCAGGCGTCACCGGCCGGGGAGGCTCCCTCCCGGCACACGCTCGCCTCTATGAGGCCGTAAGGGCGGTCGGCGGCGTGGAAGACCTCGCCGCTGTTCTCGAGCCCGAAGGGCGAGAGGTCGACCAGGAAGTGGTGCTTGTTGGGTGCCGAGAACCTGATCTCCGCGACGTCCGGGTGTGCCTCGAGCACGGCGCGGCCCATCGCGTAGAGCGTCTCCTGCAGGGCGCGGCTGTAGGTCACCGCGAAGGTCGTGAGCAGGACCTGGCGGATGTCGTCGAAGGCCTTGTTCCAGTTGACTGCCGTGCCCTCGTAACGCCAGCGGGCCACGAGGGAGGTCGCGAGGATTCGGTCGTCGGCCTCGGCCAGGGTCGTGTAGCGGTCCTTGAGGAAGCCCTTGAACTCCGACCCGGTCGACTTCAGGACGACGAGGTCGCCCAGCCCGGAGACCACCCATGCCCTGCGCTCGTCGCCGCTGTCGTCGAGCGTGACCACGGTGGTGCGGACGTCCCCGCCGCGGCGGACGAAGGCGTGGTCGTGGCCTGCCCCGTCGACGCTGATCCGGTCCCAGGCGTACTCCTCGACCGAGATGCGCGCACCCGTGGCGGCCTCGGCAGCCTCGAGGAAGCGCTCCGCGAGCGCGAGGGCGTACTCCTCCGGGGAGGCCACCCCCTTCTCCTTGGCAAAGGCGAAGGCGGTGTTCTTCTGCGTGTCAGTGGGCAGGACCCGGCTCTGGTCGCCGTCGACGTGGGCGGCCGCGAAGTCCCCGCGCAGGGCGGTGGAGACGTTGAGATCCCTGATCTCGTGGCGCTGGCTGTCGCGGTAGACCCGGACGACCCGGCTCTCCGCCTTGCCGTACTGGTTTGGTCCGAGGACGATGCCCATGTATCCGTCGTGCTCCCTGGTCGTGGCGCCCGAGCTGGCCGGACGGGCTGCGGGAGCGGCGTGGCCGGCGGTGGTGCCCGGGTATGCCGCGGGGTCGGCGGCGACAGCGCCCGAGCCGACGGTGTCGACAGGTCGCAGAATCACCGTTGATTCCATGCACCGAGACACAGATTCCGCGGGACGGAATGGGTGCTGCAGCGCTACCGGGACACTAGGACGTGACCTGCATCACGTCAACAGTTTGTTGAAGGCCGCGGCAGCGGCCACTCAGGCGCGCGGCTCGCCTCCCCGGTTGAGGTAGTTGTAGACGGTGAAACGGGTGACCCCGAGCGCCTCCGCCACGGTCTCGGCGGACCGGCGCATCTCGAAGGCCCCGCGCTCCTCGAGCAGGCGGACGGCCCGCTGCTTGTCGGAACGCACCAGCGAGGAGAGCACGCCGCCCAGCTCAGCCTCGACCTCGGCGATGAGCCGGGCGAGGCCGTCGGACAGGTCCGCGGACGGGACCGCGGCCTGGACGGCACTCGGGACAGCCGCGGCGTCCTGACCCGGGACCGGTGAGCCCAGCCGCACCAGGACCACGGGCACGTCGTTCCACACGAGGGGCACATCGCCGGGCTCCCCGTCGGCCACGTCCACGAGCCGCCCCCCGACCCGCTCGAGCAGCGGCGCCACGGCCGACGCGAGCAGGTCCCGCACCTCCGGGGCGGCGGTGCCGGGTTCGGGGTCAGCAGCCATCGCGAGGACTCACCTGGAGGGTGAACCGCGTGGCGCCCGAGGCGAAGGCGGCCTCCATCGCCCGCTCCAGGGCCGGCAGGAGGCACTCGGCCCCGCCGGTGACCGAGGTGCCGAACGGACCGAGCTCGGGTGCCAGCCCCGCCTCGACGAGCGCACCGGCCGCGGCGCCGACGTGCTCCGGGGGCTCACCCTCGCCATGGAACGGCTCGGTCGTGAACTCGGCCGTCAGGTCCATGGCACCACGGTAGCCGTCGGCTCAGCCCGCCACGCGGCGCGCCAGCACCGCCAGACCCGCGGCATCGACCCCCGACAGCCCTTGCGCCTCGGCGACGCCGACCGCCCCGCAGTCGACCCCGCGGAGGATGAAGTCGGCGAGCGCCCGGGCGGTCGCCGGCTCGTCGAGGAAGCCCGAGTCGGCACGCTCGACGTAGCGGCGGAGCCGGTCGGCGGCCTGGGGCAGGCCGTCGCGGTAGAAGGCGAACACCGCGGCGTAGCGGGTGGGCAGCTGGGCCGGGTGCAGGTCCCAGCCCTGGTAGTAGCCGCGCTCCAGGGAGCGGCGGACGAGGCGGTGGTGCAGGGCCCAGCCGGCCCGCACGGCCTCGGGACCGCCGACCGGGAGCACGTTGGTCGAGCCGTCGGAGAGCCGCACGCCGGTGCCGGCCGCCGCCACCTGCATCACGGCCTTCGCGTAGTCGGCGACCGGGTGCTCCATGCTCTGGAACTGGGCGGCGATCCCGCAGGACGCCGAGTAGTCGTAGGTGCCGTAGTGCAGCCCGGTGCAGCGAGCGGCCGCCGCGTGCACCATGCGGGTCACCAGAGCCGTGCCGTCCGGGCCGAGGACCGCCTGGGGGGTCTCGACCTGGATCTCGAACCGCAGCGCCGCCGGACCCAGGCCGAGGCTCTCCTCGAGCCGGGACGCCGCCACCACCATCGCCTCGACCTGCTCGACGGAGGTCACCTTGGGCAGCGTGACGACGAAGCCCTCGGGCAGAGGACCTGCACCGGCCAGCTCCTCGAGGAACAGCGCCAGCGTGCGCAGCCCGCGTCGCCGGGTCGGGGCCTCGAAGCTCTTGAACCGTATGCCGTTGAACGGCGCCGCCTCGTCGCGGCCGAGGGAGGCGGCCAGGGACCGCGCGGCCGAGCGCGCGGCCTCGTCCTCCTCGCCATCGGGCCGGTCGCCGTAGCCGTCCTCGAAGTCGATCCGCAGGTCCTCGATGGGCTCGGACGCGAGCTTGGCACGCACGCGCTCCAGCAGTCCGTCCTCGCCCTGCCCCAGCACGCCCCGGAAGCCCTCCGGGTCGGCGTCGAGGGACGCCAGAGCGGCGGCCCCCCACTGGGGCACCAGGCCCTCGGAGTAGCGGTCGGCGGGCACGTAGACCGTGTGCACCGGCTGCCGGCCGGCGCGCTCCCCGGGGTAACCCTCGCGCAGGGCCCGATCGGCTCCGGCCAGGCGGTCATCGAGCTCGTCGGCGAGGGACTCCAGCCAGGCGACGGAGACGGAGCCGGGCGGCTGGGCGTTGGGGCTCGACGGCGGCATGCGTCTCCTCATGGACGGGGCATTTTTCTGGAGCGCGGACATTATCTTCTGACTGGTGGAAGTCAAGGCTCCGCCGCTGCCGCCTCCGTGTGGTTGGCTCGCCGCGTGGTCGCCCTCCGCATCCTCATCGCCAGCACCCGCCCCGGCCGCCTGGGCCCGACCGTGGCCCGGTGGGTGCTGGAGCAGGTGCCCACGACCGGGTTCGACGTCGAGGTGCTCGACCTCGCCGACTTCGCGCTGCCGTTCCTCGACGAGCCGCGCGAGCCGTCGGAGGGCGACTACGCGCACGAGCACACCCGGCGCTGGTCGGCCGCGGTCCGCGACGCCGAGGCGCTGCTCATCGTGATGCCGGAGTACAACCGCGGCTACAACGCCGCCCTGAAGAACGCCATCGACTTCCTGTACGCCGAGTGGGAGGGGCTGCCCGTGGCCTGCGTGGGCTACGGCTGGTACGGCGCCCGCCACGCGAAGGCGGCCCTGCGCCAGACGCTGGAGCGCGTGAAGATGACCGTGGTCGAGGCGCCCGGCCTGGCGTTCGGCAGCACCCTGGTCGACGGTGAGGTGGTGGCCGATGCCGAGCTCGTCGGCGAGCTCGCGAAGACCTTCGAGGGGCTCCGGGACGCCGCGGCTCGATCCACCCGCGATCGCTCGTAGGGCCGCTGGTCTCCCGATCCCGTTGCCGTTCAGGGACGTTGGCCTCTGAGTGGTGGGGTCCGACGTCACTGGCGTCGACTCCGGGTCGTCACCACCATGGTGGATCCGGGCGGGGTTCCCTGCTCCGGCTTCTACCGGGTGCGCGACGGCAAGGTCATCTCGCACGTGTTCCTGACCGTCCGCAGCTACGAGCCTGCGAGGTGATGTGGGGCGGTTCCACTGGGCACCGTGACGAACGCACCTCGGCGCCTGACGCACCGGGGTGCGTCCTTCTGCGCGCAGGCGCCGCCGGAGGCCCAGCCACCACTCAGGCGGACACGAGGCGCAGATCAGGCGTCGCGCAGCCGGTCGTAGAGCGCGCTGTCCTCGAAGGTGTCACCAGTCGGTGCGTTGCCGCGTTCGGTGCCCACATGGGTGAACCCCGCCCGCTCGGCCACCCGTCGTGACCCCGCGTTGCTGGCCGACGTCAGCAGGTAGAGGCGGTGCACGTCGAGCCCCGCCGGGTCGAAAGCCCAGTCGGTCGCCCGCCGGACGGCCTCGGCCATCACCCCGCGGCCCCGCGCCGCCGGGCGGGCCCAGTAGCCGACCTGGGCCTCATCACGCCCCGGCAGCCCGTCGAACTCGAAGACCGCCACGTTGCCCAGTGCCTCGTCGGTGTCGCGGTCGGCCACGCACCAGGCGACGCGGTGCCCGTTCGCCGCCGTAAGGGCGATGCGCGCCAGGTAGGCAGGGACGGCGTCGGGGTGCCGGGGCAGCGGGGAGTGCGGCACGAAGTGGCGCAGCACCGGGTCGTTGGACGCCTCCACCAAGGCCTCTCCGTCGGTCTCGCGCCAGGGCCGCAGCCGCATCCTCGGTGTCTCCAGCGGGTGAGGCTCGAGCCACCGGGTCGCCGGCTCACGCGGGCCGTCGGCGGTGGTCCAGCCCGTCCAGCAGTCGACGACGACACCGTCGACCACACGCGGCACCGTGGCCCCGAAGGCGAACCCCGCCTCCCATGCCGCCCGGCGCGAAGTGAGGTCCCCGCTGCGCGCGTGCCAGTGCACCACGGCACACCCACCATCGGTGAACGCCCACTGCAGTGCCCGCCGGGCAGCGGCGCCGGCCGGGGCGACCGAGCGGTCGGGGAGGTCGATGGTGAGCTCGGCCTCACCGGGGCGCAGGGGGGCCAGGGTGACGCTGCCGTGGGTACGGGCGTCGACCTCGACCTCGACGCGGCGCAGGGTGCTCATGCCGCACACGATGATGCACGCTCCACGAGGGCCTCACACTGGGCCGGACGGTCCGGCGTGAGCGTCGATAGACTGGCGCCTGGTGTGCCGGGAAGTCTGGTCGGCGGCGCCCGTCCTGCGACGGGGGTCCACGCGCACCGACGACCCCGAGGAACGGCCCCTGTGACTTCCCCCTCCGCCCGCCCCCGCATCCTCCGGCGCCCGAGCTGGACCGAGGCCCAGTTCGTGGCGGCGGCCCTGCGCACCGAGACGGTGGGTGGCGCCCTCCTGCTGGGGGCCGCCCTGGCGGCCATGATCTGGGCCAACTCCCCATGGAGGGAGGGGTATGCCGCGCTGCGGGACACCGTGGTGGGCACGCCGACGCTGCACCTCGACCTGACGCTGGGCCACTGGGCCGGTGACGGACTGCTGGCGATCTTCTTCTTCGTCGCCGGGCTGGAGCTCAAGCGCGAGTTCCTCGTCGGCGAGCTGCGCACCCCCGCCAAGGCCGCCGTCCCGGTCGGAGCCGCTTTGGCCGGTGTCGCGGTGCCGGCGGCGTTCTACACCGCCGTCGTGCTCCTCGGCGGCTCGCCGGACGCCGTGCGCGGCTGGGCCATCCCGACGGCCACCGACATCGCCTTCGCCCTGGCCGTGCTCGCGGTCATCGGCACCCACCTCCCTGCAGCGCTGCGCTCGTTCCTGCTCACGCTCGCGGTCGTGGACGACCTCGTCGCGATCACGATCATCGCCATCTTCTACACATCCTCGCTCGAGCCGCTCCTGCTGCTGCTGGCGCTCGTGCCGCTCGCCGTCTTCGCCTTCCTGGTGCAGCGCCGCATCACGCAGTGGTACTTCCTCCTCCCGCTGGCCTTCGCCACCTGGACGCTGGTGCACGCCTCCGGCATCCACGCCACGGTGGCCGGCGTCCTGCTGGGGCTGACCGTGCCGGTCCGTCCGCGCGAGAGCGTTCCCCGGCTGAGCACCCTCCCGGCCGACCTCGACGTGGCGCACCGGTTCGAGCACCGGCTGCGTCCGCTGTCGGCCGGTGTCGCGGTGCCGGTCTTCGCCTTCTTCGCGGCAGGGGTGACGGTCGTCGGTGGCGGGTTCGGCCAGGCACTGGCCGACGACGCCGCGCGTGGAGTGGTCGTGGGGCTCGTGCTCGGCAAGCTCGTCGGTGTGCTCGGCGGCACGTGGCTCCTCACCCACTTCACCCGAGCCGAGCTCGACGACGAGCTGTCGTGGTGGGACGTCCTCGGCCTCTCCCTGCTCGCGGGCATCGGCTTCACCGTCTCGCTGCTCGTCGGTGAGCTCGCCTTCGGCGCCGGCAACGAGCGCGACGACCACGTGAAGCTGGCCGTGCTCATGGGCTCCCTGGTCTCCGCCCTCCTCGCCGCGGTCGTGCTGCGCACCCGCAACCGCGTGTACCGCCGGATCGCCCTCGAGGAGACGGTGGACCACGACCAGGACGGCGTCCCGGACGTCTTCGAGCGCTCAGATGTGGAGTCCCCCGGACGCGGCTAGGGTGGAGGCGGCCCGCGCGGGCCGCCGACGAGAAGAAGGGGACCTGCAGATGGCCACCAGCACGCCCGGTCCGGAGCGCAACACCCTCGGCCAGGAGCGCACGATCGGCCAGCTGGTCGCCGACGCGACCGCCGACCTCTCCGCCATCGTCCGCAACGAGATCGCCTTGGCGAAGGCGGAGATCACGGGCGAGGCGAAGCTCGCCGGCAAGGGCGCGGGCCTGCTGGCCGGGGCTGCCTTCGTCGGACTGCTCGGCCTCATCTTCCTCTTCCACACCCTGGCCAACGTCATCGACATCTGGCTGCCCCTGTGGGCGGGCTACCTCATCACCACCGTCCTGCTCTTCGCGGTCGCCGGCATCCTCGGCCTGGTGGGCAGGAACAGCGTCACCAAGGTCCAGCCCAAGCCCGAGCGCACGATCAAGAACGCCCAGGACACCATCGACGCGCTCAAGTCCGGCGACTGAGCCCGACACCGCCGACACCCCGCAACGCCCGCCCGCTCCCACCCCCACACCGGTCCGTGCCCCCCAACGCCCCTGACGCCGCGATGGTGCTCTTCGACGGCCCCTGGGAGCACCGGTTCGTGGCCGCCAACGGCGCCCGGTTCCACGTGGCCGAGCAGGGCGACGGCCCGCTGGTGCTGCTCCTGCACGGCTTCCCGCAGTTCTGGTGGGCCTGGCGCCACCAGATGCAGGCGCTCGCCGACGCCGGCTTCCGGGCCTGCGCCATGGACCTGCGCGGCTACGGCGCGTCGGACAAGCCTCCGCGCGGCTACGACACCCGCACGTCGGCCACGGACGTGGCCAGCGTGATCCGGTCGCTGGGGGCGTCCCGCGCCTGCGTCGTCGGGCACGGCTGGGGCGGCTGGATCGCGTGGAGCATGGCCTCCCTCCAACCGGCCGTGACGTCCGCCGTCGCCTCGGTCAGCATGCCGCACCCGCTGGTGTTCCGGCACGCCTCCTTCACCAACGCGCGCCAGGCTCGGGCCAACGGCTACCTGGCGGGGCTGCAGCGACCCTTCGTCCCCGAGCGGGAGATGACCATGCACGGCGGCTACGTCCAGCGGCTGCTGCGCGAGTGGGCCTCCCCCCGGGGCATCTGGCCCAGCCTCGAGGAGGCGCGGACCTACTCGGACGCCATGGCCCTGCCCTTCGTGGCGCACTCGGCCGCCGAGTACTACCGCTGGGTGGTGCGCAGCCAGGCCCGCCCCGACGGGTGGCGGTTCGCCAAACGCGTGAGCGCTCCGGTGGAGGTTCCGGTGCTGCAGGTCCACGGCGAGGACGACCCGGTCGTGCTGCCGGAGATCATGCCTGGCTCGCGCCAGTACTGCGCCGGGCCCTACGAGGAGCACGAGGTGGCTCGCGCCGGTCACTTCCTGCCCGAGGAGGCCCCGGAGGCGGTGAGCCGGCACCTGCTGGCCTGGCTCGAGCGCCTCCGTACCTGAGCCGGTTCACGCTGGGCCGGCGCGGGGCGTCAGCCCGCGACGCAGGGGCCGGTGCTCACCGGCTGGTTGGCGGAGGGGGCCGCCTCGAGCACCGGACGCGCCTCGTCGAGGGTCAGCGCGTAACCGGTGCTGTTGTCGTCGAGCGACTTGGCGAAGATGACGCCCACCACGTCACCGGAGGTCGACAGCAGTGGGCCGCCGGAGTTGCCCGGGCGCACCCGGGCGAAGAGGGAGTACACCTCGCGGCTCGTGCCCGGCGTGCCGTAGATGTCCGAGCCGCGGGCCTGGACGACGTCGCGCACCCGGGCGGCGTCGAGCCGGTAGGGCCCGTCGAGCGGGAAGCCGGCCACGACCCCGCCCTCACCGCGGCCCAGCTCGGCCCCGAGGTCGAGGGGCTCGGCGGGCAGGTCGGGCGAGGCGACCACGGCCAGGTCGCGCTCGGGGTCGAAGAGCACCACGCGCCCCTCGAAGGAGGGCCCGGTGCCCTTGACCCGCAGGGTCACCGTGCGCATGCCGGCGACGACGTGGGCGTTGGTGACCACGCGGCCCGGGGAGACGACCCAGCCGCTGCCCTCCTGGCCGCGGTTGCAGGCCTCCGCGATCCCGGTGATCTTGATGATCGAGTCGCCGGCCGCCGCGACGCCCGGGGTGCGCGCGACGTTCGGGTCCGGGGGCTCGACCGGGGCGATGGGCTCGGCCTCCAGGCCCTCGAACACCCGGGGGAAGCCCTCACGGTCGAGCACCTCGCGGAAGCCGGCGAAGAGGCGGGAGGTCTGCGGTGGGACCACCGCGTCGATGGTCCGGAGCACCCGTGACTCACCGATCGCCTTGGCCAGCGGGGCCGGCGCCCCGCCGCGCACCGCACCGGCGATGAACCAGACGATGACCGACACGGCGGCGACGACCGCGACGGCGCCCAGCACGGAGTCGAACGCCCGGGCAGGGCGAACCCGCAGCTGCGAGCGCAGGCGACTGCCCACACCCACGGCCACGGCCTGGCCGACGGAGGCGATGATGAACACCCCGGCGACCAGCACCACGGCACGCAGCACCGGCGTGGCCTCCAGTGAGGTCCACTCGTGGATGGCGGTGGGGAGCAGCCACATGGCGAGCGCGCCGCCGGCCAGGAACCCGGCGAGCGACAGCACGCTCACGACGAGGCCCTGGCGGTAGCCGGAGACGGCGTAGCCGACGAGCAGCAGGATGAGCAGCACGTCGAGGATGCCCAGTCCGAGGACCATCAGGTGCTCCCCTCCTGTCGGGGGCGGGGGTGGAAGCGTTCGGGCAGGGGCCGGCGCACGTCGGGGTCCCAAGGACGCTCGAGCCCGGCGAGCTGCATGACGCGGCTGAAGAGCATGGCGGTGAACCCCCACACGTAGAGACCGTCGACCTCGAACGCCGGGCCCTCGTAGCCAAGGGGGTGCACCGTGGTGAAGCGGATGGAGGCGTCGAGCAGGTGGTCGACGCGGACCCGCTCGGCCCGGTGGACCTCGCCGGCATCGATGCGGTCGAAAGCCGCCGGCACCGGCCACCAGGCGAGCACCGGGGTGACGACGTGCTGGCTCGGGCTGAGGAAGAGCGGCGGCAGCTCGGCGACCACGTCGACCGACTCCGGGGCGATGCCGACCTCCTCGTGCGCCTCGCGCAAGGCAGCCTGCACCGGGTCCTCACCCGGTTCGAGCGACCCTCCCGGGAAGGAGACCTGGCCGGGGTGGGACCTGAGGTGGTGGGCGCGCTCGGTGAGCACGACGTCCTCACCGCCGTGCTCGGACGGCGCGAAGAGCATGAGCACCGCCGACTCCCGGCCGCCCTCGTCCGGCGGCTGGAACCGGTCGAAGTACTCCGGGTCGGGGTAGGCGAGGGCGCTCTGCAGGCGGGTCATCCACGCGGGGCGGGGCGCGCTCATGCCTGCGGGGCTCGCTCTGCCGGGGTCGCGGCGGCCAGCGCCGCCGGGGCGAGCTCGAACTTGAGCAGCTTCGCCGCCTTGTCCGGGTCGGTCTCGCCGATGCCGTAGGAAGGGCACCAGCGCGCGACCGGGCAGGCCCCACAGGCGGGCTTCTTGGCATGGCAGGTGCGCCGGCCGTGGAAGATCACGACGTGCGACAGCATGGTCCACTCCTTGCGGGGGATCAGCCTGCCCACGACGTCCTCGACCTTGACCGGGTCCTCCTCCTCGGTCCAGCCGAAGCGGCGCACGAGGCGGCCGAAGTGGGTGTCGACCGTGATGCCGGGGATGCCGAACGCGTTGCCCAGCACGACGTTGGCGGTCTTGCGCCCGACCCCGGGGAGGGTGACGAGGTCCTTCATGCGCGGCGGCACCTCGCCGTCGAAGCGCTCGACGAGGTCGGCAGCGAGGCGCATCACCGAGTTGGTCTTCGCGCGGTAGAAGCCGGTGGGCTTGAGGATCGCCTCCATCTCCTCGCGGTCTGCGGCGGCGAGGTCGGCGGCCGTCGGGTACTTCGCGAAGAGCGTGGGCGTGACCTTGTTGACCATGACGTCGGTGGTCTGGGCCGACAGGACGGTGGCGACGAGCAGCTGCAGCGGGTTCTCGAAGTCGAGCTCGCAGTGGGCATACGGGTAGCGCTCGGCCAGCGCGCGATACATCCGGCGGGCGCGCCGGGTCAGCGCGACCGACGACTCCTCGCGACCAACAGCAGACACCTGCACAGCCTAAGGGGCGGTGCCGACAGTTCTGTGGTCAGGCGACGTGGCACACTGTCGCCCGTGGACCAGGACGTGGTGAGAAGAGCCCCGCTGTTCGCCGCCCTCGACGACGACGCCGCGGGCCGGCTCATGCAGTCGATGACCCAGCGCCACCTCGAGCGCGGGGACGTGCTCTTCCACGAGGGCGACCAGGGTGACCGGCTCTACGTGATCGGCGAGGGGAAGATCAAGCTGGGCCGGCGCAGCAGCGACGGCCGCGAGAACCTCGTCGCGATCCTCGGCCCCGGCGAGATGTTCGGTGAGCTCAGCCTGTTCGACCCGGGTGCGCGCACCATGACCGCCACCGCGGTCGCCGAGACCCAGCTCATGGGCATCGGCCACGAGGACCTCTCCGGCCTGCTCGCGGGTCGGCCCGAGGTCGCCAAGGTGCTGCTCGCGGCGCTGGCAAAGCGGCTTCGCCGCACCAACGAGAACCTCGCGGACCTCGTCTTCACCGACGTGCCGGGCCGCGTCGCCAAGGCGCTGCTCGACCTCGCCAACCGCTTCGGGCGGCCCGTCGAGGACGGGATCCTCGTGGCGCACGACCTCACCCAGGAGGAGCTCGCCCAGCTCGTCGGCGCCTCCCGCGAGACCGTGAACAAGGCGCTGGCCGACTTCGCCTCCCGCGGCTGGCTGCGCCTCGAGGCGCGTGCGGTGCTGCTGCAGGACGTCGAGCGCCTCAAGCGCCGCGCCCGCTGACCTCCCGCAGGTACTCCAGCTGGGCGGCCACGCTGAGCCGTGCGGCCGGCCACACCGCACGCGGCACGTCGGCATACACGCGCTCGACGACGTCCTCGACCCCCTGCGCGCCCTCGGCCAGTGCCTGGCGCACCTGCTCCAGCCGCTCGCGCCGGTGCACCCGGTAGAAGGCCACCATCGCCGAGGCGTCCGGCACGACCGGGCCGTGGCCGGGGAGGATCGTGGTCACCTCGCCGCCACCGGTGAGCGCCGCGATCCGCTCGAGCGATGCCAGGTATGCCGCGAGCTCACCGTCCGGGTGTGCGACCACCGTGGTGCCTCGCCCCAGGACGGTGTCGCCCGTGAGCAGCGCATGGTCGGCCGGCAGCGCGAACGAGAGCGAGTCGGAGGTGTGGCCGGGCGTGGCCACCACCCGCAGCTCGAGACCGCCCGCCCGCAGGACGTCGCCGTCGCCGAGGTCGTCGTGGCCGCGGCCCACCGCGCGGGTGGGGGCTCCGGTCAGCTCGGCGAACCGCTGCGCGGACTCGGCGTGGTCGAGGTGCCCGTGCGTGAGGACGGTCTGCACCACGCGGGCGCCGCGACCCTCCACGTGGTCGAGGACCCGTCGCAGGTGGGCCTCGTCCAGCGGACCCGGGTCGATGACGAGCGCCTCGGTCGCGCCCGGCTCGACCAGCACCCAGGTGTTGGTGCCGTCGAGGGTCATCGGGCCGGGGTTGGGGGCCAGCACGCAGTGGGCCCGGGCGGTGACCTGGCCGCCGGACCAGTGCTCTGCCACGGGCGGCGCGGTCACCGGGGCAGCTCCGCCCGCATCACCGGGCCGTCGGGCGTCTGCGTGAGTCGGGGTGTCACGGGGGCGACCGGCGGCCGCTCGGCGATGAAGGCGGCCGCGCTGGACGCTGCGGCGATCTCCTCCACGCTGACCAGCGTGGGCGGCAGCATCATCGCCTCACCTCGGCGCTGGGCCTCCAGCAGCTCGGCGGCAGCCACCCAGTCGGCCGTGTCGGCCTCCGTGCTCTGGTCGTCGGCGCCCTGCCCGGCGGGCACGGCCGCCGCGAAGAACCGGGTGTCGTAGCGCCGCGGCTCGAACTCCGGGGTTATCCAGTGCGCCCGGTAGGACAACAGGTCCGAGCGCAGCACCAGGCCGTGCCCGATGAGCACCTCCGCCAGCGAGTGCGACCGGTCCAGCAGCCCCAGCCGCTGCTGGTGCCAGTGCGGGCTGCGCACGTCGGCCATCACGCTGTCCGGCGAGGGCCCGGCCAGCAGCACGCCGCACTCCTCGAAGACCTCGCGCACCGCCGCGGCCACGAGCTCGCGGGCGGTGGCCTCGTCGGTCTGGAGCCGCTCGGCCCACTCGGCGGGCGTCGGACCCGCCCACGGCAGGCGCGGGTCTGCGTCGCGCGGGTCGACGCCGCCGCCGGGGAAGACCATGGTGCGCGGCGCGAACGCCATCGTGGCGGCGCGGCGCAGCATGAAGACCTCGAGCCCGGCGGCGCCGTCCCGGACGAACATGACGGTGGCGGCCGGGCGGGGCGTCGCGGGCTCACCCCGGTCACCGCCGGCCTGCCAGGCGTCGGCGTGCTCGCGCAGCACCGGCGCCACCGGGAACTCCCGGATCACGCCATCAGCCTCAGTCGTCGGCGAGCGCGACGATGATCTCGACCTCGACGGGAGCGTCGAGGGGCAGGACGGCCACCCCGACGGCCGAGCGGGCGTGCACGCCCGCGTCGCCGAAGGCCTTGCCGAGCAGCTCGCTGGCGCCGTTGATGACGCCGGGCTGGCCGGTGAACGAGGGGTCGCTCGCGACGAAGCCGACGACCTTGACCACCTGGGCGACCTTGTCGAGGTCACCGACGACCGACTTCACGGCGGCGATGGCGTTGAGGGCGCACAGCTGCGCGAGCTCGGCGGCCTTCTCGGGGGCGACGAGGCCGTCACCGTGGCCGACCTTGCCGATCGCGGCGAGCTCGCCGTTCGCCATCGGCAGCTGGCCCGAGGTGTAGACGCGGCGGCCGTCGAGCAGGGCCGGGACGTAGGCGGCGACGGGCTTGGCCACCTCGGGGACGGTGAGCCCGAGCTCCTTCAGGCGGTCCTCGACTGCACTCATGCTCAGGCCTTCTCTCGCTTGAGGTAGGCGACGAGGTTGCCGCCATCGGGTCCGGTCACGACCTGGACGAGCTCCCAGCCGTCCTCGCCCCACTGGTCGAGGATCTGCTTCGTCGCGTGGACGATGAGGGGCACGGTCGCGTACTCGTACTTCTTCATGGGCGCAGCGTAGCGACGCTGACAGGATGGCGGCATGGCCGACCCCCAGCCCGCCGCGCCCAGTCCCGACCCCAGGGGCGTCCTCGACCGGACCGCTCCCGCGCCTGTCCGCACCACGGCATACGGCCCGGACCCCGCCCAGGTCTACGACGTCCGGCTCCCGGACGGCGCGACGAAGGACACCTGTGTCGTCGTGGTGCACGGCGGGTTCTGGCGCGAGCGCTTCGACCGCACCCACGCCGGGTGCCAGGCGCAGGCCTTCGCCGACGCCGGCTACCCCGTGGCCGTGGTCGAGTACCGCCGCACGGGCATGCCGGGTGGGGGCTGGCCGGGCACCGGTGCGGACGTGGCCGCGGCCGTGCGGGCCCTGCGGCACGACCCCGACCTGCCCGACCGGCTCGTGCTCGTCGGGCACTCGGCCGGGGGCCACCTCGTCGCGTGGGCGGCGAGCCAGCCGTGGGGCGCCGACCTCGGCGGCGTCGTGAGCCTGGCCGGGGTGGTCGACCTGGCCGCGGCGTCCGAGCAGGGGCTGGGCGACGGGGCGGTGGAGGCCTTCATGGGGGGCACCCCGCGGACGCTGCCCGAGGCGTATGCCGCGGCGGACCCGCGCCTGCACGTGCCCCTCGCACCCGTGGCCCTGGTGCACGGCGCCGACGACGACGTCGTGCCGGTGGCGATCTCGCGCTCCTACGCCGAGCACGCGGCGCCGCGCGCACAGGTGCCGGTCTCGCTGCGCGAGGTCGGCGGGTGCGAGCACTTCGGGCTCATCGACCCCGAGCACCCCGCCTTCGCCGAGGTCCTGGCTGCGGTCTCCCACCTCGCCTCCTAGGCTGGCGCCATGCCTCCCCCCGCCACCCCCAGCCATGCCGGTGTGCGCCTGCACATCGTGACCGGCAAGGGCGGCACCGGGAAGACGACCGTCGCGGCGGCCCTGGCCCTGGCGCTGACCCGCCAGGGCAAGCGCGTCCTGCTCGCCGAGGTCGAGGAGCGCCAGGGCATCTCGCAGACCTTCGACGTGCCCCCGATCGGGCACGAGGAGACCCGCATCGTGCACGAGCGCGGCGGCGGCGAGCTCTACGCGATGAGCGTCGACGTCCGAGAGTCGCTCATGGAGTACCTCCAGAAGTTCTACAAGCTCGGCCGCGCGGGCACGGTGCTCGAGAAGGTCGGCGCCGTCGACTTCGCCACGACGATCGCCCCCGGCCTGCGGGACGTGCTGCTCATCGGTAAGGTCTACGAGGCGGCGGGACGGCGGCGGGGCGGGCGCCACCGCGATGCCCTCGCCTACGACGCGGTGGTGCTCGACGCGCCTCCCACCGGTCGCGTGGTGCGGTTCCTCAACGTCAACGCCGAGGTCGCCGACGTCGCCAAGGTCGGCCCCATCCGCAGCCAGGCCGACTCGATCACCCGGATGATGCGCAGCCACACCACCGCGGTGCACGTCGTCTCGCTGCTCGAGGAGATGCCCGTGCAGGAGACGGTCGACGCCCTGGCCGAGCTGCGCGCCGCCTCCCTGCCGCTCGGTGCCATCGTCATCAACCAGGTGCACGAGCCACTCCTGGAGGAGAAGGAGCTGGCGTCGGTGACCACGGGACCCGAGGACGTGGCGCCCGCCGTGACCGCCGACCTGAAGTCGGTGTCGGTCCGCACGAGCGCCGCGATGGTCGCGGGCCTGCTGGAGCAGGCGCGGGAGCACTCGGAGCGGGTCGCCCTGCAGCAGGAGCAGGAGGCCGTCCTGCTGGCGCAGGGCCGCCAGGTCTACCGGCTCCCGCTGCTGCCCGAGGGCACCGAGGCCGGGGGCATCCGCGTGCTCGCCGACGCCCTCACCGAGCAGGGGATGATCTGATGGCCGCAGCCGCGAAGGGCGCGACGGGCTCCGAGGCGCAGACGCACCTCGACCTCGACGCGCTGCTCCACGACCGCAGCACGCGCATCATCGTCTGCACCGGGGCGGGCGGGGTCGGCAAGACCACCGTGGCCGCCGCCCTGGGCCTGCGGGCCGCGGAGTTCGGCCGCCGCGTCGTCGTGCTCACCATCGACCCGGCCAGGCGGCTGGCCCAGTCGCTGGGCCTCACCGAGCTCGACAACACCCCCCGCCCGGTGGCCGGCTTCGACTCGGGGGCGGGCGGGTCGCTCGACGCGATGATGCTCGACATGAAGCGGACCTTCGACGAGGTCGTCGAGGCGCACGCCACCCCGGAGAAGGCAGCCCAGATCCTGGCCAACCCCTTCTACGAGGCCGTCTCGAGCTCCTTCGCCGGCACGCAGGAGTACATGGCCATGGAGAAGCTCGGCCAGCTTCGCGCCCGGGCGAGCGAGGAGGGCACCTGGGACCTCATCGTCGTCGACACCCCGCCGTCGCGCTCGGCGCTGGACTTCCTCGACGCCCCCAAGCGGCTCGGCTCGTTCCTCGACGGCCGCTTCATCCGCCTGCTCATGGCCCCGGCGAAGGCCGGCGGCCGGGCCTACCTCAAGGTGTTCAGCTCCGGCGTCACCATGGCCACCACGGTCATGTCGAAGGTCCTCGGCGGGCAGGTGCTCCAGGACGTGCAGACCTTCGTCGCCGCCCTCGACACGATGTTCGGCGGGTTCCGTGAGCGTGCCGACAAGACCTACGCCCTGCTGGGGAACCCCGAGACCGCCTTCGTGGTGGTCGCCGCACCGGAGCGCGACGCCCTGCGCGAGGCGTCGTTCTTCGTCGACCGGCTCGACGAGGAGGGGATGCCGCTCGCCGGCGTCGTGGTCAACCGGGTGCAGCGCCTGGGCGCTCCCACGCTGAGCGGGTCACGTGCCCTGGCCGCGGCGGAGCAGCTGGCGGAGGCGGACCGGACGTCGCAGAGCGTTGCGCTCACGGAGGGCCTGCTGCGCCTGCACGCCAACCTGGCCGAGACGGCCGAGCGGCAGGAGGCTCTGGTGCGCCGGTTCGTCGCCGGCCATCCCGGCATACCGGTGGTCGAGGTGCCCGCGGCGGCCCAGGACATCCACGACCTGGAGGGCCTGCGGGAGGTGGGCCGGGCGCTGACGGCGCCCTGACCAGCGGCCTCAGGCGCTGACGGCGCCCTGCTCGCCGCCCTGGGCGGCGCGGGCCTGGGCGAAGAGCGCGGCCCAGGAGGCGATGTTCGGACGGCGCTTCAGCAGGGCCCGGCGCTCACGCTCGGTCATCCCGCCCCAGACACCGAACTCGGTGCGGTTGTCGAGCGCGTCCGCGAGGCACTCTGCGATGACGGGGCAGCCCTGGCACACGATCTTGGCCGTCTGCTGCGCCGCGCCCTGCACGAAGAGGGCGTCGGGGTCGGACTTGGCACATCGGCCGAGCGGCGCCCAGTCCTCGACCCAGTGAGCCCCGAAGGCCACCGGACGGGCGGTGCGTGACGGCGCGATGGTCATTGCGATCCTCCAGTCAAAGCGGGTCAAACCGTGCCCAATCGGTTGCTTATGTCCGACTCGGGCACGACCGACGATAGAAAAGTTCACTGGTGTGAAGACATGGCCCATTCGTGTAGTTCTCCGATGGCCGAACGGACTAGTCACACCTGACTACGCCCTGGCACAGGCCGTTCGGGCCATGGCGGCTGGTTCCCATGAGCACATCGGAGCCGTCCGGCTGCCGGAGCCGAGAGCTCCCCCAAGAGGCGCAGGCCGACCCGCTGGGCCCGGCCGGCGGTCGCGAGAACGGGTCAAAGGGGGTGCGCCGGTTACCCTTGCCCCATGCAAGGACGCGCCTCCAACCTCGCCAACGTGCTCAGCCTGCTGGGCGCCTTCGTCGCCACCGCCATGGTGATGGGCCTGCTCGCCGCCGGACTCGTGATGCCGGCCGTGGGCGCCACCGGCAGTGCGGCGAAGTCCGGCGTCGAGATGTTCGACTCGCTGCCGGGCGAGTTCACGACCTCCCCCCTGGCGCAGCAGTCGAAGATCTACGACGCCCGGGGCGGGCTGATCACCACCCCGTACGACGAGAACCGCATCATCGTGCCGCTCAAAGCGATCTCCAAGACGATGCAGAACGCCCAGATCGCCATCGAGGACGCCCGCTTCCGTGAGCACGGCGGCGTGGACCCCAAGGGCATCACCCGGGCGCTGGTCTCGAACTTCCAGGGCGGCGACACCCAGGGCGCGTCGACGCTGACCCAGCAGTACGTCAAGATCACGCTGCAGGAGAACGCCCTGCGCAACAACGACAAGGAGGCCGCGAAGGCGGCGGTCGCCAAGACGTACACCCGCAAGCTCCAGGAGCTGAAGTACGCCATCACCCTGGAGAAGCAGCTCACCAAGGACCAGATCCTCGAGGGCTACCTCAACCTCGTCTACTACGGCGACCAGGCCTACGGCGTCGAGGCCGCCGCGCAGCACTACTTCAGCACCACGGCCGCCAAGCTCAACCTGGCGCAGTCGGCCCTGCTGGCCGGGCTCGTGCAGCAGCCGAGCAAGACCGACCCGATCAACAACCCCGAGCGGGCGCAGGTCCGCCGCAACGTCGTGCTCGACCGCATGCACGACCTGGGCATGGTCACCGACAAGCAGTGGAAGGCCGCCAAGGCCGTCCCGGTGAAGAAGATGCTCAAGGTGAAGCCGGCCCAGAACACCTGCGGGCGCTCCACCCAGCCCTACTTCTGCGAGTACGTCCTCGCCTACCTCAAGCAGCTGCCCGCCCTCGGCAAGTCCGTCCCCGAGCGGATCAAGAAGATCAACCAGGGCGGCCTGACCATCCAGACCACGCTGGACCCCCGGGTCCAGAAGATGGCCCAGGAGCAGGTCGTCAAGAAGGTACCGCTCGGCAACGAGGACCGCATCGGAGCCGCCGCCAGCGTCATCGAGCCGGGCACCGGCAAGGTGCTGGCCATGGTGCAGGCCTCCCAGTTCCCGAAGAGCGGCGAGAAGGGCAGGAAGTACACCCAGGTCAACTGGAACGTCGACCAGCGGTACGGCGGCACCAGCGGCGCCCAGTTCGGCTCGACCGCGAAGATGTACGCCATCGTGGCGGCGCTCGAGAGCGGCATCCCGGTCAACGGCAAGATCCCGTCGAAGTTCGCCACCACCAAGCAGGCGGCCGTCTACACGCCCAGCGAGATGAAGGGCAAGTGCGGGGCAGGGTCGGCCTGGCCGGTGCGCAACGACGAGTCCATCGGCGGCAAGCCGCTCGACTTCGACCTGGCCACCGCCCGCTCGGTCAACACCGCCTTCGCCTCGCTGGTGCTCAAGCTGGGCACCGACAAGGTGCACCGCACCATGGCCAAGATGGGGCTGCACCAGGGCACCGGCAAGGAGATCGAGTGCTTCCCGGCCGCCGTGACGCTGGGCGCCAACGACACCACGCCCCTGACCCTCGCGGCCTCCTACGCCACGCTGGCCGCGGAGGGCAGGTACTGCGCGCCGAGCCCGATCCTGTCGATCACGACGAACGACAAGAAGCCGGTCAAGCTGCCCGCCAACAACTGCAAGCAGGTCATCAGCAAGGACGTCGCCAACGGCGCGACCGCGCTGCTCAAGGGCGTCATCGAGAAGGGCACCGGCCGCGGCGCCAAGCTCGAGGGAGGTCGCCCGGCCGCAGGCAAGACCGGCACCACCGACAACCACGTCGAGTCGTGGTTCGTGGGCTACACCCCGCAGCTCGCCACCGCGGTCTGGGTCGGCACGCCCTACAGCCAGAAGCGCATGAAGAACATCCGGCTCGGCGACGACTTCTACCAGGAGGTCTTCGGTGGCACCATCTCGGCGCCGATCTGGAAGCAGATCATGGACCGCACCTCGCAGATCCTCGACAAGCCCATGCGCGACTTCGACGAGCCGAGCGGCAAGGTGCTCAACGGTGACATCATCAGCGTCCCGAGCGTGAGTGGGATGTCGGTGGGCGAGGCGACCAAGGTCCTCGAGGAGGCCGGCTTCAAGGCCCAGGTCGCCGGTCGCACGTACAGCCCCATGTCCGAGGGCACCGTGGTCTACACCGACCCGAGCGGCAGGGCCGTGCGCGGCTCGACGATCGGCCTCTACACCTCGCTCGGCTACGTGCCGGCGCCGCCGAAGCCGAAGTCGACGCCAAAGCCCAAGCCGACGACCAAGAAACCGGACACCAAGCCGACGACCCCGCCGGCCAAGCCGTCGACGAGGAAGTCCGGCTGACCCGGCATACGGCACGCGAAAGGGCCCCTCACCGTCGGTGAGGGGCCCTTTCGCGTGCCCGCAGGGATGCCGCGTGGCTCACGACCCGGTCAGCGCCGCCTTCACGGCGGTGGCCACCCGGCCGCCGTCGGCACGGCCGGCGACCAGGCCCTGGGCGACCTTCATGACCTGCCCCATCTGCTGCGGGCCGCTGGCGCCGGTCTCGGTGACCGCCTGGGCGACCAGCGCCTGCAGCTCGTCGTCGCCGAGCTGGGCCGGCAGGTAGGCCTCGAGGACCGCGAGCTCGGCCTCCTCCGCCTCGGCGCGCTCCGGGTGGCCCGCGTCGCGGTAGGCGGTGGCGGCCTCCTTGCGCTTCTTGGCCTCCTTGGCGAGCACCTTCAGCACCTCGTCGTCGCTCAGCTCGCGCGCCTGCTTGCCGGCGACCTCCTCGGTGGTGATCGAGGTCAGGGCCATCCGCAGCGTTCCGGAGCGGACCTTGTCGCGGGCGCGCATCGCCTCGTGCAGGTCGTTCTGGACGGTGGCCTTGAGAGTCTGCTCGCTCATGCCCCCAGTCTGGCAGGCGTCCCCCACCGGCGTTTGCGAGGATGGGCGCGATGAAGCCCTTCCTGAAGGCCCTGGGCGGCCTGGCCACCGTCGGCGCAGCCGGTGTCGGCTACGCCAGCCTCATCGAGCGCAACGCCTACACCCTGCGCCGGCTCAGTGCGCCCGTGCTGCCTGCCGGCTCGGCGCCCCTGCGGGTGCTCTGCCTGTCGGACCTGCACCTGATGCCGGGCCAGCGGCGCAAGGTCGAGTGGGTCCGGGGCCTGGCCGCGCTCCAGCCCGACCTGGTGGTCGACACCGGCGACAACATCGCCCACCCCGACTCGGTGCCGGCGCTGCTCGAGGCGATGGAGCCGCTCATGGACTACCCGGGCGTCTTCGTGCTGGGCTCCAACGACTACTTCGCCCCCGTGTTCAAGAACCCGGCCCTGTACCTGACGCCGTGGTACCGCCGCGGCACCGGGCGCACCCCTCGCCTGCCGACCGACGACCTGGTCAAGGGCCTGGCCTCCGGGGGCTGGCAGGACCTGACCAACCGCCGGGCCTACCTCACCGTCGGGGGCCAGGACCTCGAGTTCGTCGGCGTCGACGACGCCCACCTCGACTACGACCGGTATGCCGTCGTGGCCGGGCCCGCGGACCCCACGGTCGCCCTGACCGTGGGGGTGACCCACGCGCCCTACCAGCGGGTGCTCGACGCCATGACCGCCGACGGAGCCGGCCTCGTGCTCGCCGGGCACACCCACGGCGGGCAGCTCGCCCTGCCGTTCCACGGTGCACTGGTCACCAACTGCGACCTCGACACCAGCCGCGCCAAGGGCGTGTCGCGCTGGTGGCCGGGGGCCGGTCACACCCCCTCGTCCTTCGCTCCCGACGACGCCGCGTGGCTGCACGTGTCGGCCGGGCTGGGCACGTCGCCCTACGCGCCGGTCCGCTTCGCGTGCCGCCCCGAGGCGACCCTGCTGACGCTCACCTCGCGCTGACCCTGCGGCCCGGTGCCGCGCCGACAACCGCCCCCGACCCCTGGACCTTTATCGGGCCACCCGATAAAGGTGCGCCTCACCCGAGGTGCCACGCGGGGTGAAGTGACCCTTTGTCGGGTGGAGCAGCGGTCTCAGCCCGTATGCCGCGGGCTCACCCCCGGGGCGATTGGGAGCCTGCGCAGGTGGTGGGCTATCCTTCCTTGTCGCTGCCTCTCGGGTGCTAGGTGCTCGATGGGCAGCGATTGCCACGGGGTGTGGCGCAGCTTGGTAGCGCGCTTCGTTCGGGACGAAGAGGTCGCAGGTTCAAATCCTGTCACCCCGACCATATCCGCAGGCCAGAGGCCCTTCACCACAACAGGTGAGGGGCCTCTCGCGTGTGACCAGCCCGTTCGTGGCCATGCCGCCGGATGGCTCAGGGCCAGGTCTTTGTGGTCACTGCGCAGACCCGCGGCTGCACCTCCAGGGCTACCACGCCCGAACTGCATCGACCACCGATACCTTCTGAGCCGTGGACGAGGGCGAGGCATTCGACACCCAATGGACGCCTGAGACGAAGCGGGCCTACGAGAAGCGCGCCGAGGACCACGAGACCCTCGACGCCAACCCTTGGGGCGTCGTCAACGGGGACTGACGACCTCCCAAGCAGCGAGCCCATGGCGAGCCCGCAAACCCGCGAGACCCCTCTTCTGACGGGAGTCAGATGTGCGGCCAGATGCTGGTCCAGCGGCCGATGATCGCCCTGCGGGTGGCGGGGGTGAGCGTCAGCGAGGCGATCTCGTCCAGCGACCACCAGAGCAACCCACCTGACGGGCCAGGTCCTCTACCGGGCTCTGCCCGGCACTCGAACAGCAGGTCGAACCGGTGGACGCCGTCCCGGTAGTCACTCTCGACGTCGACCACCCCGGTCCGTCCCGGGACGGCCCCGGCCCGACGCATGAGGTACTGCGCGAGGTAGGACGGATCCTCACCGGTGCGCAGGAGGGCCGAAGGTAGCGACCAACCCTTCCCGGGGTCCGCAGCCGCGGCGTCCCGGTCCAGAAGGACGCGCAGATCCGGGTCGATACCAAAGACGTGGACAGCCACGACCGTCTCTGCCTTCAGGCTCGCCATGCGGCTCATCAGGCACTCCTGCTCGGCTTGTCGTTCCGTGCTCCCGCCGCTCCGGAGTCTCTCTGCTCCGCCGCGGCCCCGGACAGGGTAGACCAACGCCCTGCGAGGTCCAGTGTCGCCTATGCCCGATTTGCGCCGGCAGGTCCTCACACAGCCACACGACCCGGTCGACGACCTCGGGCGACAGCGCGGTCGGGGAGGTCGACAGCGCAGGTCACAGCCCCCAGGTGGAGCCGTTCGGCTCGTCCTCCCGCGATCGGCCGGCACGTTTCTTCGCCGCTTCGGGCACGACACCCAGGCCCAGGCCGATGACCCCGAAGAGCAGGACCAGGCGATCCTCGCGGCCCTGAACGAACAGGACGACGGCGGTCACGAGGGCGGCACCGGAGCCACACCAGATGGCGAACTCCCATCGCCTCCACGTCATGCGCCCATCCAGACGGGCGCCACTGCCCGCCAGCCGGGAAAGTCGACGCCAAGCCGGGACCTTCGCCAGTGGACGGCCCCACACGCCGACGCCAGGCCCGGGCCATGGTGGACACCGGCTTCACCCCGTCGAACAGCTACACCGTGAACCGCGGTGGGCTGGACACGGCGTGGGCCTCCACCTACGGACTGCGGGGCTACGCCTTGGGCAACAGCGACTTCGGCACAGGGACCCAGCCGCGTCAGCACCTCGCGTTCGTGGTGCTCGACTACGGCCCCACGATGGACAGGGGTGTGGCGTTCTACGCGAACCTCGACTCCCAGATCCGGTATGAGGCGCGGACCACTGTCGTGCGCGTCGACGGCCCCGAGGCACGGTTCGCGTACACGATCCCGACCGGCACCGACTCGCTCGGCGGCGTGGTCGTGGCGTGGAAGGTGACCGACCGGACGGCTGACACGGCCGGGTTCTCGGTCGCCGGCTCGCTCGCCCAGGCCGCGCCCACGAACACCTACAGCGTCCCCGCCGGCAGCGTCACGGTGGTGCAGCTGCACCGCCTGACCGGCCACGCCACCGGAAGCGTGTGGTTCGGCCGGAGCGGCTCTGCCCAGAAGATGACCTTCGAGGTGTACGACTACGCGTGGACCCCCTGACCGGGGCACCGTGTGGTACCGGAACCCGAGCCAGGACATCTCCTACCGGGCCTACGTCCGCGACGTCCGGGTGGTCTCCCACGTGGCCTACTTCGACTACGTGATCCCGTCCGGGTCGCTCGAGGGCACGATCGTGGTCTGGAAGGTCCTCGACCGTGGCTCGCCGGGCGCCTGGCACGACGCGGTCGGGTTTTCGGTCGCGCCGTCGCTCGCTGCGGCCCGCTCCATGGTTGCTCGCGGCTTCACTCCGACGAACAGCTACCTCGTGACCAGCGGCAACCTGACGGTCCACCTCCCGTAGACCGCTCGGCCTGCGCTGGTCAAACCCGCTGCCCGCACCGGCTCGACCGGGCGGGCAGCTCGTGTCGGCATCCTGGGGCTCAGGCCCTGATCTCCGGGAAGTCCTCGTCGCGGAACTCCTCGGACAGGCTCTGCCCGCCGTCGAAGGCCCGGTTCTCGCGCTCGCGGAGCTCGACCCGCCGGATCTTGCCCGAGATCGTCTTGGGCAGCTCGTGGAACTCGACGCGGCGCACGCGCTGGTAGGGGGCGAGGTGCTCGCGCGCGTACCGGAGGACGTCTCGGGCCGTGTCCCTCGACGGCGCCCAGCCGGGCGCCAGCGCGACGTAGGCCTTCGGCACCGCGAGCCGGGTCGGGTCGGGGGCCGGCACGACGGCCGCCTCCGCCACTGCCGGGTGCTCGATCAGCACGCTCTCGAGCTCGAAGGGCGAGATCTTGTAGTCGCTCGCCTTGAACACGTCGTCGGTGCGCCCGATGTAGGTGATGAAGCCGTCGGCGTCCCGCTGGGCCACGTCTCCGGTGTGGTAGTACCCACCGTGCATGGCCTCCTCCTGCCGCGCCGGGTCGCCGAGGTAGCCGGTCATGAGGTTGACCGGGTGCCGTGACAGGTCGAGGACGATCTCGCCCTCATCGGCGGGCTCCCCGGACAGCGGGTCGACCAGGGCGACCGGGACCCCGGGCATTGGCCGGCCCATCGAACCGGGCTTGAGCCGCTCGCCCGCCACGTTGCCGATCTGCAGCGTGGTCTCGGTCTGGCCGTAGCCGTCGCGGATCGTCAGGCCCCAGGCCTGCTCCACCTGGGCGATGACCTCCGGGTTGAGCGGCTCCCCCGCCCCCAGCAGCTCCCTCAGCGATCCGGGGCCGCCCGTGAGGTCGGCCTGGATGAGCATCCGCCAGACGGTCGGCGGCGCGCAGAACGTCGTGACGCCCGCACGCCGGATCTGGTCGAGCAGCGCCGCCGCGTCGAACCGCGCGTAGTTGTGGACGAAGACCGTGGCCTCGGCGATCCACGGCGCGAAGAAGCACGACCAGGCGTGCTTGGCCCAGCCCGGCGAGCTGATCGCGAGGTGCACGTCACCGGGCCGCAGGCCGATCCAGTACATGGTCGTGAGGTGGCCGACGGGGTAGGAGACCTGGGTGTGCTCGACGAGCTTCGGCTTCGAGGTGGTGCCGGAGGTGAAGTAGTGCAGCAGGGGGTCCGTCGCCGCGGTGACGGACTCGAAGGGGTGCCCCGGAACGGCATACGCATCGGTGTAGTCGTGCCAGCCGTCGGCGCCACCCACCGCGATCCGCAGGTAGGCGCCGGGCACGGCCGCGAACTTCGGCGCGTCGGCGGCGTTGGCCACGACCGCCCTGGCGCTGCCGCGCTCCACCCGGTCGCGCAGGTCGGCCGGCCCGAGGGCCGCCGTGGTGGGCATGACGACCGCGCCGAGCTTGAAGACCCCGAGCATGGTCTCCCACAGCTCGACCTGGTTGCCGAGCATGAGCAGCACGTGGTCGCCGCGGCCGACACCCAGCGACGCCAGCCACACCGCGACCTGGTCGGAGCGCCGGGCCATCTCGTCGAAGCTGATGCGCTGCTCGGAGCCGTCCTCCTCGACGATCCACAGCGCGCAGGCGTCGTTGCCGCGGGCGATGGCGTCGAACCAGTCGATGGCCCAGTTGAACTGCTCGCCGACGTCGGGCCAGCGGAACTCCTCGACCGCACGGTCGTGCTGGCCCTGCAGCGCCAGGAGCGCGTCCCGCGCCTGCCGGTATGCCGTCGTGCTCGCCTGCCCTGCCATGGCCACCCCTTCGTCGCGGCGGGCTACCTACCCCTGCCCGAGGTCGGCGAGCAGCTCGGTGAACCAGGGGGTGGAGGTGTCGAAGGCCTTGCCGCCCTTGATCCGGTCGAACTCGACCGCCCGCAGCTGGTCGCCGCGCTCCTCGTCCTCGCCGACGACGCCGCTCTCGCCCCGCAGGGCCGCGTCCACGGCGTAGTCGGTGCACCGCCGGATCAGCGCGAGGTCCTGCTCGTTCGCGGCGGCCGAGCGGGAGAAGTAGCCGCTCTTCTGCACCAGCACCTTCTCGGCGCCGAGCTGGGCGGCGAACTGCTTGGCGAACCACTGGCCAGGGTTGATCTTGTCGATCTGCACGTGGCCGAAGGGGTCGCGGGTGACCTCCTCCCCCGCGGCCTCCATGGCCTCGACGACCTCGTGCACGCCAGCACCCTCGGAGAGGAAGAGGTTGACCCCGTCGTAGTCGTCCATGAGCCCGCGCAGGCGCTCGGCCTCGGCAGCGATGTCGAACGGCCGCTCGGGCACGTAGATCCCGTGGACGTCCCAGCGGCGGGGATCGTTCTCCAGCCAGCCGGCGAACTCCTGCTGCTTCACCCATTCGTGGTGCTCCCTGGCAGTGGCGGCGGCCAGCCAGCCGCAGTGCCGGCCCATCACCTCGTGGACGATGAGCATCCGCGGGTTCGAGGAGTGCTCGGCGATGATGTTGCGGGCGAAGACGGCGCCCTGCTCGGCCGCGGTCCACGCCCCGAGGGACTGGCGGATCGGCACGACGTCGTTGTCGATCGTCTTCGGCATCCCCACGACCGTGAGCTCGTAACCGTGCTCGTGCAGGTAGGCGGCGAGGTCGGCGGCAGTGCCGTTGGTGTCATCGCCGCCGATCGTGTGGAGGACGTCGACGCCGTCGCGCTCGAGCTGCTCGGCGGCCACGTGCAGCGGGTCCTGGCCCTCCGGCACCAGGCCGCGCTTGACGCAGTCCTCGACGTTGGTGAGCTTGACCCGGCTGTTGCCGATCGGGCTGCCGCCGAAGCGGTGCAGCAGGTGCGCCTTCTTGCGCACGTCGTCGGTGACCTCCACCGAGTTCCCGGTGAGCAGCCCGGCATACCCGTTGCGGTAGGCGATGATCCGCACGTCCGGCGCGACCTCGGTGTAGCGCTCGATCAGTCCCCCGACGGCCGAGGAGAGGCAGGGCGCGAGCCCGCCGGCGGTCAACATGGCGACAGTACGCACGGTCATGGGCCCTACTCTGCCGGGTCCGGCGGCGGGCTGCCAGAGCGGTCAGCGGATCGCGATCACAGCGCCCGACCGCTCCCAGCGGAGCACCGAGAGCAGGGCGCGGGTGGGCAGGGAGACGCAGCCCGCCGTGCCGGCGCCCTTGTCGAGGTGCAGGAAGATGGCCGAGCCCTTGCCGGGCACCCGTGCCTCGTTCCAGCCGATCACCTGCGCATAGTCGTATGCCGGCTGGTTCAGCAGGCTCTCGGCGCTCGCCCACCGCCCGTCGGCGGGCGTGCGCCGGTGGGTGTTGTAGAGGGCCGAGCCCGGGTCGTCGACCCACACGTCGCGGGAGTCGACACGCAGCCAGCTGCCGATGCGCAGGCCGGGGTTGGCGTAGGCGCCGAACCCGCCGCGCAGCGGGAAGACCCCGGCCGGCGTGCGCAGGTCGCCCTCGCGCTTGTCCGCGCTCACGCCATTGCGGCCGACGTGCCCGTAGTAGGGCCCGAGATCGGTGGTGTAGCCGCTGGCGGCGCGGCGGCACGCCCGGACCGTGGCGCTCGAGCCCGACGAGTCGACCAGCACCACCTGCGGGGCGCTCACCCCGGACGGGACTCGGCACCGGCTCGCCGGGGCGGCCGGCTTCGGGGCTGCGGTGACGCGGGCGGTGGTGCGGCTCGCCGCCGGCGTGGCGGTGCGCTTGGCGGCGGTGGCCTCGGGCTTGGTCGTGGTCTCGCTCGGTCGCGCCGTCGTCGTGTTGCGGGGCGTGGCGGACGGCGCGCTCGAGGTGGTCGTGGTGGTCCAGGTGCTGGGCGTGGACACGGCGGTGCTCGCCGGGGCGGCGGTGTCCGCTGCGCCGCACGCGGCGAGGAGCAGGACGGCGAGGCCCGCCACGGGAGCCAGCCGCACGGCATACCGGGGCATGGGGGCTGACGTCATCGGGCGTCGAAGTGCTGGTAGTCGGGGTTGGTCCACAGGCCTCCCCATCCGAGGCCCTGGCTGGTGAAGGCGCGCACCGGGGCGCTCGAGGCGGAGGAGAACACCCCGGGTGCCGGGCCGCGGCGGCGGGCCCAGTGGTCGTCGGGGTAGACGGACCCGTCAGGGGCGAGGTAGGGGTTCTCGAACGGGTTCACGTCGAGGGCCATGCCGTAGGCGTGCCGGGAGTACACCTCCTTCTCCTCCTCGCCGCCGACGTAGCGGCAGTTGAAGGCGGAGGTGTTGTCGGCGTCCATGGAGGCGTAGTCGTCGGCCCCCGGGCCCTTCGGGTGCTGGCCCCAGCCGGAGTCCATCGGCCGCATCTGCCGGATCCGGAAGCGCAGGTCGTAGAGCCGGGTGAAGGCGGCCGCCGTCTGCTGCGCGATGGCCCGGTTGACCACGACGGCTCCTCTCGACCGCTTGCCGTCGAAGCCCCAGAAGTTGACGCTGACCTGGCGCAGGCCGCTGTGGCCGACCGGGCAGCCGGGCGTCCAGGAGTAGCCGGTCATGCGGCTCCACAGCGCGTCGGGCACCTGGGTGACCACCGCGTTGGCGCCACGGCCCTCGGCGGGAGGGTTCCGGGGGAATCGCACGGCCGGCTCGGCTCCTGCGCGGGGCACCGGTGCCAGCGCCTGCGTCCCACCGACCGCGGCGGCCCCGGTGTGCGTCGGGGTCGCCGCCGGCGCTGCTGGCTTCGTCGGCGCCGCGGCGGTGGCGGTCGGGGTGGGGGTGACGCGGGTCGCCGACGACGGGGCGGTCGTCGTGGAGGCCGACGCCGCCGCCGAGGAGGTCGGGCTCGCCGTCGCTGAGGCTCCGGCCACCTCGGGCGTGCCGCCGCAGGAGGTCAGCAGCACCGTCACCGCCGAGGCCGAGGCGACCAGGGCTGCGCTGCTCCGGCCGGACGTCATGGGTCACCATCGTGCCCTCGACCCCCGCAGGGGCCAAACGGGCCGGTGGCGCCTCAGTCGTCGGTGCAGGGGCGGGCGACCGTGGGGGTGGCCTGCTTCGGCCGCGGCGCCGGCGCCGGCACCTGCGCCACCGGGACGAGCGATTCGTACTTGTTGCCGAGCACCACGTCGACCTTGGTGCCGGTGCGGGCGTCCTTGAGCAGGGTCGCCCCGGGCAGGTGCTGGGCCACGATCTTGGCGGCGAGGTCCCCCTCCTCGCCGTAGCGGATCAGGGCGGTGCCCATCTGCAGCGTCTTCAGGGGGTCGTTGGTGACGTCCTTGACCTTGAAACCGCGCTGCTTGAGCTCCTTCGCGACCGTGCTGGCCAGGCCCTCGCGGAACGTCGTGTTGTAGACGTTCAGCGTGATCTCGCGCGGCAGCGGGTCGAACCGCGGCGGCAGCGGGACCATCTCCTTGTAGCCCAGCCCCACGACCACGTCGACGCCCTTGCTGGCCCTGCCCTCGTCCTCGAAGAGCTCCGAGCCGGGGATCTGCTGCTGCACGAGCAGCGCCTGGTCGAGCGAGCCCGGCCCGTGGTGGATGACCGCGGGCTGCGTGACGTACCAGGTCTCGGGGGCGTTCGAGATGCCGCCGATGGAGAACTTGCGCTGCGACAGGCCCTTGGCGACGGTCGCGGCCATCCCGTCCTTGCCCGTGGCGTTGAGGACGTTGACGACGAACGAGCTGCGCTTGGGAGCCGTGACGACCTCCGGGGTGCAGGCCGGCTTCGGGGGCTCGGGCGTCAGCCAGCCCCGGCTGTAGGCGGTCGAGACCGTGGCAGTGCCGAGCAGCACGCCCGGGAGGGTGACGAAGATGAGCATCTGGCGCAGCCGGTGCTTGCGCCACCGCTCCTCCGGGGAGAGCTGCTGCGTCAGGTCCTGCTCGGTCATCGGTGCCCCCTGGCTCTGCTGAAGTCGACCCCTGAATTGTGCACTTCAGTCACACCAGTCACATGCGAAACATCATCGTCGTAACCATGTCTTCATTCAGCTGTGCCGCCGGCGTGACATCACTCCCCGCAGGACCTCATGGTAGGGACCGGTCCGGACCCGCGGCAGAGTCGTTCGCCCCATGGCCACTCCGTCAAAGGACGTAGGCGCGGGGGAGGCCGTCGATCACCGTTTCGGACCTGCCCCTACCCCGAAAGGTGCGTGGCGTTCACCGCTCGATAGGCGACCCACTTGCGCTCGAGCGCCTGGTCGACGTCGACGCCGTGGTGCCGGGCGAACAGGAGCAGCATGGCGAGGACGTCGGCCACCTCGGCATGCAGGTCGTCCTGCAGCTGGTCCGGCGTGCGGCCCTTGTCGCGCCCCTGACCCGTTGCCTGCAGGTAGGCCTGGGTCAGCTCCCCGACCTCCTCCTGCAGCTTGAGCAGGAACCATGGCGACGTGCGCTCGACACCGAACCGCTCGGCATACTGCTGCGAGATGTCCTCGACCTCGTCACTCCACCCGGCGAGGTCCACGTCAGCGGACCTGGGCGAGGTCGCGAGCCACCAGCTCGGCGACCTGCACCGTGTTGAGCGCGGCGCCCTTGCGCAGGTTGTCGCTGCAGATGAACATCTCGATGGTGTTGGGGAAGTCGAGCGCCTGCCGCATCCGCCCGACGAAGGTGGGGTCGGAGCCGACGATGTCGGCGGGGGTCGGGAACTCGCGCTGGTCGGGCTCGTCGAGCACCACCACGGAAGGCGCCTCGACGAGCGCCTGCCGCGCCGCCTCGACCTTGATCGGCCGGGCGAACGTCGCGTGCACCGCCATCGAGTGGCCGGTCACGACGGGCACCCGCACGCAGGTCGCCGACACCTTCAGCTCGGGGAGGCCGAGGATCCTGCGGGCCTCGTGGCGCACGCACATCTCCTCCGACGTCCAGTCCTCCTCCACCGGCCAGCCGACCCACGGCACCACGTTGAGGGCGAGCGGCGCCACGAACGGCGAGTCGTCGTCGAGGCGGTCGCTGAGCGCCGCCCGGAGGTCGCTCGCCTGCTGCCCGAGCGCCCGCTGCCCGGCGACCGCCTCGAGCTCGTCGTGCAGCCGCTCGATGCCCGCCTGCCCCACCGCCGAGGCGGCCTGGTAGGTGGCGACGACCAGCTCGGTGAGCTCCCAGCCGCTGTGCAGGGCACCGAGCGCGTCGATCATGGCCAAGGTGGCGCAGTTGGGGTTGGCGATGATGCCGCGGGGACGGTTGCGCACCTGCGCCGGGTTCACCTCCGGTGCGACCAGCGGCACCTCGGGGTCGGCGCAGAAGGCGCTGCTGTTGTCGACGACCACGGCGCCACGGGCGACGGCCACCGGCGCCCAGGTCGCCGCCACGTCCTCCGGCACGTCGAACAGCGCGACGTCGACGCCGTCGAAGACGTCCTCGCTGAGCTCTTGGACCACGACGTCCTCACCGCACACGGTGAGCGTGCGGCCCACGGAGCGGGGGGAGGCGACCAGCCTGATCTCGCCCCAGATGTCGGCGCGGTGGCTGAGCACGCGGAGCATGACCGAGCCGACGGCTCCGGTCGCTCCCACCACCGCCAGGGTCGGCCTGACGCGGTGTGGGACACGCGACATCACCGGCCGGTGCCCCCATAGACCACGGCCTCGCCCTCGGCCGTGTCGAGGCCGAACGCTGTGTGGACGGCGCGGACCGCGTCGTCGAGCACGTCGATGCGCGTGACCACCGAGATGCGGATCTCCGAGGTCGAGATCATCTCGATGTTGACCCCGGCGTCGGCGAGCGCCTTGAACAGGGTCGCCGAGACGCCCGGGTGCGAGCGCATCCCCGCGCCGACGAGCGAGAGCTTGCCGATCTGGTCGTCGTACTGCAGCGAGGCGAACCCGACCTGGTCCTGGACCTTCTTGAGCGCCTGCACCCCGGCCTGGCCGTCGGTCTTGGGCAGCGTGAACGAGATGTCGGTCAGACCGGTCTCGGTGGCGGAGACGTTCTGCACGATCATGTCGATGTTGATCTCGGCGTCGGAGACGGCCTGGAAGATCTCGGCGGCCTTGCCCGGGCGGTCGGGCACGCCGACGACGGTGATCTTGGCCTCGCTGCGGTCGTGGGCGACCCCGGCGATGATCGGCGCTTCCATCTCGTTCCCTTCGTAGAGGTTCGGCATCACCCAGGTGCCCTCGCGGTAGGAGAAGGAGGAGCGCACGTGGATGGGCATGTCGTAGCGGCGGGCGTACTCGACGCAGCGGTGCAGCAGGATCTTGGCGCCGGAGGCGGCGAGCTCGAGCATCTCCTCGGTGGAGATCCGGTCGACCTTGCGCGCGGTGGGCACGATCCGCGGGTCGGCCGTGAAGACGCCGTCGACGTCGCTGTAGATCTCGCAGACATCGGCCTTGAGCGCGGCGGCGAGCGCGACGGCGGTGGTGTCCGAGCCGCCCCGGCCGAGGGTGGTGATCTCCTTGGTGTCCTGGCTGACGCCCTGGAAACCGGCGACGATCACGATGTGGCCGTCCCCGAGCGCGCTCGTGATCCGCCCGGGGGTGACGTCGATGATGCGGGCCTTGCCGTGCACCTCGTCGGTGATGACGCCCGCCTGTGAGCCGGTGAAGGAGCGGGCGGTGTGGCCCAGGTTCGCGATCGCCATCGCGACCAGCGCCATCGAGATGCGCTCCCCTGCGGTGAGGAGCATGTCCATCTCGCGGGCGGGCGGCAGCGGGGTGACCTCCTGGGCGAGGTCGAGCAGCTCGTCGGTGGTGTCACCCATGGCCGACACGACGACGCACACGTCGTTGCCCGCCTTGCGGGTCTCCACGATCCGCCGGGCGACGCGCTTGATGCTCTCGGCGTCGGCCAGGGACGAACCGCCGTACTTCTGGACGACAAGGCTCAACTGACTGCTCCGGTTCGGGTGGGTGCGGAGCGGCCAGTCTAACGACCGCCCGAGCCGTGAGACGCCCCTGCCGTATGCCGGACAGCCGGCTCCCAGCCCAGCCGGGCCAGCGCTGGTCCGGCCCCACCCCCCCGCGCCGAGATGACCCCAGCCCCACGACACGCCGAGGGAGCCAGTGACGCGGATCCATCTCGGCGAGGTGGAGGGGGCCGCTAGCCTGCGCAGATGCTGCGCGAGGGGGACCCTGCGAGGGGGATCGAGGTCGACGGCGTGCGCCGCGCCTTCGGCGACGTCCTCGCCGTCGACGACATCAGCCTCACGGCCCGACCGGGTGAGGTGACCGCGCTGATCGGGCCCAACGGCGCCGGCAAGACCACGCTGCTGCTCATGCTGGCGACGCTGCTCGTGCCCGACCGGGGCAGCATCCGCATCGACGGGCACGACCCGGTCACCGCCCCGGCCGAGGTCCGGGCACGGGTCGGCTGGATGCCCGACGGCTTCGGCACCTGGGACTCGCTGACGGTGCGCGAGGTGCTCGAGACCATCGCCGCGGCATACCGGATCCCGGCGCCGCAGGCGCGGGCCCGGGTCGAGGAGCTGCTGCACACCGTGCACCTGGCCGACCTCGCCGACCGACGCGCCCGGGTGCTCTCCCGCGGGCAGAAGCAGCGCCTGGGCCTGGCCCGGGCCCTGGTCAACGACCCCACCGTGCTGCTCCTCGACGAGCCCGCCTCGGGCCTGGACCCGCGCAGCCGCATCGAGCTGCGTGACGTCCTCCGCTCGCTGGCTGCCGAGGGCCGCACCGTGCTGGTCTCCAGCCACATCCTGACCGAGCTGCAGGAGGTGGCCGACCGCGCCGTCATCGTGGCGCGAGGCCGCAGCGTCGAGACCCAGCGCCTCGACGGGGATGCCCTGAATGCCACGCTGACCGGCTGGCGCATCGACTCGCTCGACCCCGACCTGCTCTCCGGCTTCCTGAGCCAGCACCGCGTGCCGGCACAGCCCGTCCACGGCGGGATGCTCGAGGTGGAGGTCGCCGGCGAGGAGAGCGCCGCCCGCCTCCTGACCGACCTCATCGGCGCGGGGGTGCGGGTGACGGCCTTCACCCCGACCCGCGGGGCGCTCGAGTCCGCCTACCTCGCAGCGACGGAGGACCGACAGTGAGCTGGCACGGAGTCACCACGGTTGCCCGCCTGGAGCTGCGCCAGCGCACCCGGGCCTCGAAGTGGGTCGTCGTGCTCGGGATCTGGTTCGCGGTCATCGGCCTGGTCAGCACGCTGAGCCACCTCGCGCTCAACGACCCCGACGCCCAGTCGGGTGCGGCGATGTACGACGTCGTCATCTTCTTCGTCCTCGGCCTGGGCATGCTCGTGGTGCCGTCGCTGACCGCCACGTCGATCAACGGCGACCGGGAGCACGGTGTGCTGGCCACGCTGCAGACGACGCTGCTGACGTCCGCCGACCTGGTGCTGGGCAAGCTCCTGGCCTCGTGGGTCATCTGCGGCGCCTTCCTCGTGACCGCGCTCCCGTTCCTGGTGTGGGCCTGGATCGAGGGCGGGGTCCCCGTCGGGCGCATCCTGCTCTCGCTCGTGGTGCTCATGCTCGTGCTGGCCGTCGTGTGCGCCCTCGGGCTGATGTTCTCGACCCTGACGGCCCGACCGGTCGGCTCGGCCGTGCTGACCTACCTGGCCCTCGGCGCCCTCGTCTTCGGCACCGTGATCAGCTTCGGCCTCTCGGCGTTCCTCGTCAGCGACCAGGAGACGGTCCGGGTGTACGGCATTCCCGAGGAGTTCCACGAGAGCAACATCGAGGCGCCGCCGCTCGACGAGTACGGGAACCCTGTCCCCGGCACCGAGCGCGTGCCCACCCGCGCCGACTGCGTGGAGCACGACCAGACCCGGGAGGTCACCCACACCGAGCGCATCTGGTGGCTCCTGCCGCTCAACCCGTTCGTGGTGGTCGCGGATGCGGCCCCGTCGGACCCGCCGCGCAACCAGGACATGGGCATGGGCTTCACGCCGATGCGGTGGATCAGCGAGGGCTCCCGCGCGGCCCGCGTCGGCGAGACCGGCGCGGTGCGCCAGGAGTGCTGGGTCGACATGGACGCCGGTGAACCGATCGACCCCACGGAGGCGGCGGCGAAGGGTGCGGCGGTGTGGCCCTTCGGCCTGCTCTTCCTGTTGCTGGCCGGCGGAGGTGCCACCACGGTGGCGGAGCGGCGGCTGCGCACCCCGATCCGGCGCCTGCCCAACGGCACCCGGATCGCCTGACGGCGGTGGACCCCCAGCCGCAGACCCTCAGGGGTGCAGCGCGTTGAACTCCGCGTCGGCGACGGTCTCCTCGTCGGCGTCGAGGCGCACGTGGCCCAGAAGCGACAGCAGCACGCGCAGGGCCCGCGCGCCGGAGTCGCCCCAGGACTGCACGTAGCTGAACTGCCACCACCACAGCGCCTCCGTGGTGCGGCCCTCGGCGTGGTGGCGAAGGCCGTGGGAGAGCGCGGAGGCGATCTCCGCGAGGTCACCCGACAGCGACCCGCGCACGACGTGGACGTCGAGCAGCGGGTCGACCACGTGGCCGTACTCGTCGAGGCCCTCGAAGAGGTTGGCCACGCCCTGGCGCAGCGGGTCGACGTCCGCGTCGGGGCCGGGGTCCGGCTCGAAGCGCTCGGCCGGCACGACGTCCTGGATGGCGCCGAGCCGGGCCCCCATGAGCAGGACCTGCGAGAGCGCGAGCAGCGTCATGGGGAGGGCGGCGTCGGGGGCCGCGCCAGAGGCCACCTCGGTCATCGTGTCCAGGAAGGCCTGCGCCTCGTGGGCGGACTCGTCGGCCAGCAGTGACAGCTCGTCGGTGATGTGCTGCTCAGGCATCGAGCAGCCTCCTTCCCTCGAAGGCCCGCCCCAGGGTGACCTCGTCGGCATACTCCAGGTCGCCGCCCACCGGCAGGCCCGAGGCGAGCCGGGTGACCTTCAACCCCATGGGGCGAAGGAAGCGCGCCAGGTAGCTGGCCGTGGCCTCCCCCTCGAGGTTGGGGTCGGTGGCGATGATGATCTCGGTGACCTCGCCCGAGGCAAGCCGCGTCATGAGCTCCTTGATCCTCAGGTCGTCGGGGCCGACACCCTCGATGGGGCTGATCGCTCCGCCGAGCACGTGGTAGCGGCCGCGGAACTCGCGGGTGCGTTCGATGGCGACGACATCCTTGGGCTCCTCCACCACGCAGATCGCGGAGCCGTCACGGCGCGAGTCGGCACAGATGCGGCACTGCTCGGCCTCCGCGACGTTGCCGCAGGTCTCGCAGAAACGGACCTTCTCCTTGACCTCGACCAGCGCGGAGACGAGGCGGCGCACGTCGGCGGGGTCGGCCTGCAGCAGGTGGAACGCGATCCGCTGCGCGCTCTTGGGCCCGACACCGGGCAGCCGGCCGAGCTCGTCGATGAGGTCCTGGACCACGCCTTCGTACACACCACGAGCCTAAGCCCTCGCGGTGACGCTCGGCCGCACCCGGCGTGGCTGGTTCACTGGGACCGTGACCGCCGCCCCCAGCCGTCCCTCGCCGCGCGCCCTGCTCTTGCTGGTCGCGCTGGTCGCCGCCGTGGCCGCTCTCGACGGGTGTGCCGGAGACCCCGTGCCGGATCCGAGCACGGCGCCGCTGGAGGTCGTCCTCGACGGCTGTCAGCTCAACCGCGAGTCCGTGGCGGCCGGCGGCCACACCCTGGCGGTGGTCGGCAGGGGTCGAGCCACCGTCACGGACCCGCGGGGCGCCGTGGTGCTCACCGCTCCCGGTGGCGAGGAGGCGCCGGCAGGGATCGAGCTCGCCAGCGGCACCTACGCCGTGACGTGCGAGCCCGAAGGCGGGCGTGTCGGGGAGGCCGAGCTGCGGGTCACCGCGAGCTGAGCCGAGCGGGGCCGAGCCCGGCTCGGCCCCTGCTCAGACCTCCGACTCAGCCCTCCTCGATGACGCGACCGCCGAGGATGCGCTCGATGACCGGCGGTCCGACCTCGCCCAGGCCCTCGATGTCCTCGTCGTCGTCGCTGGCCGCGCTGTCGTCGGCGACCCGGGCCTCGGGCGTGGCCGCTGGGCCCTCGGCCTCGACGGCGGCCATGGCCCGCTTGAGGTGCGAGATCTGCTGCGCGGGTTCGGCGTCGGAGAAGGCGGGCGCGGCGCTCACCGGCTCGCTGGCCCAGGAGGGGGCGCTGCCCGGGGCGGAGGCCGCGCTCGCCCAGCCGTCGCTCGACTCCGGGATGTGCCTGGCAGCGGCGGCCAGCCCCGGATCACCTGCCGCCCGCGCACCGGCAGCGGTGGCGGGGACCGGCGACGGGGTCGCCGACTCGTGCGGGTTGGACGGCCCTGCGGCTCCCCCGCCAGCTGCGGGCGTCTGCCCCTCCGGGACGAGCACGCACTCGACCCGCGCGTCGACGCCCAGGACGTCGATGAGCGCCTGGCGGATCAGCTCGGTGTGCGGGCCCTGGCGGAAGCGCACGAGCAGGGCGGTCGGCGCGATGCCGAGCTCGAGCCGCTTGCCGTCGTAGCTCTGGACGTGGGCATGGTCGGAGACCAGGGTCCAGGTGACGCGCTTGTTGCGGGACAGCCAGGTGAGCACATCCGGCCACGCGCGGCGGATCGCCGCGGTGTCGATGCCCCCGGTCGCACCCGTGGGCTCCGCGGCGGGCGGGCCGGCTGCCGCTGCAGCGGGCGTGCGCGAGTCGTCAGCGACGACGCGCGCGGACGCGGCCGGCCCCTCCGGCGAGGACGGCTGGTCGTCCGGGGACTGTGCACCGGCCCGTGCCGCGGCCACGGCGGCCCGGGCGGCCGCCACACCGGATGCGGCGCCGCGAGCACCTCCGGGGGCGGCGGGCACCACCGGCTGCTCGGCGGGCGGCGGGTGAGGCGCATCAGCTGCGGGCGGCGGGTGAGGCACATCCGCTGCGGGCGCCTGGGAACGATCGGCCGACGCGGGCGCCTGGGGACGTTCGGTCGTTACGGGCGCCTGCACCGGCACGGCGTGCGAGCGCGCGGCCGCGCCGGACGGGACAGCGGCGGTCGGCACGCCCCCCACCTCGAGGCGACGCTCGATGCGGTCGAGCCGCGCGGCATACCCGCTCTCGCCGGAGGCGGCCGGGAGCAGCACGCGGGCACAGATCAGCTCGAGCTGGAGGCGCGGCGCGGTGGCACCGGTCATCTCGGTGAGGCCTGCGTTGACGATGTCGGCGGCGCGCGACAGCGTGCCCTGGCCGAACGCCGCGGCCTGCTGGCGCATCCGCTCGACCTGGTCCTCGGGCAGCCCGCGCAGCACGGAGGCGGCGCCGTCGGGCACGGCGGCGACGACGATCAGGTCGCGCAGCCGCTCGAGGAGGTCTTCGACGAAGCGCCGCGGGTCGAGGCCGGTCTCGATGACACGGTCGATCTGGGTGAAGACGCCCGCTCCGTCACCGGCGGCGAAGGCGTCGATGATGGCGTCGAGCAGCTCGGCGTCGGTGAAGCCGAGCAGGGCGGCGGCGCTCTCGTAGGTGAGCCCGTCGTCGCCGGAGCCGGCGATGAGCTGGTCGAGCACCGAGAGCGAGTCACGCACCGAGCCGCCGCCGGCGCGGACGACGAACGACAGCACGCCGGGGGCGACCTTCACACCCTCGGACGCGCAGAGCTGCTCCATGTAGTCCTGCAGCCGCTGCGGCGGCACGAGGCGGAACGGGTAGTGGTGGGTGCGGGAGCGGATCGTGCCGATGACCTTCTCGGGCTCGGTCGTCGCGAAGACGAACTTCACGTGCTCCGGCGGCTCCTCGACGATCTTGAGCAGGGCGTTGAAGCCCTGCGGCGTCACCATGTGCGCCTCGTCGATGATGTAGATCTTGTAGCGGCTCTGGGCCGGTCCGTAGGACGCGCGCTCGCGCAGGTCGCGGGCGTCGTCGACACCACCGTGGCTGGCCGCGTCGATCTCGATGACGTCGACCGTGCCCGAGCCACCGCGGGCCAGCGCCACACACGAGTCGCAGGTGCCGCACGGCTCAGGGGTGGGCCCCTGCTCGCAGTTGAGGCAGCGGGCCAGGATGCGCGCGCTGGTCGTCTTGCCACAGCCGCGCGGGCCGGAGAAGAGGTAGGCGTGGTTGACCCGGCCCGTGCGCAGCGCCTGCATGAGCGGCTCCGTCACGTGCTCCTGCCCGATGACGTCGGCGAAGGTCTCGGGGCGGTAGCGGCGGTACAGGGCGGTGCTCACGTGGGGAACCCTAACCGCCGCGGGGGACACCGCGGTATGCCGTGGGCTCGAGGAGGCGAGCCGGTTCAGGGCATCCAGAGCGCGTCGACCGACCGCGAGAGCTGACCCGCTGTGATGACGACGATCACGTTCAGGGCCCAGGCCAACAGGAACGCTTTGCCGCCGCGCAGCCGGTGCTCGTGCTCCTGCCCAGGCGCTGCTGTGGGCCGGACCAGCTCAGCGACGGCGAGCGCGACCAACCCGAGCCCCAAGGGCACCACCGCGGTGAGCCACAGCCAGCCCCATCGCGTCACTCGCGTGGGGCGGTAGGCCAGCAGGACACTGCCGAAGCCGAGCAGGATGGCGGCCCGCCCCGGCCCGAAGGGGGTGTCACCGTAGAGGGGCTGGTAGCTGAGCGGCGCCTCGAGCGGCACCCCGCCTGCCCGCATCTCGCCCACGAGGTCCTGCCAGGGGACCGGGCTGGAGCTCGCGTCGAGGTGCCGGGTCTGGGCGTACGAGCCCTCGACCCAGTACTGGATGCCGGTCGCGACGACGTTGCCCGTCCCCGAACCTGGGAGTCCCGTCGCTTCGTCGAGACCGAGGGTGTCCCAGCCGTCGGCCGTTGCACTGGGAGGCCAGGCTCGTTCGGAGCGGTCGGTGCCGGTGACGCGGTAGGTCACGATCTGGCCGGAGGCGATGTCGGCACGTAGCTGGTCGACGTCCACCGACCGCGGCTCGACGAGCCAGGCCAGTGCCGCCCACACCAGCCACAGCGTGAGCACGAGCATCCCCACCACGGGCCGCGCCCGCTCGGGCCACCCTCGGGTCCCCGTCCCCGCCCCGGCGTCGCCCGCGACCCCCACCAACGTCATCCCCGCATGGTGGCAGAACCACGTCCGGGCGACCCGGGAAACCGCGACCCGAGCACTCGCCGGCGACCCCCAGACGCAAAGGGACACCCCGCGTACCTGGAAGAGCTCGCCTACCCTTGCTGCATTCCTGCCCTGGGGGAGTTCGGTGAGGTACCACCACGCGGGGTGCCGTCGCTGAGTCTAGGGCCACGGTTCGCGATCGCCAAAGCAGGCCTGTCAGGGTCCTCCGCCCGGATTGGGTCGATCGCACCACCCTCCGGTACTCTCCTCGGCGGAGGATTCGCATAGTGGCCTAGTGCGCACGATTGGAAATCGTGTTGGGATAAAACCCTCGGGGGTTCAAATCCCCCATCCTCCGCCAGACGAAGAGACGGACCCCATGCTTTTCCGGGGTCCGTCTCTTCGTCTTTTGGGCGTGCGGGATCTGGAACGAGCGAGCGACGGTTCCCCCATCCTCCGCCGTCGCGCAGCGACGCAGGCAGGCAGGTCACTGTGCCCAGCACCGCAGGGCGCCTCAGGACGACAGCAGGTATGCCGGGTGCTCCGGCGCCGTGCCCGTCGTCGCCACGTGCTCGGCGATGGTCAGCGCCCCGTCGAGCGCGCCGCCGAGCGCCGGCTGGAGCACCTGCCCCGCCTCGGCCAGCCGCTCCCCCAGTGCCGCAGCGACCGGCTCGGCACCGAGCAGGCCGCCGGTGCCCGTCAGCACCGGGGCCGTGAGGCCCGCGGCGGCGGCGAGCAGCGAGTCGGCCAACACCCTGCCGGCCCGGGCGCACAGGTCGGCGGCCACCGGGTCTGTGGCCGCGAGCGCGGTCACGCTCGGTGCGAAGGACGCCAGCGCGTGGGGCGCGTCGGCGGTGGTCATGACCCGCCTCGGCCAGCCGTCGACCGGCCCGAAGCGCTCCTCCCCCGCCGCCAGCAGTGCGGCCGAGCCACCCGGCACACCGTCTCTCGCCCGAAGGGCGGCGCTGAGGCCCTCGAGCCCGAGCCAGGCCGCCGAACCGCGGTCCCCCAGCACGTGGCCCCAGCCGTCGACCCGGTTCCAGTGGTCGCCGAAGTCGGTGCCGAAGGCGACGGCGCCGGTGCCGGCCGCGACCACGGCGCCGGGGCGCAGGCCCCCGAGGGCCCCTGCCAGGCTCGTGACGGCGTCGCTCGTCACCACCGTCCGGCGGGCGCCGAGCACCGCGTGCACCTGGGCCAGCACCTCGCCGCGGTCGGAGAGGAAGAGCAGGCCCCGCATGCCCCAGACGACCACGTCCGGCCCGGTCGCACCGGCGCCGTCGAGCAGGGCTCGGGCGTCGGCCGCGAGGGCGGCGACATCGATCCCGGCAGTGCCCACCCGCGCGCCGGTGCCGGCGAGCACCGGACCCGGCCCGTCGGCATACCGGCACTGCACGCGCAGGCCGGAGCCGCCCACGTCGACACCCACGACCACCCTCACGGCGGTGACCCGATCATGGCTGCGCCCTCCTCGGCAACCCGACAGCCGCCGGAGTCGCTGACAACCCGACTACTTCGTCATCCCGGCCGTCAGGCCGGCCACGATCTGCTTGGTGGCGAGGAGGAAGAGCAGGATCAGCGGCACCGTCGTGATGACCAGCCCGGCGAACACCGCCGAGTAGTTGGTGGCGTTCTCGCCGAAGAAGGTCGTCAGGCCGACGGGGAGGGTGTACTTCGCCTCGTTGCGCAGCAGGACCAGCGGGAAGAGGAAGTCGTTCCAGATGGGCACGAAGCGGAAGACCGCGACCGTGGCCACGGCCGGGCGCACGAGCGGCACCATGATGCGCACGAAGGTCTGCCACGTGCTGGCCCCGTCGAGCTGGGCGGCCTCCTCGAGCTCCACCGGCAGCTGCCGGAAGAACGTCGTGAGGACGAAGATCGAGAACGGCACGCCGGAGGCGCCGTACATGAGCACCAGGCCGAGCCGGGAGTCGATCAGCCCTGCGCCGTCGAAGAGGTAGAAGATCGGCAGGATCGCAAGGTGGATCGGGAGCATCAGGCCGGAGAGGAACAGCGCCTCCAGGGCCCGGAAGATCCGCGACCTCCCCCGGGCGAGCGCGTAGGCCGCCATGGTCGCCACCGCGGTCGACAGCGCCACCGCGCCACAGGTCACCATGAGGGAGTTGGCGAAGTAGGTGGCGAAGCTGCCGACCGTCCATGCCTCGCGGTAGCTGGCCACCGACAGCGGCCACGGGGCACCGAGCGGGTCGGTGATGAGGTCGGCGTTGGTCCGGAACGAGCTGCTGACCATCACCAGGAGCGGCACGAGGGCGACGGCCGCGTAGCCCCAGAGCAGCAGGCTCGCGGTGACGCCGCCGACGGGACGCTGCGCCGTGCGGGTGCGCGTGCGCTCGCCCGCGGTCGCCCAGCGGGTGCGCAGGCCGGGAAGGACGCTCATCCGGTGATCCTCCGCTCGTGGCGCCGCAGCACCGCCGTCGCCGCGATCGCGCCGCCGAAGATGATGACGAAGAGCAGGGTGGCCAGCGCCGAGGAGGTGCCGACGGCGTTGGCGGCGCCGGAGTCGAACGCCGTCCGGTAGAACAGCAGGGAGATGAAGTCCGTCGCGCCGGCGGGGTTGCCGGTGGAGCCGCCGAAGGCGTAGGGCAGCGCGAACGCCTCCATCGCGAAGATGAAGGTCAGCACGCTGACCGTGCCGATGGCCGGGACGAGCAGGGGCAGGGTGATCCTGAAGAAGGCCTGCCGGTGCGACGCCCCGTCCACGCGGGCCGCCTCGTTCAGCTCCTCCGGGACACCGCCGAGCGCCGCACCGTAGAGCAGCACGGGGAAGCCGATCCACTGCCACACGCTCACGAGGATCACGACCCACAAGGCGGTGTCCGGGTCGCCGAGCCACGGGAGGGCCCACTCCTCGAGCCCCACCGCGGTCAGCAGCTGGTTCACCGGGCCGAAGGTCGGCGACAGCAGCAGCGTCCACAGGTAGCCGATGACGATCGGGCTGACGAGGTACGGCATGGCGTACAGCGTCTGGAGCATGCGGCGGGTCCGCGGACGGCGGTGCAGCATCAGCGCCACCGCGAGCCCGATCGTGTTCTGGAAGGCCATCGTGCCCAGGAAGAACAGCACGTTGTGCAGCAGCGCCTGGGGCATGTCCGTCTTGAACGGCGCCCGCGTGAACAGGGTGGTGAAGTGCTCCAGGCCCGCGAAGCCCCCGCGCGTCGTGCCCTGCCAGTGGAAGAAGGCGTAGGAGAACGCCGTCACCATCGGGTAGAGCACGAACACCCCGAAGAGGAGGAGCGCGGGGGCGACGAAGAGCAGGCCTGAGCGGCGACGCATGGTCGGAGAGGCTAACTGGTCCTGAGCGGCTGGCCCCGGCTCAGGCGCCGGGCTTGAACCAGGTCTTGACGCCGGTGTCGAGGTCCTTGCTGACCGTGGCGGCGTCCTTCTTGCCGAGCAGCATCTCCTGGATGCCCTTGCCGAGCAGGTCGGTGCCGGACGGAGTGCCGTAGCGGAAGTCGGTCAGCAGCACGTACGGGGAGCCGTTCTTGTCGTAGTTGGCGCCGATCTGCTGGAGGACCTCGTCCTTGTTCTGCACACCGGGGACCGCCGAGATCTGCTTGACCTCGTCGGCCACCAGCTGGCCGAACTCCTTGGTCGACATCCACTTGACCAGCTCGAGGGCCTCCTCCTGGTGCTTGGACTTCTTGGAGACCGCGAAGTTGCCGTCGGCCCAGCCGGCCGTGGTCGGCTGGGCGCCGCTGGCGGCACCCGGGGCCGGCGGCACCTCGAAGACGCCGATCTGCATCTGCGGGTTGGCCTTCTGCAGCACCGCGAGGTCGAAGGAGCCACCGGGGAACATGGCGGCCTTCTCCGCGGTGAACAGCGTCTGGGCGTCGGTGACGGCGACACCGGCGACGCTCTTGGGCATGAACGGCTCGAGGTCCTTGAGCAGCTTGACCGAGGCGACCCAGTGCGGGTCGGTGAAGTCCTTGGCACCGGACTGCACCGCCTTCTGGAACTCGGCGCCGCCGAACGTCGCACCGCCGACCACCTCGTGCACGATCGGCAGGGTCCAGTCGTCCTTGGCACCGACGGCGATGGGCGTGATGCCCGCGCCCTTGAGCTTGGCGTTGGCGGCCATGAACTCGTCCCAGGTGGTGGGAGCCTTCAGGCCGTTCTTCTCGAACAGGCCCTTGTTGTAGAACATCACGGTCGCCTGGCGGGCCAGCGGCATGGAGTAGAGCTTCCCGTCCTCCTTGCCCTTGGCGCTGGCCAGCACGTTCTCGTCCCAGCCGGACAGGTCGACCTTGCCGTCGAGCGGCACCAGGGAGCCCGAGGCGATGGTCGCCTGGACCTGGCCGTAGGAGCGGACCTGCGGCACGTCGGGGCCGTCGGAGCCGGCGAGGCCGGTGGCCAGGATCTTGTTGTACTCCGTGGCCTTGAACGGCTTGAAGTTGATGGTGACGCCCTCGTGGGCCTTCTCGTACACATCGAAGATCTTGTTGTAGGCGGCCTCGTCCTCGACCCGCCACGACCACACCGTCAGCGTGGTGGCGCCGCCGTCACCGCCACCGGAGTCCCCGCCGCTGGACGGCGCACAGGCGGTGAGGGCGACGCCGCTGCTGAGGGCTGCCAGCGCAACGTACTTCCACGGGGATCGGCGGGTCATGCGGGTTCTCCTGTCGGGACACGTGCCGGGACGGCATTCGGGGTTGCGTGGGTGGTGCTGTCGGGGATCGCGGCCGATGGGCCGGACTGGTCCTGGAGGGCCTTGAGCGCCGTGGCGACCGACCCTCCGTGGCTATCGATCGCGGCCCGCGCCTCCACGGCGCCAACGCCGGCGAGCATCGAGAGCAGCGCGGGCTTGAGCTCCCCGCCTGCCTGCTCGAGTGCGGTGCGCGACTCGTCCTCGCCCGCGCCGCTGGCCTCCTGCAGGATGCGCAGCACCCGGCCGCGCAGCTTGGCATTGGTCGCGACGACGTCGACCATCAGGTTGGACCAGGTGCGGCCGAGACGGATCATCACGGCGGTCGAGAAGGTGTTGAGAACGAGCTTCTGTGCCGTGCCCGCCTTGAGCCGGGTGGAGCCGGTGACCGCCTCGGGCCCGGTGTTGACCGCCAGCAGGTGGTCCGCGCGGGGGGCCAGCTCGGCGTGGGGGTTCGCCGTCACCAGGACCGTGACCGCGCCGCGCTCGCGGGCCGCCTCCAGGGCGCCACCGACGAAGGGCGTGCGCCCCGAGGCGGTGAGGCCGATGGCGATGTCACCGGGCCGCAGGGCCGCCGCCTCCGACCGGCCGAGGTCGACGTCGTCCTCGACGTTCTCCACCGCGCGCAGCAGCGCCTCGGGACCGCCGGCGTGGTGTGCGGTGAACAGGCCGGGAGGGGCGTTGAAGGTCGGCAGCAGCTCGGCGGCGTCGAGCACGGCGAGGCGGCCCGAGGTGCCGGCGCCGAAGTAGTGCACCGCGCCGCCGGCGCGCAGCGAGTCGACGGTGACGTCGACGAGGGCCGCGAGCGCCGGGAGGATCTCGGCCACCGCCGGGGCCACCTTGGCGTCCTCGCTGTTGAGGACCTGCAGCACCTCGAGCGTCGACAGGGTGTCGATGCCGGTCGTGCCGGGGTGCCGGTCCTCGGTGGGCGCACTCACCCTGACGTCGTGTGTCACGCGGCCGAGGTTAGTTTCCTACGGGCCCTACGTCAATGATGTGAACCAGTAACATTCCGGCCACGAAGACCGTGACTGAGGGACGCGTGAGCGAAGGACGTCAGAGGAGCCGGTGCCCGGAGACCGCGTCACGGGTCTCCTCCACGGCCTTGCGGGCGCGCTTGAGGTGGCGCTGCGCGACGGCGATGTACAGGCAGTCGACCACCGTGAGTGCCGCGATCCGGCTGGCGGTCGCCCCCGAGCGCAGGCTGGTCTCCCGCGCCGCGGTGGTGAGGACCAGGTCTGCGGTCGAGGCGAGTCGGGAGAGGGGGAAGTTGGTGATCGCGATGGTGGTGGCGCCGCGCTTCCCGGCCGCCTCCAGCGACTCGATGGTCTCCTTGGTCGTGCCGGAGTGCGAGATGCCGATCGCGACGTCCTTGCGGGCCAGCAGGGTGGCGCTGGTCAGCGCGATGTGCGGGTCGTTCCACGCGAAGGCCATGGCGCCGATGCGGTGGAGCTTCTGCTGCAGGTCGATCCCGACGATGGCGCTGGCGCCGATGCCGTAGATGTCCACCCGCTTGGCGGCTGCGATCGCGGCCGCCGCGGCGGCGAGGGCCTGCCGGTCGAGCTGCTGCGCAGTCTCCTCGACGGCGCTCGCGTCGGCGAAGGACACCTTGGCGATGATGTCGTCGATGCTGTCCTTGGCGCTGATGTCCGAGGTCTTGGCGGCGCTCACCCGAGGCTGCGCCGACTCCTCTGCCAGCGCCAGCCGCAGCTGCGGGTAGCCGGGCAACCCGAGGCGCTTGCAGAACCGCAGCACCGTCGTCTCGGAGGTCTTCGCCGCGACGGCCAGCTCACTGATGGTCAGGCCAGCGGCGGCCCGGGCATCCGCGAGCACCTGCTCCGCGACCCGGTCCTCGGCCGGGGAGAGCGACGGACGCAGGCCCCTGAGGCGGACGAGGAGCGGGGCGGGGGCGGCGGTCACCGCGGCAGCAGCACTGTCGGCTCGGGGCATGGTCCTACGCTACGGCCTGCCGCTTGACCGCCGCCCAGCCTTCCGCCGAGAACAGCTCGGAAGACCGCTCCCCGTCGAGCAGCACCCCACCGGCGCCCTGCGCGAAGACGTCGTCGACCAGGACGCCACGGCCGAGGTAGGCACCGTCGGTCGTGTGGCGCCACCGGACCAGCTGCTCCCCGGCGGCGAGGACGGCCCGCGCCTGCATCCAGTGACGGGTGCCGCTGCCCGCGACGGCGCCGTCGCTCTCCGTCACCTCGCCGCGGTCGCGGACCTCGAACGGCAGCGCCTGCCAGGTGTTCCCGCCGTCCGTCGAGGTCTCGAGGGTGAGCCGGTCGGTCTCCTCGGTGTCGAGGAAGAGGTCAAAGGAGAGCCGGCCACCGCTGCGCGGCACCGCAACAGGCACCGTCAGGGTCGAGGTGGTGGCATCAGCAGCGCCCGACCACCAGGCAGTCTCACCCCGGGTCGGTCGCACGCCCAGGGCCAGGGCGAGACCTCGGGCCCACTCGCGGCGGGCGACGTTGTTGCTGCCCCACGACCGCGAGGGGTGCACCCGGTTGGTCAACAGGATCGCGAACGAGCGGGAGGCGAAGTCGATGACCATCGAGGTGCCGGTGTAGCCGGTGTGCCCCGCGGTCCGCGGACCCGACAGGGCGTCCATGTACCAGCGCTGGTCCAGCTCGAAACCGAGGCCGTGGTCGTCGCCCGGGAAGTCCTCGGTGAAGTTGGTGATGAGCAGGGAGACGCTCTTGCGGCTGAGGATCCGGGCACCGTCGTAGGAGCCGCCGTTGAGCAGCGCCTGGCACAGCACGGCGAGGTCGTCGGCGGTCGAGAACACCCCGGCGTGCCCGGCGACCCCGCCGAGCGACCAGGCGTTCTCGTCGTGCACCTCGCCCCAGACCATGCCCCGGGCCGGTGTCGCCTGGTACTCGGTGGCCGCGGTGCGGGTGCGGTCGGCCGGGTTGTAGCCGGTGTCGTCCATGCCGAGCGGTGCCGTCACGCGCTCGCGCACCACCTCGTCGAGCCCCTTGCCGGTCAGCCGCTCGACGAGCACGCCGAGGGTGATGAGGTTGAGGTCGCTGTAGAGGTAGGTCGACCCGACCGGGTTCCGGAGCGGCGCGTCCATGACGGCCTGGATGCGCGACGCCCTGTCGGGGTAGCGGCTGTAGAGCGGCAGCCACGAGGTGAAGCCGGAGGTGTGCGTCAGGAGGTGCCGGACCGTCACC